>NZ_JBYVYM010000001.1:0-452122 GCF_058148225.1 Pseudomonas sp. DF5
CGGACTCATCAGCCAGTCGGTCGAAAGTACCACCTGCATAGCGTGGGTTCACCCTCGCCAACTCAGGGCGCATCTCACCGAGCCAGTCGAAGAAGTCGGTTAGGTGGGTGATGATGTGCGAGGCATCCTGCGGCGATCGTGGAGGCCAGCATAGTCCGCTAACGTCGAGGCCTGTCTCGCGGTCAAACGTCCCGGTGTAGAGGCGTTGAGCGAAGTTCTGGAAAAGTTGGTAAGTGTCGCTCTCTGAGGGATTGACTTGCAGGTATTCGAGGAACATTCGCACCGAGCGTGTCACCTTCTTCATCCACGTCATACTTCGGTCGTGGCTTCTGTAAAGGCAGTAATCGAGCAATGATTCAAGCACACCAGCAGGCGTCAGCAGCGCTGGAAGTTGGGTGTAGGCCCCCGTAGTGTCGGTGTAGACGCGAGACTTGACTGTCACAAACACAAGGCGATCCCTCTCTGCTCACTGTGCAAGTCAAAGCGGCCATTCGTGGCCTTCTTCAACGACCGGATGTGTCTCACTCACCACGATGAGCGTTTTGTTACGATGCTCCAAGCAAAAGCGAGACACGAGATCAGCTTCGACACCAACTGTGGACGTCGTGCCGCCAAGCGCACCAATCCAGACATAGCAGTAAGTATCGAGGCATGCCAGGTAGTAGCCGGTAGGCATAACACTGCTCCAATCGATGAATTACGAGCTTCAAGCAGCCTTATGAGGGCGTTGACGACTACTGCCACGAGTAAGGCAGGCATTACGGCCCATAAGTCAGAGGGCTACGATCAACCTAACTCCTAGCCGCAGTCCTTTCCAATGATGCATATGGCTGAGCGTCGTCTACATACCATGCTAGATCACGGTATGGCTTTCGCATTGGGGAAGTAAAAAAATACCCCTCAGTGAGGGGTATTGAAGTGTTAATAGTCTGAAAGGCCCAAACTATGTATTCCCAAGTGGGGGGAATAACCAAGTGCGGGGCATTTTTTTGGTCGTTCCCACGCTCACCTGCGTGGGAACGATCATCACAGCGCTTATTGAATCTCTTCCGGTTTCACGATCACCCAGTTCTTGTCCGCCGTCACCGCCAGCCCTTCTTTGGCCTGGGCCGCCGCGTGCTTGGCCATCATGCCGTTAATCTGGGTCATGTACTTGTCTTTGCGGTTGACCCACAAATGGATGCCGCCCTTGGACACGTCGACGCTGTGGAACAGCATGTAACCATCGCTGGTCGGGGTATCGCCGCCCACCAGGACCGGTTTCTTCCATTCATCGATGTAGGTCAGGATGGCCGCCTGCTTACCGGACATCCAGGTGGCCGGGGTCCACAGGTACGGAGTCAGTTCCAGGCCCAGGTTAGCCTTCTCGTCATACTTGCCGGCAGTAATCTGCTTGCGTGCCGTGGTCAGCTCGCCAGTCTTGCGGTCCTTGAGCAACGTGGTCACGCCGATCACGTTCTGCGGTTTGACGTTGTAGCCGTACTTCGGATCGGCAGCGACCATGCGCACCAGCTCTTCGGAAGCGGCGGTCATCACGTAGACCTCGATGCCGTTCTCCATCAGCCTGTTGTAGAGCTCTTTCTGACCGGTGAAGATTTTCGGCGGGTTAACGTCGATGGTCTTGACCACGTCGCCATCGTAATAAGTGCTCGGCACCGGTTTGCCGGACGCCATCAGCTCATCGACGTTGGCCTTGAGCTCCTGAAGCGTGAAGCCGGAAAACACTTGGGCGACCCATGGATAGCAAACCATGTCGTCGATTTCGCAGAGGCGATAGTAGTAGCTGAACAGGCTTTCCTTGTGGTCGGCGGTGTCCTTGAACGGCATCAGTTTCAGAGAAGGGTCGAGGCTCTCGCGGGTGATCAGACCCTTGTTTTCCATGAACGGCAGCAAGGACTCTTCGAGGTCGTAGCGGTAACTGGTGTTGTCCATGTCGAACACCGCAAAGTTACCCTTGTTGGCATTGGCCGCGATCATCGCGTCCAGCGCCTTGGCCTGATCCGCTGGCCAGTGCTGCAAATCGGTGGCGAAAACCTGCCCGGCAAGGCCCAGGCTCAACCCCAATCCCAGTGCAGCAGCAAGAAATTTCGGTGCAAGTTTCATCGGCGTTTCTCCCCTGGTTCAAAGAGATCGACGCTAACAAATAAGTGTGACAGTCCTCGCCTGCCCGCGACCGCTTACATCCTGATTCCGCCAGCCGCATTCCTTATAGCGGCATTGGCTTATTCCAAAAACGACAGTCAACCGCTGTTTTTGATATTAATTCATTACATATCAAGCTGTTAGGCTTACCGGTTCGCAGCTGCCCCGGAATGCGGCTGACACAGTTATTGGAGCCTCTATGAATCTGCCGCTGATCCTCAATCTGCTGGTGTTCCTCGCCTTGCTCTTTGGCCTGGCGCAAACCCGTCACACCACCTGGAGCCTGGCCAAAAAAGTGTTGCTGGCACTGGTGCTGGGCGTGGTATTCGGTGTCGCCCTGCACACGATCTATGGTGCGGGCAATCCGGTGCTGAAAGCCTCGATCGGCTGGTTCGATCTGGTGGGCAACGGTTATGTGCAGTTGCTGCAAATGATCGTGATCCCGCTGGTGTTCGCCTCGATCCTCAGTGCCGTGGCCCGTCTGCACAACGCTTCGTCGCTGGGAAAAATCAGCTTCCTGACCATCGGCACGCTGCTGTTCACCACCGCCATCGCGGCGCTGATCGGTATCGGCCTGACCAACCTGTTCGGTCTCACGGCTGAAGGCCTGGTCGCCGGCACCCAAGAAATGGCTCGCCTGCAAACCATCCAGACCGACTATGCGGGCAAGGTCGCCGACCTGAATGTGCCGCAACTGTTGTTGTCGTTCATCCCGCAGAACCCGTTCGCCGACCTCGCTCGCGCCAAACCGACGTCGATTATCAGTGTGGTGATCTTCGCCGCATTCCTTGGGGTCGCGGCGCTGCAACTGCTCAAGGATGATGTCGAGAAAGGTCAGAAAGTGATCAACGCCATCGACACCCTGCAAGCCTGGGTGATGCGCCTGGTGCGCCTGGTGATGAAGCTGACCCCATACGGCGTGTTGGCGCTGATGACCAAAGTGGTCGCCGGCTCCAACCTGCAAGACATCATCAAGCTCGGCAGTTTCGTGGTGGTGTCCTACATCGGCCTGGGCCTGATGTTTGTGGTCCATGGCGTGCTGGTATCGGCCGCCGGGATCAACCCGTTGCGCTTCTTCCGCAAAATCTGGCCGGTGCTGACGTTCGCCTTCACCAGCCGCTCCAGTGCCGCCACCATTCCATTGAGCATCGAAGCCCAGACCAGCCGTTTGGGTATTCCACAGTCCATCGCCAGCTTCGCCGCCTCGTTTGGCGCGACCATTGGCCAGAACGGCTGTGCCGGTCTGTACCCGGCAATGCTGGCGGTGATGGTTGCGCCAACCGTGGGCATCAACCCGCTGGACCCGCTGTGGATCGCGACGTTGGTGGCGATTGTGACGCTGAGTTCGGCCGGGGTGGCCGGGGTCGGTGGCGGTGCAACCTTCGCCGCGCTGATCGTGTTGCCGGCCATGGGCTTGCCGGTGTCACTGGTGGCGTTGCTGATTTCCGTTGAACCGCTGATCGACATGGGTCGCACGGCGTTGAACGTCAGTGGCTCGATCACCGCTGGGGCGATCACCAGCCAGATCATGCAGCAGACGGATAAAGCGCTGTTGGATGCGGATGAGCATGGGGCGTTGGCTCAGGCCTGATTAACTACCTGTTAGATCGCCTTCGCGGGCAAGCCTCGCTCCTACGGAATTGTGTCGATCACCGAATGTGGTTCACCACAACCCTGTAGGAGCGAGCGGTGCGGCGATCCGACTTGCCCGCGAAGCTTTCAGGCCTTCTCCCAAACTTCAAAGCTGTATGCCGGCTTGTCGCCTTCTGCCGGATTCGGAACATTCGACACCAGCTTCCACTGGTTCACATCAAACTCCGGAAACCACGCGTCCCCTTCCGGGCTCAGCGCTACGCGTGTCAGATACAACCGATCCGCCTGCTCCAGACCTTGTGCATATAACTGCGCGCCACCAATCAGCATCAACTCATCGACGCCCTGCTCCCGCGCCCACTCCTCGGCGCGAACCACGGCCGCCTCCAGCGACGGATAAACCTCCGCGCCTTCCAGCTGCAGATCCGCCTGACGACTGACCACGATGTTCAACCGGCCCGGCAGCGGACGACCGAGGGAATCCCAGGTCTTGCGCCCCATGATGATCGGCTTGCCGAGGGTGGTGGCCTTGAAGTATTTGAAGTCCCCCGGCAAGTGCCAGGGCATGCTGTTGTCGACGCCGATCACACGGTTTTCACCGAGGGCTGCGATCAGGCTGAGGGGGAGTGATTTAGTCATGCCGGCGAGGATACCAGAGCCTCCCTTACCCCGATAAGCGTCACAGCGGTTATGCTCATCGCTCAATTAAGCGACGGGATGCCGCGTGACTGAACTGACACCCCTGCAAAACCTCTGGCTGAGCGAAACCATCCGCCTGCGTGAAGAACACGCCGGGCCCCTGGATGATCTGGAAGCCAACCGAGTCGCCCGTAGCGCCGGCGGCGACCTGCCGACGCGCATTCAATGCCGCGCCCGGTGGCTGGCCGAGCGCGACGGGCAGACCCGCGCCCTCAAACACTGGCTGCAAGGCGCGCGACTGGCGTTGATCGTGCTCGCCGTGCTGGCCGTGATCAGTGGCGCCGGCCTGGCGTTTGCCGCGCTGGGCGACGGCCAGACCCCGGTCAATGTGTTCTGGGCCTTGGGCAGCCTGCTGGGGCTGAACCTGATTCTGCTATTGAGCTGGGCTCTGGGCCTGGTGTTCGCCGGCGAACAGGGCGCCGCCCTCGGACGCTTGTGGTTGTGGCTCAGTGAAAAACTCGCCCGCGATGCCAATGCCGCACAACTGGCGCCGGCCCTGCTGCTGTTACTGCAACGGCAGAAACTCAATCGGTGGGCGCTGGGTGTGCTGGTCAACGGCTTGTGGTTGTTGGCGATGCTCAGTGCCTTGGTGATGCTGCTGACGCTGATGGCGACCCGGCGCTATGGCTTCGTCTGGGAGACCACCATCCTCGGCGCCGACACCTTCGTCGCCATGACCCAGGCCCTCGGCGCCCTGCCGGCCTTGCTCGGTTTCAGTGTGCCCAGCGTGGAGATGATCCGCGCCAGCGGCGATGCCGCGCTGAACATCGAAAGCGCCCGCCAGGCCTGGGCGGCGTGGCTGGTGGGCGTGCTGCTGGTGTACGGCGTGTTACCGCGTTTGCTGCTCGCATTGTTCTGCCGGTGGCGCTGGAAAACCGGCCAGGCAGCCTTGCATCTGGACTTGAACCTGCCCGGCTACGCCCAACTGCGCGAACGGCTGATGCCCACCAGCGAACGCCTGGGTATTAGCGATGCCGCGCCTGAGCAACTTCACCGGGTTGAAAACGCGGCCAGCGATCTGCAAAGCGATGGCGCACTGTTGGTGGCCATCGAGCTGGACGATCAACGCCCCTGGCCACCGCAGCTGCCGAAAAGCGTCAACGACGCCGGCATCCTCGATAGCCGCGAATCCCGGCACAAACTGCTTGAACAGCTGAGTCGCTTTCCCCCGGCCCGCCTGGCCATCGCCTGCGATCCACGGCGTTCTCCGGACCGTGGCAGCCTGGCGCTGATTGCCGAACTGGCTCGCAGCGCCACCGCCACCCGCGTGTGGTTGCTGCAAGCGCCGCCCGGCGAAGCGCTGGATGCCGAACGCCTGGGCGACTGGCACGTTGCGCTGCAACAACTGGACCTGCCATTCGCCGATTGTGCGCCGTTGAACTGGCTGGAGACGGGTCATGACTGATACCTGGAAACAGCCGTTGAAACTCGCAGTGGTCGGCCACACCAACGTCGGCAAAACCTCGTTGCTGCGAACGCTGACGCGGGATGTCGGGTTCGGCGAAGTCTCCCATCGCCCCAGCACCACGCGCCATGTCGAGGGTGCGCGCTTATCGGTAGAGGGCGAGCCGTTGCTCGATCTGTTCGACACGCCGGGCCTGGAAGATGCCATCGCCCTGCTCGACTACCTCGAGCGCCTGGAGCGACCCGGTGAACGCCTCGACGGCCCGGCGCGGCTGGCGCGCTTCCTTGAGGGCAGCGAAGCCCGGCAGCGCTTCGAACAGGAAGCCAAGGTGTTGCGGCAATTGCTTGCCTCGGACGCCGGCCTCTATGTGATCGACGCCCGGGAGCCGGTGCTGGCCAAGTACCGCGATGAACTGGAAGTACTGGCCAGTTGCGGCAAACCGCTGCTGCCAGTGCTGAATTTTGTCAGCAGCGCCCAGCATCGCGAACCGGATTGGCGTGAGGCCCTGGCGCGATTGGGCTTGCATGCCTTGGTGCGGTTCGACAGCGTCGCGCCGCCGGAAGATGGCGAACGCCGACTGTATGAAAGCCTCGCGCTGCTGCTCGAAAACTCCCGCGAACAATTGGAACGCCTGATCGCCGATCAGCAGGCCCAACGCTTAGCCCGTCAGAAGAGTGCAGCGCAGCTGATTGCTGATTTATTGATCGATTGCGCCGCCTGCCGCCGCAGTGTGGTCAGCGAGGCGGAGCAGGAGCAGCAAGCGATCAGCGAACTGCGCAAAGCGGTGCGTCAGCGCGAACAACGCTGCGTCGAAGCCTTGCTCAAGCTCTACGCCTTCCGCCCACAGGACGCGGCGGCCAGCGACCTGCCCCTGCTCGATGGCCGCTGGGGCGATGACCTGTTCAACCCGGAAACCCTGAAACAACTCGGTGTACGGGTCGGCGGTGGTATCGCGGCTGGCGCGGCGGCCGGGGCCGGCGTCGATTTGCTGGTGGGCGGCCTGACCCTCGGCGCGGCGGCACTGGCCGGAGCGATTGCCGGCGGCGCTCTGCAAACCGCCCGCAGTTACGGCAGCCGCCTGCTGGGCAAGATCAAAGGCCAGCGAGAACTGACCGTCGACGACAGCGTGTTGCGGCTGTTGGCCTTGCGCCAGCGGCAATTGCTGCAAGCCCTGAACCAGCGCGGGCATGCGGCGATGGACAGCATTCAGGTCGCCACACCACAGGACAAAACCTGGCGCGAAGGCAAACTGCCGGAAGCGTTGAACAAGGCGCGAGCACATCCGCAATGGTCGTCGCTCAATCCTCATTCGAAGCTGAATCAGGCGGAGCGGCAGGAGCAGGTTGAGGTGCTGGCTGAAAAGGTGATTGATAGTTAAGTACGCAGCACACGCAACGCCTTTTCCTTCAACACATCCAGATCAATTACCGGCATCCACATCTGCTTGGCCAACTCATCCCACTGGCGCATCCGCAAACTGACGGCACACAACGGGTCCTGCTCGAAGGCTTCGGCCTCGGCGGCGCTCATCACCCCGCCCTGATACTTCAGCGTGCGCCGACTGGCTTCGCTCAAACGCTCGTAGTACCCGGACTCTTTGAGCGTCAGATAACGCTTGGCCTCCACGTGATATTCCACCAACCGCGCCATGCGTTCGCTGAAGCCGGCCCGACGCAAATAATCAGCGCCCAAACGCTCATGGCTGACCGCGCCGAAGCCACCCATGCTCTCGGCCCCCTCGGCACAGAGATGCCCAATGTCGTGAAAGAACGCCGCCAGCACCACTTCATCATCGAAGCCCTCGGCCATCGCCAGCTCGGCTGCTTGCGACATGTGCTCGATCTGCGACACCGGTTCGCCGATGTAGTCGTTGTCGCCAAACCGCTCGTACAGACCGAACACCTCGACGATCACTTGCTGATGGCGGTCCATCAACCGTCTCCCAATAAGCTGGCGACATTACGCTCAGCCAGCGCCGGCCCGACGCTCATGCCGACACCGGTGTGCATCAGCGCCACGCTCACCCCCGGCATCGGCCGCAGAAAGGAGAACGGCCCCGGCCCGCGTGAACCGTAAACACCCTGCCAGCGCTCGACCACTTGCACCTTGCAACCCAGGGTTTGTTCGGCCAGTTCGAGCATCCAGTCGTCCACCTGCTCGGCATTGAACGGCGACGGATCGCTGCCGTAATGGTGGGAGTCGCCGATGATCAACTCACCGTACGGTGTCGGGCTGATCAGCAGGTGAATGCCGTTTTCATGCAGATGAGGCGCCTCGTGCAGAATCTGAGCCTGTACCGCGGCCGCTTCCGGCAAATCGGCGAAAGCGCCGTAGTGCACGCAACTCAGACCGGTGAGCAGTGCGTGTTGCAGGTTGAGGTTGATCCGTGGCCGGGCGCGGAGCATTTGCAGGCGGCAGATTTGCGGGTTGAGTTCGGCAATCGGCTCGGCCAGCAAGGTTTGATAATCGTGACCGGAGCAAACGATGATCTGCTCGGCGCTGAAGGTGCCGGCAGTGCTGTGCAAGCGGCCCGGCTCAATGTTGCGCACCAGGGTGGAAAAGTGAAACTCGACGCCCAACTCGCGGCGCAGGTAGTCGATCAATGCCGGAATCGCCTCGCGGGAATACAACTGTTGGTCGTCCATGCCGTGCAACGCGGCGCGGTGATGGCTGAACTGACCGCCGTATAAATCCCGCAACGCTGAACCACGCAGCAGCTCGACACGGTAACCGTGCTCTACGGCACGCCCCGCGCAGAAGGCTTCCAGCAGATGTTCTTCCGCTTCGGTACGCGCGAACAAGTACGAGCCGTTACGCTTGAGGTGCAGGCCGGCCAGTTCTGCCCATTGGCCCCAGATGTCGCGGCTGGCCTTGGCCAGTTCCAGCATTGGTCCCG
Source organism: Pseudomonas sp. DF5 (assembly GCF_058148225.1). Taxonomy (NCBI): domain Bacteria; kingdom Pseudomonadati; phylum Pseudomonadota; class Gammaproteobacteria; order Pseudomonadales; family Pseudomonadaceae; genus Pseudomonas; species Pseudomonas sp. DF5. Next base: position 8,736 of record NZ_JBYVYM010000001.1, read on the forward strand.
GCGGTTGGCCGGTGACCAGTGCCTGGCCGAAGTTGCGCACCGAAGCGCCCAATGGCGTGGCGCTGCGCTCGAAGACTTTGACCTTGAGACCGCGTCTGGCGGCGGCATAGGCGTGGGACAGGCCGAGAATGCCGGCGCCGACGATCAGCATGTCGCTGTGGTGTGTCATTAAGATAATCCCGCTTTTTGTGGCGAGGGAGCTTGCTCCCGCTGGGGCGCGTAGCGGCCCCCCCTCTCTATCTGAAAAGAAGGGGCCTGCTGCGCAGTCCAGCGGGAGCAAGCTCCCTCGCCACAAGGTGTGAGTCCGTTACTTGGCAGCCACTTTCTCGGACTTGCCGTCATAGCGCTTGCGCCATTCAGTCAGGATCTCGTCGCGATTCTTCGAGGCCCAGGCAAAGTCGTTCTTGATCAGGCGCTGTTCATAGTCCGCCGGCAATTCGGTCTGCGGCTTGGCGATACCCGGTTGCGCGAGCACCGCGAAGTTCTCTTTATAGAGCTCCATCGCCGCCGGGCTTGCGGAGAAGTCGGCCAGTTTCTTCGCTGCTTCTTCATGCGCGGTGCCTTTGATCACGGCAGTCGCTTCGATCTCCCAGCCCAGGCCTTCTTTCGGCAGGATGATGTCCAGCGGCGCGCCTTGGCGCTTCAACTGAACAGCCGGGTATTCGAAGGAAATACCGATCGGGAACTCACCGGCCGCGGCGAGTTTGCACGGCTTGGAACCGGAGTGAACGTACTGACCGATGTTCTGGTGCAGGTCGTCCATGTACTGCCAGCCCTGCTTCTCGCCGAAGGTTTGCAGCCAGGCGCTGACGTCGAGGAAACCGGTGCCGGACGAGGCGGGGTTGGGCATGACGATCTTGCCTTTGTACTCAGGCTTGGTCAGGTCCTGCCAGCTGACCGGTTTGCTCAGCCCCTGCTTTTCGGCTTCGACGGTGTTGAAGCAAATGGTTGCTGCCCACACATCCATGCCGACCCAGGCCGGTGGGTTGGCGGCGTCGCGGTAGTTGCCGCCGATTTTGCCCAGATCCTTCGGCGCGTAGCTTTGCAGCATGCCTTGCTGATCGAGGATCGCCAGGCTCGACGCCGCCAGGCCCCACACCGCATCGGCTTGCGGACGGGCTTTTTCGGCCAGCAGTTTGGCGGTGATGATGCCGGTGGAATCGCGCACCCATTTGATCTCGACGTCCGGGTTGGCCTTTTCGAAAGCCTCTTTGTAGGTCTTCAGTTGTTCGGCTTCGAGGGCGGTGTACACCGTCAACTCGGTTTTCGCAGCGAAGGCGTTCAGGCTGAAAGCGGTGAGGACAGCAGCGGCCAGGGCCAAGGGCTTGAACATGGTGCAATTCCTGTGTGAGTTGAAGGTGTGAATCAAAGACCGGGCGCGGTCTGCCGCCAGGCCTGGGAGCGGTGCAATAAACCGCGCGAGGCCCAGGCCAGCAGCAGGGACACGCCCGCCGAGGTGAATAGAATCAGGGTCGACATCGCCGCCGCACCGCCGACGTTGCCGGCGTCGTCCATGTTCAGCACCGCGACCGCCGCGAGGATGGTGTCGGGGCTGTAGAGGAAGATTGCCGCCGAAACGGTGGTCATGGCCGAGACGAACAGGTAGCGCACGATGTCCAGCAACGCCGGCAGGCAGATCGGCACGGTGACTCGCAGGTAATGCCGATACAGCGGCGCCTTGAGCGACAGCGCGGCGGCTTCGAACTCGGCGTCGAGCTGGCGCAGCGCGGTGGTGGCGGTCATTTGCGCGGTGGTCAAATAGTGAGCAATGGTGCAAACCACCAGCAGCGTCATGCTGCCGTAGAGCACATGCAGCGGATTGCCGCTGAGGTTGAAGAAGAAGACGTAACCCAGGCCCAGCACCAGACCCGGCACCGCCATCGGTACGAAACTGAGCATGCGCAGGGTCAGATTCAGGCCGCGCTGGCCACGGGTTTTCTCCATCAGGTAGGCACCGGTGAAGATCAGCACGCTGCCGATCAACGCCGTGCACAGCGCCATCTTCACGCTGTTGCCGTAGGCCAGCCAGCCACCGCCCGCGGTGTCGTTGAACTGGTAATGGTTGAGCGACAGCGACAGGTTGTACGGCCAGAACTTCACCAGCGACGAGTACACCGCCATGCCGAACACCAGCAGCAACACCGCGCAGATCAGCAACACGATGGCCAGATAACAACTGTCGCGCAGCCTCGACGGCGCCGGTTGAAACACTTGCGCCCGACCACTCATGGAATCGCCATGACGCCGACGCAGCCAGGCGTCGACACCAAAGCTGAACAGCGCCGGCAGCAACAGGACCATGCCGATCAGTGCGCCGCGACCGAATTGTTGCTGACCGACCACCGCTTTGTAGGCTTCCAGCGCCAATACCTGATAGTCGCCACCGACCACCACGGGCACACCGAAGTCGGTGATGGTCAGGGTGAACACCAGACAGAACGCCGCGAATACCGCCTGACGCGTCGCCGGCCAAGTGATGCTGCGAAAGGCTTTCGCCGGGCTCGCGCCCATGCTGGAGGCGGCATCGAACAGTCGCGCATCCGCCAGGGACAGCGCTGACAGCAAAATCATCAGGGCGTGTGGGAAGGTGTAGATGACCTCGCCGAGCACAATGCCCCAGAAACCGTAGATGTTGTCCGAGAGCAGACCGCGCAACAGGCCCTGATTGCCGAACAGATAAACCAACGCAATCCCCGGCAACATTGACGGCGCCATCAACGGCAGCAGCGACATGCCGCGCCAGATACCTTTGCCAGGAATCAACGTGCGTTGCAGGGCGTAGGCAAACAGGTAGGCCAACGGTACGACAATCGCCGCCACGCTGAGGGAAACCTTCAGGCTGTTACCGAGCAACCAATGGAAATTCGCGCTGGTCAGCAATTCACCGGCAGCCACCAGACCACCGCCCTGCCCGGCCTGCGAACTGAACCCGCGCCAGAAGATCGCCAGTAACGGCATCAACACTGCCACACAGAGCAACACCAACAACAGCAGCTTGCCGCCGACCACGAACAGCCGGTCGCCGATCTCGGCACGGGAGGCCTGCCGAACCTGCTTGTGCGGTATCGGCAGCGCGACATTCGCGTTCATCAGGCAAACACCTGCAGGCTGCGCGGCGGCAAGGCGACCATGATCTGCTGCGCGCCGAGACGCGGCATCGCTTCCGGCGCCAGTTCCGCCAGCAATGCATGACCCGGCAGCTGATCGAGTTCGAAACTCATGCGGCAACGATTGCCGAGGAAAGTGATCTCGCGAATCTTGGCCGGGAACAGGTTTTCTTCATGCACCAGCGGGTTGACGTTGATCGCCTCGGGACGGCAGAACAAACGGCCCGACGCGGTTTTCGCACTACCATCGGCCAGGCGCATGTGCATCCCGCCGACCAGGGCATGACTATCGCTGCTACGGCGGAACGGCAGCCAGTTGCCCTGACCGACGAACTCCGCCACAAACGGTGTGGCCGGGCGGTCGTAGATGTCCTGCGGTGTGGCGTACTGCTCGACCTTGCCGTTGTTCATCACGGCGATGCGGTCGGCCATCAGCATGGCCTCGTCCTGATTGTGGGTGACCATCAGGGTGGTGATGCCGAGGTTGCGCTGCAGTTGGCGCAACTCGGTGCACAGATGCTCGCGGACCCGGGCGTCGAGCGCCGACATTGGTTCGTCCAGCAACAACAAGGAAGGAGCCGGCGCCAGGGCCCGGGCCATCGCTACGCGTTGCTGCTGACCGCCGGACAACTGGCCGGGGTATTTTTTCTCACTGCCGGTGAGGCCGACCAGCTCCAGCATCTGACCGACACGCTGGCGCACTTGATCGCGACCGCTGCCGGCGAGGCCGTAGGCGATGTTCGCTTCGACGGTAAGGTTGGGGAACAGCGCGTAGGACTGGAAGAGAATGCCGTAGTCCCGGGCCTGAGGCGCCAGGTGGGAAACGTCGCGATCACCGAGGTATAACTCGCCGCTGTCTTGTTTCTCCAGACCCGCGATACAGCGCAGCAAGGTGGTTTTGCCACAGCCCGACGGCCCCAGCAAACACACCAGTTCACCGGCTGCCACGTCGAGGGAAACGTTATCCAGCGCGGTGAACGCACCGAAACGTTTCTGCACGCCGCGCACTTTCATCGGCGCGCCGGGGTTGGTCAGGGCAGTTGCGATCGAGTGGTTCATGGACAGGCCTCATCAAGCAGATGAGGGTCATCCTAGGTTTGCAATGCGTCCGTCATGTGGCAACGAGGCAAAAACGGCCGATAGTGGTATTCAAGGATTTGGGTTGAAGGTTCAAGTCATGCGCTGGTTGATCCGACGCCTTCGCGGGCAAGCCTCGCTCCTACAGATGACCGCGTCCCCCTGTAGGAGCGAGGCTTGCCCGCGAAGAGGCCTTCACATTCACCGCAACTCTCAAGCCGGGGCCATTTCCTGCGCCAACCCCAGAAATGCCGCCGGCAGCCGGGCGCCTTTTCGTTCCTTGAGGCAGTACAGGTACTCAGGAATCTGCGGCGCATTCTCGAGGGTCAACACCCGCAATTGCGGATCGTGCGGCACCTCCTGCCGGGCGATGATGCTGATGCCGATGTTGCGCAGCACCGCTTCACGGATCGACTCGCGGCTGCCAATCTCCAGCAGTGGCCCGCAACTCACCCCGGCACTGGCCAGCAACTCTTCGGTCAAGCGCCGAGTGGTCGAGCCCGACTCGCGCATCAACAAGGTATGCCCAGCCAGCGCGCTGAGGGGCACATGGTCATGCACCGCCAGCGGATGATTACGATGCACCGCCAACACCAGCGGATCGCTGCCGAGCACCCGGCGAATCAACCGCGCATCGTCGAGCAACTGCGAGGACGCGGCGACATCGACCCGGTAATCCTCCAGCGCTTCAAGCACCTGCTGGGAGTTGCCGATTTCCACCGACACCTCCACCTGCGGCAAGCGCTCGCGAAAGGTTTTCACCAGATCGAGGATGTAATACGGCGCCGTGGCGGCGATGCGCAACGTGCCCTGGACCTGACCGCTGTTACGCAGGAAGAACTCGATATCGGCTTCCTGCTGCAGCAGTGCCTTGACCATCGGCAACAGCCGCGCACCTTCGTCGCTGACGCTGAGGCGGCGGCCGCCACGGTAGAACAGCTCAACCGAATACTGGCTTTCCAGGTGCCGGATCTGGGTCGTCACCGTCGGTTGGCTCAGGCCGAGCTTTTTCGCCGCCAGGGTAATGCTGCCCAGCCGGGCCACCATGTAAAACGCCTTCAGCTCGGCACTCAGCACACCCGTCCCTCATCGTCTATTTGCGCAACAGGCGCAAACCGTTGAACACCACCAACAGGCTCACGCCCATGTCGGCGAACACCGCCATCCACATGGTGGCGATCCCGGCGAAGGTTACCCCAAGAAAGATCGCTTTGATGACCAATGCCAGGGCAATGTTCTGTTTGAGGATGTTCGAGGTCTGCCGCGACAGGCGGATGAAGGCCGGGATCTTGCGCAGATCATCGTCCATCAGGGCGACATCGGCGGTTTCGATGGCGGTGTCGGTCCCGGCGGCCGCCATGGCGAAACCGATCTCGGCCCGCGCCAGTGCAGGAGCGTCGTTGATGCCGTCGCCGACCATTCCCACGCGATAGCCCTGGGCATACAGCGTTTCGATGGCCTGCAGCTTCTCGCTCGGCAACAGATCGCCTTGCGCCTGATCGATGCCCACATGGGCGGCGATGACCTCGGCGGTGTGAACGTTGTCACCGGTCAGCATCAGGGTTTTGATGCCCAGTTCATGCAATTGCTGGATCGCCTCGCGACTGGTCGCTTTCACGGTGTCCGCGACGGCAAACAAGGCCAGCGGACCCGACTTGTCGAGCAACAGCACCACCGACTTGCCCTGTTTCTCCAGAGCAAACAGTTTTTCTTCCAGCACTGGAGAACACAGGCCCAAGTCTTCCACCAGTCGATGGTTGCCCAGGTGATAGAGCTCACCATTGATCTCACCGCGTACTCCACGCCCCGCCAAGGCTTCGAAGTTATCCACAGTCAGCGGCGCGCGCTGGTTATCCACAACTGCCGCGTTGGCGATGGCCAACGACACCGGGTGATCCGAGCGACCGGCCAGTGCCGCCGCAATGGCCGGGGCTGTTTGATCGGCGGTCGGGTCGAGGGACAAATAGTCGGTCTGCACCGGTTTGCCATGCGTGAGGGTGCCGGTCTTGTCGAGGGCCAGGTAATCGAGTTTGTAGCCGTGCTCCAGATAAACGCCGCCCTTGACCAGAATCCCTTTGCGCGCCGCTGCCGCGAGGCCGCTGACGATGGTCACCGGAGTGGAAATCACTAAGGCGCATGGGCAGGCGACCACCAGCAACACCAGCGCCCGATAGATCCAGTCGAACCACAGCGCGTCCATGAACAGCGGCGGGATCACCGCCACGGCGAGGGCCAGGATGAACACCGCCGGTGTGTAGATTTTCGAAAAGCTGTCGACGAAACGCTGGGTCGGCGCCCGCGCGCCCTGGGCCTGTTCGACGGCGTGGATGATCCGCGCGAGGGTCGAGTGATCGGCCGCTGCGGTCACGGTGTACTCCAGTGAACCGGACTGGTTGATGGTGCCGGCAAACACCTTGTCGCCAACGGTTTTCTCCACCGGCAGGCTTTCACCGGTAATCGGTGCCTGATCGATAGTCGAGCTGCCGGACACCACTTCGCCGTCCAGACCGATCCGCTCACCGGGACGCACTCGCACCCGCGCACCCAGCTCGATGCTTTTCACCGGTTGTGCGACCCAACTGCCATCGGCTTGCTGCACCGTGGCTTGCTCGGGCGCCATCTGCATCAGTCCGCCGATGGCGTTGCGCGCCCGGTCCAAGGACCTGGCTTCGATCAACTCGGCGACGGTGAACAGGAACATCACCATCGCCGCTTCCGGCCACTGGCCGATCAGGACCGCACCGGTCACCGCGATGCTCATCAGCGCGTTGATGTTCAGGTTGAGGTTTTTCAGGGCGATCCAGCCCTTTTTATAGGTACCCAGGCCGCCACTGAGAATTGAGATCAGCGCAATCACCGCCACCACCCAATTGGGCGCAGCGTTAGTGAAGTGGATAACTTCAGCCGCCAGCGCGCCAACACCGGACAGCGCCAATGGCCACCAAGGTTTTTTCTCTGGCACAGGTATTGGCGCTTCGACGCCTTGTTCCAACGGCTCGGCGTGCATGCCGAGTGACTTGATCGCCTCTATGATCGGCGCGTTGGTTGGCAGGTCATGGGTTACGCCCAGCACCCGGTTGATCAGGTTGAACTCCAGTTGCTGCACGCCCGCAAGCTTGCCGAGTTTGTTCTGGATCAGCGTCTGCTCGGTCGGGCAGTCCATGGCTTCGATGCGGAAGCTGCTCAGCCGCGCGCCGGCGGTCGGTGTCTCGCTCAACTTGATCAGCGATGGCGCCGCTTTGGAGGAACAGCAGGAATCGCCGTGGCCGCCATGATCATGGCTACCATGGACATGCTGGGGCACAGGCTGCAGTTTGTGGCTGTGATCGTGATCGTGATCGTGATCGTGATCAGCCTCGGGTTTGTGGGTGTGAAGAGAATCGCTCATTGGTCGCGTCCATGAAGGTGCCTGTTGCCAAGTAAAGACCCTGTAGCCACTATAGGGTCAAGCACCCTTTTGGAGATTGACGCGATGAAAATAGGAGAACTGGCGAAACTCACCGACTGCGCGGTGGAAACCATCCGCTACTACGAGCGCGAAAACCTGCTGCCGGAACCGGCCCGCAGCGACGGCAATTATCGCGTCTACACCCAGGCCCACGCCGAACGCCTGACTTTCATCCGCAATTGCCGCACCCTCGACATGACGCTCGAGGAAATCCGCAGCCTGTTGGCCCTGCGCGACAGCCCGCAGGATCAATGCGAAAACGTCAACGCGTTGATCGACGAACATATCCATCATGTGAAGGCACGAATCGACGGTTTGCTGGCCTTGCAGACACAACTGCTCGACCTGCGCCAACGCTGCAGCGAAGGGCCGGATATCGATCAGTGCGGGATTTTGCAGCGGCTGGAGGTGAGTGGCGGGGTTGTGGCGACGGAGGTCGAGCATTCCCATGTTGGCCGAAGCCACGGGCATTAAGAATGCCTTCGCGGGCAAGCCTCGCTCCTACAGGTATCGTGTGAACCTGTAGGAGCGAGGCTTGCCCGCGAACACCGCGAAGCGGTGCCAGACTCAGACCGCCATCGGCGCCGTCATCGGAGCGTGGTGCTCGTAGCCTTCGAGCGAGAAATCACTCGGTTCGATCAGCTCCAGCCATTCCGGCTGATACACACCGGTCTTGGCAAACTCCGGCACACGGTCGGAGATCTTCAGCTTCGGCAGGGCGAACGGCTCGCGCTTGAGCTGTTCGTTGAGCATGTCCAGGTGGTTTTCGTAGACGTGGGCGTCACCGATGAAATAGGTGAACCAGCGCGGCGTGTAACCGGTCAGGCGACCGATCAGGCTCAGCAGCGCGGCGCCTTCGGTGAGGTTGAACGGCGTGCCCAGGCCCAGGTCGTTGGAGCGGATGTAGAGGGTCAGGGAGATTTCCCTGGTCTCGACATTCGGGTGGAACTGGTACAGCAAGTGGCACGGCGGCAGGGCCATCTCATCGAGCTGCGCAACGTTCCAGCCGTGGAACAGAATGCGACGGCTGCCTGGGTCCTTGATGATGGTGTCGACGCACTGGCGGATCTGGTCGATCGCCTTGTACAGCACCACATACGCCTGGCCGTCTTCTTCGCCTTCGGCGATCTGCCGATAACCCTGGCTCAGGGTCTGCTCGATGGCGGCCTGGTTGCTGACCGGTATCTGCTTGTACGCCGGCCATTTGCGCCATTGCACGCCGTAGATCTCGCCGAGGTCGTCTTCGCCCTGACGGAACGGGTTGGCCAGCCACTGGGCGTTTTCGTTGGCGTTCTGGTCCCAGACCTTGCAACCCAGTGCACGGAATTCAGCGGCGTTGTTCACCCCGCGCAGAAAACCGCACATCTCGCCGATGGCCGACTTGAAGGCCATCTTGCGGGTGGTGATCGCCGGGAAACCTTCCTGCAAATCGAAGCGCAGCATCGCACCCGGAAAGCTGATGGTGTTCACGCCGGTGCGGTTGGCCTGTTTGGTGCCGTTCTTGATGACGTGGGCGACCAGATCGAGATATTGCTTCATGAATTACCTGTGTCCTTGAACCCGGAGCCGTCGCCCCGGGGTTCGAATTTTTTGCGCCTGCTTCTTATGCAGCTGCGGGGGCCGCCGGGGCGCGTCGATAAGCCAGCCAGATCAGGAATAGACCGCCGACGATCATCGGTACGCACAGCACCTGGCCCATAGTCAGCCAGTTCCACGCCAGATAGCCCAGCTGCGCATCCGGAACGCGGACGAACTCGACGATGAAACGGAAAATGCCATAGAACAGCGCGAACATCCCGGATACCGCCATGGTCGGCCGTGGCTTGCGCGAGAACAGCCAGAGGATCAGGAACAGCGCCACACCTTCCAGCGCAAACTGGTACAGCTGCGACGGATGACGCGGCAACTGCGCCGGGTCGCTGAACGGCGGGAAGATCATCGCCCACGGCACGTCGGTCGGCTTGCCCCACAACTCGGCGTTGATGAAGTTACCGATGCGCCCGGCACCCAGGCCGATCGGCACCATCGGCGCGACGAAGTCCATCAGCTGGAAGAACGACTTGTTGTTCTTTTTACCAAACCACAACGCTGCGAGCATCACACCGATGAAGCCACCGTGGAACGACATGCCGCCCTTCCACACTTCGAAGATCAACATCGGGTTGGCCAGGTAAGCGCTCAGATCATAAAACAGCACATAACCCAGGCGGCCGCCGACGATGACGCCCATCGACATCCAGAACACCATGTCGGAGAGTTTCTCCTTGGTCCAGGTCGGGTCGAAGCGGTTCAGCCGACGGGACGCCAGCAGCCACGCGCCGCCGATGCCGATCAGGTACATCAGGCCGTACCAGTGGATTTTCAGCGGACCGATGGCCAAGGCCACCGGGTCGATCTGCGGGTAAGGCAGCATTGCGACTCCTCGTTAGAGTTGAAACCTTCAAAATTCCCGGGCGACGCTGTCACGCCAGGATTAAGCCAGGATTGCGTTACGCCTCAGAGCAAGAAGCTCAAGCCGACGCAAAACAGCAAAGCGGCAAACAGTCTTTTCAGCAAGCGCGGCGACAGCCTGTGGGCCAGTCGTGCACCGAGGCGGGCGAAGACCATGCTGGTCAGGGCGATCCCCAGCAGCGCCGGCAAATAAACAAAACCGAGACTATGGGCCGGCAGCAGTGGATCGTGCCAGCCCAGAATCATGAAACTTAATGCACTTGCCAAGGCGATGGGCAGGCCACAGGCCGACGACGTGGCCACCGCTTGCTGCATCGGTACGCTGCGCCAGGTCAGGAATGGCACGGTCAGCGAACCGCCGCCAATCCCGAAAATCGCCGAAGCCCAGCCAATCACACTGCCGGCCACGGTCAGACCGACTTTACCGGGCACCGTTCGGCTGGCCTTGGGCTTGAAGTCCAAGGCGAGTTGAACCGCGATGATCAACGCGAATACGCCGATGATCTTCTGCAGATTCGGCCCGGAGATCGCTTCGGCGGTCAGCGCGCCGAAACCGGCACCGATCAGAATGCCGAGGGTCATCCAGGCAAAAATCGGCCAACGCACGGCGCCACGGCGATGATGTTCGCGAACCGCATTGACCGACGTAAAAATGATCGTCGCCAGGGAAGTGCCGACTGCAAGATGCGTCAGGATCGACGGATCAAATCCCTGCAAGGTGAAGCTGAACACCAGCACCGGAACGATAATCATCCCGCCGCCTACCCCGAACAGCCCGGCCAGCACGCCCGCACAGGCGCCCAGCGCCAGATAGAGCAAAAATTCCATGGCCACATCCCCAAGCATCCCGAATCAGGAGCGGCATGGTAACGGATGCATGGCCTCGGGCTCCACTGCGGATGGCGATGGATCGATGAGCGATGTCTGCGTAGAGTGAGCAAAAAACACACAAGGACCACCTTATGTGCCTGATTGTCTTTGCCTGGCGGCCGGGTCATGCCCAGCCGCTGATCGTGGCGGCCAACCGCGACGAATTCTATGCCCGACCCAGCTTGCCTTTGGCGCAATGGCCGCACGCCCCGCATGTCTACGCCGGGCGTGACCTCGAGGCCGGCGGTACGTGGCTTGGTGTCGGCGCCAATGGGCGCTTCGCCGCACTGACCAACATCCGCGATCCCCTCCAACCGCCGGCCGCCAAGTCGCGAGGCGAACTGGTGGCGCAGTTTCTCAGCGGGGAAACGCCCATTGAAGACTATTTAAGCGACATTATCGGACGCTCGACTGAATATGCCGGGTTCAATCTGCTAATCGGCGATGCCAGCGAGTTATGGCACTTCAACGCTCGGGAAACCGCGGCGGTCAGGCTCGAACCAGGGATTTATGGGTTATCAAACGCGGGGCTGAATACGCCGTGGCCAAAAGTGCTCAAGGCCAAGGCAGCCTTGAGCGAAGTGCTGGACGCCCCGCAGCCGCAGGCGCTATTGGCCTTGCTCAGCGATCCACAGACGGCGCCGCTTGCCGAGCTGCCGGACACTGGCGTGGGGCAAGCCACCGAGACGTTGTTGTCGAGTGTGTTTATCAAGAGCCAGGCTTATGGGACGCGGGCGAGCACGGCGTTGATTGTTCAGGCGAATGGGATGCGGCATATGGTCGAGCGGAGTTTCGGGCCGTATGGGGGGCATTTGGGGGAAGTGGAAGTCAGGATTTAATTTTGTGCTGCCTGGACTGGCCCCATCGCAGGCAAGCCAGCTCCCACAGGTTTTGGTGTTGATCACAAATCAGTGAATCGACCCAAATTCCTGTGGGAGCTGGCTTGCCTGCGATGAGGCCATCAGCCTTTTAAAGGGTCTTGACCGAAGCTGGATTGATCATCCGCGCCAACCCAAGGTTTTTCAGCGCCAGTTGCAGCGAGCTGTGGATAACTTGCGGGTTGTCGATGGTCATCAGCTCCGCCAGCAGTTCCTTGGCCTTGCTCAGGTTGATCTGACGCAGCATCCACTTCACTTTCGGCAAGTTGGTGGCGTTCATCGACAGGCTGTCGAAGCCCATTGCCATCAACAGCACCGCCGCCGCCGGGTCACCGGCCATTTCGCCGCAGATACTCACCGGTTTGCCTTCGGCATGGGCATCACGCACCACGCTCTGCAAGGCTTGCAGCACCGCCGGGTGCAGGTAGTCGTAGAGGTCGGCCACCCGTGGGTTGTTTCGGTCCACGGCCAGCAGGTACTGGGTCAGGTCGTTGGAGCCGACCGACAGGAAGTCCACCTGCCGCGCCAGTTCCTTGGTCTGATACACCGCCGCCGGAATCTCGATCATCACGCCCACCGGCGGCATCGGCACATCGGTGCCTTCGTCGCGGACTTCGCCCCAGGCCCGGTGAATCAGGTGCAAGGCTTCTTCCAGTTCATGGGTGCCGGAAATCATCGGCAGCAGAATACGCAGGTTGTTCAGGCCTTCGCTGGCCTTGAGCATGGCGCGGGTCTGCACCAGGAAGATTTCCGGGTGGTCGAGGGTCACGCGAATGCCGCGCCAGCCGAGGAACGGGTTGTCTTCCTTGATCGGGAAGTACGACAGCGCCTTGTCACCGCCGATGTCCAGGCTACGCATGGTCACTGGCTGTGGATGGAACGCGGCGAGTTGCTCGCGATAGATCGCCAGTTGTTCCTTTTCGCTCGGGAAGCGCTGGTTGATCATGAACGGCACTTCGGTGCGGTACAGGCCCACGCCCTCGGCACCGCGCTTCTGCGCCCGTGCCACATCCGCCAGCAGGCCGGTGTTGACCCACAGCGGCATGCGGTGGCCATCGACCGTTACGCACGGCAGGTCGCGCAATGCATCCAGCCCGAGGGCCAGTTGTTTCTCTTCCTCGACCACGTCGGCGAACTGCTTGCGCAGCACGTCACTCGGGTTGGTGTAGACCTCGCCGTGGTAGCCGTCGACGATCATCTGGATGCCGTCGACCTTGGAGTACGGCAGGTCGACCAGGCCCATCACCGTCGGAATACCCATGGCGCGCGCCAGGATCGCCACGTGGGAGTTGCCAGAACCGAGTACCGACACTAGGCCCACCAGCTTGCCTTCCGGCACCTCGCCGAGCATCGCCGGCGTCAGTTCTTCGCTGACCAGAATGGTGTTGTCGGGGTAGACCAGCGTCTGCTGCCGCTCTTCCTGCAAGTAGGCGAGCAAACGGCGGCCGAGGTCCTTGACGTCCGAGGCCCGCTCACGCAGGTAGGCGTCGTCCATCAGTTCGAAACGGTTGACGTGATCGGTGACCACCTGACGCAGCGCGCCCTGGGCCCACTGACCGGTCTTGATCACGGTGGTGACTTCGCTGCCGAGCGAAGCATCGTCGAGCATCATCAAGTAGACGTCGAACAGGGCCCGCTCTTCAGGTCGCAGCTGGGTTGCCAGCTTGGCGGACAAGGCACGCATGTCGGCGCGCACGCCTTCGATGGCGGTCTTGAACAGCCCAAGTTCTGCATCGATGTCGGTGATGGTCTTGTCCGGCACCACGTCCAGATCGGCCGGTGGCAGCATGACGACCGCGGTGCCGACCGCCGCGCCCGGCGAACCTGGTACGCCGACGAACTTTGCTTCCTGAATGCCTTTGCCCTGACGGCCCAGGCCACGGATCGAACCGGTGGCCTCGGCATGGGCGATAACGCCGGCGAGCTGCGCGCTCATGGTCACGAGGAAGGCTTCTTCGCCTTCATCGAACTGGCGACGTTCCTTTTGCTGAATGACCAACACGCCGACGACGCGGCGGTGGTGAATGATCGGCGCCCCAAGGAACGACGCGTAGCGTTCTTCACCGGTCTCGGCGAAGTAACGGTAGCGCGGGTGATCCGCGGCGTTTTCGAGGTTCAGGGGTTCTTCACGCGTGCCGACCAGGCCGACCAGACCTTCGTTGGGTGCCATGCTGACTTTGCCGATCGAGCGCTTGTTCAAGCCCTCGGTGGCCATCAGCACGAAGCGGTTGGTCTCTGGATCAAGCAGGTAGACCGAGCAGACCTGGCTGCCCATGGCCTCTTTGACGCGCAACACAATAATCCCCAACGCCGCCTTGAGATCCTTGGCGGAGTTAACTTCCTGGACGATCTTGCGCAGCGTATTGAGCATGGCTCGGGGTCGAACTCCGTCGTCAGTCGCGCGCTAAAAGGCGCGGGGCAAGCTCTTTGAGAGCGCGTCGATACACTTCGCGCTTGAATGTCACCACCTGGCCCAACGGATACCAATAGCTGACCCAGCGCCAGCCATCGAATTCCGGTTTACCGGTCAAATCCATCCGCACCCGCTGCTCGTTGGAGATCAGGCGCAGGAGAAACCATTTCTGCTTCTGGCCGATGCACAGCGGTTGGCTGTGCGTTCTGACCAGACGTTGCGGCAAACGATAACGCAACCAGCCCCGGGTGCAGGCGAGAATTTCAACATCTTCGCGCTCCAGGCCCACTTCTTCGTTCAACTCGCGGTACAAGGCGTCTTCCGGCGTCTCCTGGGGGTTGATCCCGCCCTGTGGAAACTGCCAGGCATCTTGATTGATTCGGCGAGCCCATAGCACCTGGCCAGCATCATTCGTCAGAATGATCCCGACATTGGGGCGGAAACCATCGGGGTCGATCACGGCAACAACCTCGCAAACGCATGTCGCCGCATTGTTCCACAAAGGTTGTGAAAGCAGCAACGAGCCGACCTACCTTATGTGCACTCTTGTGAAAAGTCCGTATTCTGGAGACCTTTCTACAGACTTTTCAGCGAGTAACTGCAATGCGGCTGGCTTTATTCGACTTGGACAACACGCTTCTGGGCGGCGACAGTGACCACGCCTGGGGCGATTATCTGTGCGAACGCGGTTTCCTCGACGCCGTCGCCTACAAGACACGCAACGACGAGTTCTATCAGGACTATCTGGCCGGCAAGCTGGATAACGACGCGTACCTGAACTTCTGCCTGGAAGTCCTCGGCCGCACCGAAATGGCAACGCTCGATCAATGGCACCTGGATTACATGCGCGACTGCATCGAACCGCTCGTGCTGCCCAAGGGCCTCGAACTGTTGGCCCAACACCGCGAGGCCGGCGACAAGCTGGTCATCATCACGGCCACCAACCGCTTTGTAACCGGGCCGATTGCCACGCGTTTAGGCGTTGAAACCCTGATCGCCACCGAATGCGAAATGATCGACGGCCGGTACAGCGGGCGCAGCACCGATGTCCCGTGCTTCCGTGAAGGCAAGGTGACCCGGCTGAATCGTTGGCTGGAAGAAACTGGCCACAGCCTGGAAGACAGTTATTTCTACAGCGACTCGATGAATGACTTGGCGTTGCTGGAGCAAGTGACGAATCCGATCGCGGTCGACCCGGATCCGAATCTGCGGGCCGAGGCCGAAAAGCGGGGCTGGCCGGTGATTTCGTTGCGCGATTGAGATCGCCTTCGCGGGCAAGCCCGCTCCCACAGGGTCTCTGCTGTGAATGCTATCTATGTCACACAGCAGAACCTTGTGAGCGGGCTTGCCCGCGATGCAGGCGACGCGGTGACAAGCCTTAAACCGGCTTGGCCCCCATCAATCCCGCAATCGCGATAAAGCAGACAAAACTGAACAACGCCAACGCCAAGGTAAACTTCCCATTCCCCGCCGTCGGCGCCTTGCGTAGCCGATTGAGCCGCACCACCAGCCAGAACCAGCCCAGCACCGCCACGGTGTACAACACGCTGGACGCCAGCAACCAGGTCTGCCCCAACGGCCAGCCCACCAGATGCACCATCCACCAGCCGGTGAATGGCATGCTCAACAACGCCAGGCCCATCAGCAACCAGATGAACACCTGCGGTCGCTGCAAGGTACGTGCAGGCGCCGTCGCATCACCCTTGCGACGAGCGCGCCAGACCCAGATTGCCAGCCCCAGTGCGCTGATCAACAGCAGCACCGTCGCCACGCCATGCGCGACTTTGAGGGCGGTTAACGTTTCCATTGTTCGATTTCCTTATAGGCTGCCCATCAGCGTAGCCGCTCAGCCGAGAAACAGCTGATAGGCCGGGTTGTCACTTTCGTCCCAGTACGGGTAGCCGATTTCTTCCAGCGCCGCCGGTACCAGGTGACGTTCGTCGTGGGGCACTTGCAGGCCCGCGACCACACGACCATCCGCCGCGCCGTGGTTGCGGTAGTGAAACATCGAAATGTTCCAGCGCCCGCCGAGCTTGTTGAGGAAGTTGAACAACGCACCCGGGCGCTCCGGGAATTCGAAGCGCAGCACCACTTCATCGACCACCTGGGCGGCACGCCCGCCAACCATGTGGCGGATGTGCAACTTGGCCAGTTCGTTATCCGTCAGGTCGAGTACCGGGAAACCCTGCTCAGTCAGGCTGGCGAGCAGCGCACTGCGCGGGTCGTTTTCCGGGTGGGTCTGCACGCCGACAAAGATGTGCGCTTCGCTGCCGGTGTTGTAGCGGTAGTTGAATTCGGTGATCTGGCGCTTGCCGATGGCTTCGCAGAACGCCTTGAAGCTGCCCGGCTTCTCGGGGATGGTCACGGCGATGATGGCTTCGCGGCCCTCGCCCAGCTCGGCGCGCTCAGCAACGTGTCGCAAGCGGTCGAAGTTGACGTTGGCGCCGGAATCGATGGCCACGAAGGTCTGGCCGGTGACGCCGCGTTGCTCGACGTATTTCTTGATCCCGGCCACGCCCAAGGCGCCGGCAGGCTCAGTGATCGAGCGGGTATCGTCGTAGATATCCTTGATCGCCGCACAGATTTCATCGGTGCTGACGGTGATCACTTCATCAACGTAGTCTTTGCAGATATCGAAGGTGTGCTGACCGATCTGCGCCACCGCGACGCCATCGGCAAACAGCCCCACGGTCGGCAACACCACGCGCTCGCCGGCCGCCATGGCGGCTTGCAGGCAGTTGGAGTCATCCGGTTCGACGCCGATGATCTTGATGTCCGGACGCAGGTATTTCACGTACGCCGCAATCCCGGCGATCAATCCGCCGCCGCCCACCGGAACGAAGATCGCATCCAGGCGCCCCGGGTGCTGGCGCAGAATCTCCATGGCCACCGTGCCCTGCCCGGCAATGGTGTGGGGATCGTCGTAGGGGTGAATGTAGACGTAGCCTTTTTCGTCGACCAGTTTCAGCGAGTAGGCCAGGGCTTCCGGGAACGAATCCCCATGCAGTACCACTTTGCCACCGCGCGAACGCACGCCTTCGACCTTGATCTCCGGGGTGGTCTTGGGCATGACGATGGTCGCTTTCACGCCCAGCAC
This sequence comes from Pseudomonas sp. DF5, assembly GCF_058148225.1. Lineage (NCBI taxonomy): Bacteria > Pseudomonadati > Pseudomonadota > Gammaproteobacteria > Pseudomonadales > Pseudomonadaceae > Pseudomonas > Pseudomonas sp. DF5. The sequence continues at coordinate 26,077 of NZ_JBYVYM010000001.1, forward strand.
TTTGGCTGCCAGGGCCAGGCCTTGCGCATGGTTGCCCGCCGAAGCGGTGACCACACCACGGGCGCGCTCTTCATCGCTCAGTTGCGTCAGCTTGTTGTAAGCGCCGCGAATCTTGAACGAGAACACCGGCTGCAAGTCTTCACGCTTGAGCCAAATCTCGTTGCCCAGCCGCTCGGAGAGCTGGCGAGCAGTCTGCAATGGGGTTTCTACGGCAACGTCATAAACGCGCGAGGTGAGGATCTTTTTGACGTACTGTTCGAGCATCGGAAAGCATCACTGAACGGGTTGGGCAGGGCCAAGGAGTCTAACCCGGCTTTCGGGCGGGCGACCACACTAAACAGGTGGTTTCAAGGTCAACGGAAAAGATCGCAGCCTTCGGCAGAACCTGCGGGTGCGATCTTTTGACCTGCCAATCGGGCAATGACCTTCCTCGCCCCCGGGCCTATAATGCCGGCCTTTCGTTCCCTCTTCGGCACTTCGGAGCCCGCATGACCCAGGATCAACTCAAACAGGCAGTGGCTCAGGCCGCCGTCGACTTCATCCTCCCGAAACTCGACGACAAGAGCATCGTCGGGGTCGGCACCGGCTCCACCGCCAACAGCTTCATCGACGCCCTGGCCAAGCACAAAGGCGCATTTGACGGCGCAGTGGCCAGTTCCGAAGCCACCGCTGCACGCCTCAAGGGTCACGGCATTCCGGTGTATGAGCTCAATACCGTCAGCGATCTGGAGTTCTACGTCGACGGCGCCGATGAAAGCGACGAGCACCTGCACCTGATCAAGGGCGGCGGCGCGGCCCTGACCCGCGAGAAGATCGTGGCCGCTGTGGCCAAGACTTTCATCTGCATCGCCGATGCCAGCAAACTGGTGCCGGTGCTCGGCGCGTTCCCGTTGCCAGTGGAAGTGATCCCGATGGCGCGCAGCCACGTGGCCCGCGAACTGGTGAAGCTCGGCGGCGACCCGGTTTACCGTGAAGGCGTGCTGACCGATAACGGCAACATCATCCTCGACGTGCACAACATGCAGATCACCAACCCGGTGGAACTGGAAGCACAGATCAACGCCATCGTCGGCGTGGTCACCAACGGTTTGTTCGCGGCCCGCCCGGCGGACTTGCTGCTGTTGGGCACGAGTGAAGGCGTGAAAACCCTGCGCGCCCAATAAGGCCTACACAAAACCTGTGGGAGCGGGCTTGCTCGCTCTCACATTGGATTTGTGGTGTTTGTCAGGGTTGTGGTTTTTTGAAGACGTAGAACAGGTTCGGCTCGCTCACCATGTACAGCGTGCCAGCTTCGTCCATGGCAACGCCCTCGGCGCGCGGAATGGTTTTCTTCAGACCATTGAAACCACCGAGCAAGGTCATGAAACTGACCTGCTCGCCCTTCTCGTCCAGTTCCAGCAACAAGTGAGAGTCGGCGGACAGCACCAGGGTGTGGCCGGTGCGTGGATCGATGGCCAGGGCTGACAGGTTGCGGACATCCAGTGCGTCGCTGGAGAGTTTTTGCTTGTCACCCTTCAGGATCTGGCTGCCATCGCTTTTCCAGCTGAACAGCGCTGGTGGACGCTCTTCACCCAGCAGCAGTTGCTGGCGGCGGGCATCCCAGACGACGGCTTCGAAACCTTTATTCTGGTTTTTTGACGGGCCGAGATCGTATTTCGGGAAATTGGCGATGTTCAGCTCGCGCGTATCGGCATCGACCTTGACGAGCGAGAGCAGATGTTCGCGCTCATCGGTAATCGCCAGCAAACCATTGCCCATTACCGTCACCCCTTCCGGGTTGCTCCAACCCACCAGCGGCATTTTGCGCAACACGTCGCCCTGCAACGTCAGCTCGACCAGGAACGGGTTCTTGCCCATCACGGAAAACAGGGTTTTGGTCTGCGGGTCGTAAGACACGTCCGATGCTTCGTCCTTCTCCATGCCAGGCAGCAGTTTGGCGTCGATCACCGCCCGGTAGTCAGGCAGCCAGACACTCTCTTTTCGTTCGGCGGGGCTTTCGAAGCGCTCCTTCACCCAGAGCACGCCGCGATCATCCCAGTGCATCGCAAACGCAAGGCCATACGCAGCGGCCACAGCCAGTAAAAGCCAGGAATACCAACGCATGACAAAACGCGAGCGGCGGGCAGTTTTCAGCTTGGGCAGTGATTCGTTGGCCATTCAGGGATGCGCTCCAGAAATTCAGGCTATGGGTAATAGCACATTGAGGCAGGCTCAGACGCCAGAAGGCCCGGAATTATCCAGACAAAATGTGAAAAAAACGGGAAATGGCTGGATTGCCCTATGTGGGCAAACGCAGTTTGCAGGGAAGATCACAAAATCAATGTGGGAGCGGGCTTGCTCGCTCCCACAGGGTTTTGTGTTGAATCAGAGAACGCTGCTGGTAAAGCGGCTGACACCCGGCAATTCGAGTACCAGTTCATCACCAACATTCAGCGGACCAACGCCCACCGGCGTGCCGGTGAGGATCACGTCACCGGCCTGCAGCGAGAAGCAGCCTGCCATGTACTGGATCATCGGCACGATCGGATTGAGCATGTCTTTGCTGTTGCCATCCTGGCGCACTTCGCCATTGATGGTCAGGCGGATGCCGATGTCGGTCAGGTCGGCAAACGTGCTGCCAGCCACGAACGGCGCAATCACCGCCGCGCCGTCGAAGGATTTGGCGATCTCCCACGGCAAGCCCTTGGCTTTCAGCTCGGCCTGCTTGTCACGCAGGGTCAGGTCCAGGGCCGGGGCGAAACCGGAGATAGCGTCGAGCACTTCTTCACGGCTCGGCTTGGTCGACAATGGCTTGCCAATCAGTACCGCGATTTCGGCTTCGTAATGCACCGAACCACGCTCGGTGGGAATACTGAAGCCGCCTTCCAGCGGCACCACGCAACTGCCGGGCTTGATGAACAGCAGAGGCTCGGTGGGCACCGGGTTGTCCAGTTCCTTGGCGTGTTCGGCGTAGTTACGGCCGATGCACACCACTTTCCCCAGCGGGAAGTGAATACGCGTACCGTCGACATACTGGTGCTGATAGCTCATTGACCGACTCCTGCTTCGTTGCTCTTAAATTCAAAAGTCAAACAGCGAAAATCTTGCCCGGATTCATGATTCCATTCGGGTCGAACACCGCTTTGACGGCTTTCATGTATTCGATCTCAACCGGCGAGCGACTGTAGGTCAAGTAATCACGTTTGGTCATGCCCACGCCATGTTCGGCGGAAATCGAACCGTTGTACTTCTCGACGGTTTCGAATACCCACTTGTTGACGGTGGCACACTTGGCGAAGAACTCATCCTTGCTCAGGTTATCCGGCTTGAGGATGTTCAAATGCAGGTTGCCGTCGCCGATATGACCGAACCAGACGATTTCGAAGTCTGGGTAGTGTTCACCGACGATCGCATCGATTTCCTTCAGGAACGCCGGGACTTTCGACACAGTGACTGAAATGTCGTTTTTGTACGGCGTCCAGTGGGAAATGGTCTCGGAAATGTATTCGCGCAGCTTCCAGAGGTTCTGCAACTGGGTCTCGCTCTGGCTCATCACTCCGTCCAGCACCCAACCCTGCTCGACGCAATGTTCGAAGGTTTCCAGAGCGTGGTTGGCCACTTCATCGGTGGTCGCTTCGAATTCCAGGAGCGCATAGAACGGGCAGTCGGATTCGAACGGCGCTGGCACATCGCCGCGCGCCATGACCTTGGCCAGGGCTTTATCGGAGAAAAATTCGAACGCTGTCAGGTCAAGTTTGCTCTGAAACGCGTGCAATACCGGCATGATCGAATCGAAATCGGCGGTGCCGAGCACCATCGCGGTGAGGTTTTTCGGCGCACGGTCAAGACGCATGGTGGCTTCGACGACAAAGCCCAGGGTGCCTTCGGCGCCGATGAACAGCTGACGCAGGTCGTAGCCGGTGGCGTTCTTGATCAGGTCTTTGTTCAGTTCCAGCAGATCGCCCTTGCCGGTGACGACTTTCATGCCGGCCACCCAATTTCGGGTCATGCCGTAGCGAATCACCTTGATCCCGCCGGCATTGGTACCGATATTGCCGCCAATCTGGCTGGAACCTGCCGAAGCGAAGTCCACCGGATAGTACAAGCCGTGCTCTTCGGCCTTGTTCTGCAATTGTTCGGTGACCACGCCTGGCTGACAAACGGCAGTGCGATCGGTGAGGTTCACGTCGAGAATCTGGTTCATGTAGTCGAAGGACACGACCACTTCGCCATTAGCCGCCACTGCTGCCGCAGAAAGCCCGGTACGACCGCCGGACGGCACCAGCGCAACCTTGTGTTCATTGGCCCAACGGACAATGGCCTGGACCTGCTCGATGGTCTTGGGGAACACAATGGCCGTCGGGGCCGGGGCGAAATGTTTGGTCCAATCCTTGCCGTAAGCATTCAGGGAGTCGGCGTCGGTCAGTACCTTGCCAGGCTCAACCAGGGTCTTCAGCTCATCAATCAGCGCAGGATTGGTCATCGACAGAACTCTCGAACAATTCATGGTCATCCTGAGTACGCTTCACGTCGCAGAATGAGTGTTAGCAGGTCGCATATGCTAGCATACCGACCCCGCAGGATAGTGCCCAAAGGCTGTTCTGCGGCGACGGCTTTCCTGCCGTCCGGGTCAGCTCTGGCTGCTCCCTTCCCTGCCATTTTTTCTCCGGGACACAGGTTTACGCAGATGAGCAAGACTTCTCTCGATAAGAGCAAGATCAAGTTCCTTCTTCTCGAAGGCGTCCACCAATCGGCTGTCGACGTCCTCAAGGCGGCGGGCTACACCAGCATCGAGTACCTCACAGGTTCTCTGCCGGACGCCCAACTGAAGGAAAAGATCGCTGATGCTCACTTCATCGGCATTCGCTCCCGCACTCAACTGACCGAAGAGATCTTCGATCACGCGAAGAAACTGGTGGCTGTCGGCTGTTTCTGCATCGGCACCAACCAGGTCGACCTCAACGCGGCTCGCGAACGCGGTATCGCGGTATTCAACGCGCCGTACTCCAACACTCGCTCCGTTGCCGAGCTGGTGCTGGCCGAGGCGATCCTGTTGCTGCGCGGCATCCCTGAGAAGAACGCTTCCTGCCACCGTGGCGGCTGGATCAAAAGCGCAGCCAACTCCTTCGAAATCCGTGGCAAAAAGCTGGGTATCGTCGGTTACGGCTCGATCGGTACTCAACTGTCGGTCCTGGCTGAAGGTCTGGGCATGCAGGTTTACTTCTACGACACCGTGACCAAGCTGCCACTGGGCAACGCCACCCAGGTCGGCAACCTGCACGAATTGTTGGGCATGTCCGACATCGTCACCCTGCACGTTCCGGAAACCGCTGCCACCCAGTGGATGATCGGCGAGAAGGAAATCCGCGCCATCAAGAAGGGCGGCATCCTGATCAACGCCGCGCGCGGCACCGTGGTCGAACTGGACGCCCTGGCGGACGCGATCAAGGACAAGCACCTGATCGGCGCGGCCATCGACGTATTCCCGGTGGAGCCACGCTCCAACGAAGAAGAGTTCGAAAGCCCGCTGCGTGGCCTGGACAACGTGATCCTGACCCCGCACATCGGTGGTTCCACCGCTGAAGCACAGGCCAACATCGGCTTGGAAGTAGCAGAAAAACTGGTCAAGTACAGCGACAACGGTACCTCGGTATCGTCCGTGAACTTCCCGGAAGTGGCCCTGCCGGCTCACCCTGGCAAGCACCGCCTGCTGCACATCCACGAGAACATTCCGGGTGTGATGAGCGAGATCAACAAGGTCTTCGCCGAAAACGGCATCAACATTTCCGGTCAGTTCCTGCAGACCAACGAGAAAGTCGGCTACGTCGTGATCGACGTCGATGCCGATTACTCGGAAATGGCGCAAGAGAAGCTGCAGCACATCAACGGCACTATTCGTTGCCGCGTGCTGTTCTGATCGCGACTTGAGCGACAAAAAAGGGAGCTCCTCGGAGCTCCCTTTTTTACGGCTGCTTTTTCATGCCTGGAAAAGTTACTTCACAATCACGGTGATTTTCTTCGAAACGATCGGCGGATCGAACGGCATGTGACCGCTATCGCCCAGCTCGAGCTGCAAGGTGTGCTTGCCCGGGGCGAGTTTGATTTCAGCCTGGGTCTGCGCTTTGCCGAAGTGCATATGGTTGGCATCCATTGGAATCGGAGCCCCGGCAGCCGGTAGTTTGTCGACATCGATCAGCAGATGGTGGTGCCCAGTGTTTTTGGTGGTATCGCCCGCTGGCGCCAGCGCGATTTCCTTGACTCCGAATTTCACGGTGAAGGTTTGCGCGACCGTGGCTCCGTCCGCAGGAGATACGATGAACACTTCAGCACCTTTCGGGGCCGGCGTTGCAGCACTGGCCAGCACCGAAACACCCATCAACAGGCCAGCCAATGCTGCTCGTGACATAAAGGTTTTCATTCTCTTCTCCAGTTTTTCCATAAAATTCGCTCGACTATGACAACTTAACGGTCATACGTTGTCGAAGGCTCTCGATAACCATAGCAAAGCGAGCCTGAACAGCGCGTCGCGATAAAATGAATTCAAAGGAGTGACCATGCGCTTTTTGCCTGGCCTGATCTGCCTGCTACCCCTTCTGAGCCCTTTGGCTCATGCCGAACTGATTGACGATGTAAACGACCGCGGCGAATTGCGCATTGCTCTTGAGGCTAATACACCGCCCTTCAATTTCAAGGATGACGGCAAACTGACCGGGTTCGAGGTCGAGTTGGGTCAACTGCTGGCCAATGAGCTGGATGTACGGGCCGACTTCGTCGTCACCGATTCCGACGATCTGATGACCGGCGTCGAAAGCGGCAAATACGACGTTGCCATCAATCACATAGCACTGACCCCGGATCTGAAGGATCGTTTCGACTTCAGCGAACCTTACATTCACACCAACGCGCAATTGATCGCGCAGAAAGAAGAACAACCGCGATCAATCCTGTTGGTGCAGTCGCTGACGGAACAAAAACCGAAGGCCACCCCTGTGAGCCTGGCGATTCCGTTTCAGAAGGGTAATCCGGCGTTTCATGCCAGCCTTGAGAATGCATTGCAACGGATCAAGGCAGATGGCCGGCTGGAGGCGCTGGAGCAGAAGTGGTTTGGGGCGGATACGGGTGTGGCGCCGAAACCATAAGGCACTGAAGATTTAATGTGGGCCGTTAGTTCAGGGTTGCCAGGGCCTGCGCCGCTTGCGGCAACTCCAGCTCGCTGAAGACTTGCACACCATGGCGCTTGAGCAGCGCGGCGGTCACGCCCTCACCGCTGACCTTCACTCCACTGAACGTCCCGTCATAAGTCTGCAGATTCCCGCAAGACGGGCTGTTGGCCTTGAGCACGGCAATCCGAATGCCGTGCCGTTGCACCAGCTCCAGTGCCTGGCAAGCCCCCGAAAGAAACGCGGCACTGACGTCCTCGCCCTCGGTGGTGATGACCGATGCAAGGCCATCAAGCACTTCAGCGCCCTGCCCGCCAGGAATTTCCGCCGCGGCCCTGGGTGTCGGCAACCCGCCGGCGACTTCCGGGCACAACGGCACCACCCGGCCTTCGGCAATCCACTGCTCCAACAGATCGAACGGCCCGCTGGCCCCGCCGTCGTAACGGACGCGGTGACCGAGCAAACAGCGGCTTACCAGAATCTTTTGCATGATCAGAACGGCTCGTTGCCACGACGACGGAACCAGCCTGTCAACGACAGGCGTTCTCGGGTCGCGGGCAGGACTTCGTGGGGCACCTCGCCCGACAGGAACACCACCAGGCATCCGCCAGTGGGCACCACATCGTGCTCGACGCCTTCGTCCAGGTACATGCGCAACTGACCGCCATGCTCGGGCAGCCAGGCGTCATTGAGGTAGATCACCGCCGAGACCATGCGCCGGTCGTCGTCGCGGAAACGGTCGACATGCTTGAGGTAGAAAGCACCGGGCGGGTACAGGGCGAAATGGCTTTCGAAATCTTCCAGGCCCAGGAACAAGCCGCGATTCATCGCCTCGCGCAGGCTGTCCATCAACCCCAGATAGTTGTCGCAGGCCTCGGCCTGACCAGGTTCGAGCCACTGGATATGGTCGCCGCGAATACCCTCGCGAATCTCCGAAAACGACCCGCGCCCCACGGCGGCCGGGGAGAGTTCGCCCTCGGCGGCACGCTTGCGACACTCGGCCGCCAGCGCCCGGGTCAGGTCCAGGGGCAGGAAAATATTCTGCTGCGACCAGCCGCGTTCGGCCAGGTCGTCGACGATACGTAACAGCAGTGGATGATCAGAGGGTATGTGCATGGTGCGCATAGTATTCCTGTGCCCGCAAATCCGACAGAGCCACGCAGCGGAGGATTGGTCGGATCAGGTACTCAACCTGATACGAATTCTCGACAAGTACGGATGCCGCACGGAGAATAGTCGCCTGCTGACAGGAGTCCCTATGCGTCGCTTGCTTTTCTCACTGTTGATGTTCTGCGTTTTGCCCGCCTGGGCGGACGGCCATGACCAGTTGTACAAGGTCGCCGGCTGGCCAGAACAACGCGCGCATTTCAACGATGCTCTCTCGGCCGCTCAGCAGCGCTATCAGAACAGCTTGCCACCGGCAGTGTTCCAGGCCTTGGTCGACAACAGCAATCAGCGGTTCGCCCCCAAGGCCATGGACCAGCGCGCCGAAGCGCAACTGCGCAAGAAACTCGCCGATCCGACCCCCGCGCTGACCTTCTTTCAATCGCCCCTGGGCAAGAAAATCGTCGCCGCCGAACTGCTGGCGACCCGCCGCGATCAATTGGCGAAAAACGCCAAGGGCTTGCCGAAAATGCAGGCCAGCGATGCCCGGCAGTTGATCATCGGCCACCTGGCCCAGGCCCTGCCCGCCCGCGAGGCCGGCGCTGAAGTCAGCCTGGCGATCGCAGGCGTCGCGGCCGACAGCCTGAGTTCGATGATCCCCGGCCTGCTCGGCAACGGTCAGGCTCAAGGCATGTTGAACGGTCAGCGCCAGCGCCTGATGGAACAGATCGGCGCCGACCTGAACAACACGCTGCTGTATGTCTATCGCGACCTGTCGGATGACGAACTGGAAGAGTTTTCGACCTTTGCCGAGTCCTCTGAAGGCAAGGCTTATTACCAAGCGGCATTGGCGGCGATTCGGGCGGGGTTGGCGGTGGGGCAAAGCACGTCCAGTCTGACCCAGTAATTTTTTGGCGTCTGTGAAATGGCCCGCGATGACTGTCGAAATGTCACCGCCGATCCCGACTCATGCGTTTGGTCAAAAACCCGAAATACTCCTGCCGCAACCCCGGCGACTCATTCGCCAGATGATGCCGCGCCTCAGGCAGCATCAACACCTGGGGCCGATCGAACTTGCCTCGTAACACTTCAAGGTTGTGCTCCCAATCCACGGTCATGTCCGCCTGCCCCTGCACGATCAGCGGCCGCCGCGGGCTGCTCGGTGCCGCTTCGATACGCTTGATCCACCGCCCCAGCGCACCGACCCAGGCCGTTGGCAGACGCAGCGGTTGCAGCGGATCGGCCTGCAGGAACGCGAGGAAGTCAGGGTCGTTGGAATTTTCGCTGAAGCGCCGGGCGATGCCTTTGACAAACGGCTTGAGCAGGTAATAACTGAGCCGCGACCAGCCCCAGGCTCGCGGCCGCACCAAGGGCGACAGCAGAATCACTTGCCCCTGGGCCGGGCTGCTCGCACCTTGATTGAGTACATGGTCAATCACAATCGCCCCGCCGGTGCTTTGCCCGCACAAGTGCCAGGGCTGCGGAAGGCCCAACGACTGCGCCTCGGCCAGCAGGCCTTGCAGGGCGCTCTGGTACTCGGCGAAGTCCTTGATACTCGCCCGTTCGCCACTGGACAAGCCATGCCCCGGCAGGTCACAGGCAATCACCGCAAACCCCTGGTCCAGCGCCCACTCGATCACATGCCGGTAGAGCCCGGTGTGATCGTAGAAACCGTGAAATAGAAACAGCGTCGCCTTCGCCCGCTCGGGCCACCAGAGCTGGCTGACCACTTCATAGCCATCGATCTCGAAACGCCCCAAGCCACGGCGCAGGGTCCGCTGTGGAAAATCCAGCCCGTAAAAACGCTGATAGGCCATGGCCTCCGTCGACAGCGGCTGCCACTGGGCCAATGGCCGCAGGCTGGCACGCAAATGATCGGGGTCGAAAGTGGCAGACATGGGCTATTCCAGAGCGCGAAACAGACTTTATGGGCCTGCGATATTCATCTGTCGCGGCAAGCATGGCAAGCTAGCCGACCTTCGAGGATTGAAACCCATGCGCCCGGCCTATCGCACCACACTGCTTGCCAGCCTGCTCGCCCTTGTGTGTGCCAGTGTGTTGTGGGCCGCTTACAACTGGTTTCAGGGACGTTACCTGCGAGCCTTCAGTTCGCACACCGCCGTGTTCTCCGGCGACCCGTTGCGCCTGCCAGACGAACTCGCCGGCCCCGGCGCCATTCGCCTGGTGCACTTCTGGGATCCGGCCTGCCCGTGCAATGTCGGCAACCAACAACACCTGACTGAACTGGTTGAGCAATATGTACCGCAGGGTGTCGAGTTCTATACGGTACAAAAGCCCGGCAGCCACGGCCAGTTGCCCGGCACCTTGAGCCGCCTGAAAACCCTCGCGACCCTGCCTGGCTCCGAACAGATCCCCGCCAGCCCGGCAGTGGCGATCTGGGACCGCGACGGCAAGCTCGCATATTTCGGCCCGTACAGCGAAGGCCTGACCTGCAATTCGAGCAACAGTTTTATCGAGCCCATTCTGCAAGCACTGAACGCAGGCAGGGCGGTGAACGCCACCCATACGCTGGCGGTGGGTTGCTACTGCCCGTGGCCTGCAAAGGTGAAGTAAGGCATTCCTGACTTTTCCAGGACCGCGATGCCCGGCACAGGAGGTCTGTGCTACACGTTTGCAGCCCGCACGGGTGGCACCCCCCGAAAGAACAAGGAGTCACAATGAAACGCGTCCTGACCGTACTTGCCTTGCTGATCGTCGCGCTCGCCGCCGGGGGCGGCTGGTATGTGTACAGCAAACAACCGACGCGCCAGGGCCAGGTGGCGTTGCAGCATCTGCAAGGTTCAGTGACCGTGCACTACGACGAGCGCGGCGTGCCGCATATCCGCGCCGAAAACGAAACCGACCTCTACCGCGCCCTCGGCTACGTGCAGGCCCAGGACCGACTATTCCAGATGGAAGCCGTGCGGCGTCTGGCCCGTGGTGAGCTGGCCGAAGTCCTCGGCCCGAAACTGCTCGACACCGACAAACTGTTTCGCAGCCTGCGCATCCGCGAACGTGCTGACAGTTACGTGGCCGCGCTGGATCGTCAGTCGCCGGCGTGGAAGGCCCTGCAAGCCTATCTGGACGGCATCAATCAATATCAGGACAGCCACGCAGCACCAGTAGAGTTCGACGTGCTGGGAATCCCCAAGCGCCCTTTCACCGCCGAAGACAGCATCAGCATCGCCGGCTACATGGCCTACAGCTTTGCCGCGGCGTTTCGCACCGAGCCCCTGCTGACTTACGTGCGTGACCAACTGGGCGCCGAGTACCTGAACATCTTCGATCTCGACTGGCAACCCAACGGCGTACTGGCCAAAAGGCGCGCCAGCCCAGCGCCGGTCCTCGCCGCCAGTGACTGGAAAGACCTGAACGCCCTTGCCCGCCTGAGCGAACAGGCGCTGGCCGACCACGGCCTGCCGCAATTCGAAGGCAGCAATGCCTGGGTGATCTCCGGCAACCGCAGCAAAAGCGGCAAGCCGCTGCTGGCCGGTGACCCGCACATTCGCTTCTCGGTGCCGGCGGTGTGGTACGAGGCGCATCTGTCGGCACCGGGCTTCGAGCTGTATGGCTACCATCAGGCGCTGGTGCCGTTTGCATTTCTCGGCCACAACCTGGACTTCGGCTGGAGCCTGACGATGTTCCAGAACGACGATCTGGACCTGATCGCCGAGAAGGTCAACCCGGACAACCCGAACCAGGTCTGGTATCGCGGCAAGTGGGTGGACATGGTCACCACCGAACAACAGATCGCAGTGAAAGGCCAGTCACCGGTCACATTGACGCTGCGCCAGTCGCCCCATGGCCCGATCGTCAACGATGCGCTCGGCACTGCCGCCGGCAAGACGCCGGTTGCCATGTGGTGGGCGTTCCTCGAAACCCCGAATCCGATCCTTGACGGCTTCTACCAGCTCAATCGCGCCGACACCCTGGCCAAGGCCCGCGCCGCGGCCGCCAAGGTTCAGGCACCGGGGTTGAACATCGTCTACGCCAACGCCAAGGGCGACATCGGCTGGTGGGCGTCGGCGCTGCTGCCCAAGCGTCCGGCCGGGGTGAAGCCCGGTTTCATTCTCGACGGCAGTACCCCTCAGGCGGACAAAGAAGGTTTTTACCCGTTCAGTGCCAACCCGCAGGAAGAAAACCCGGCGCGGGGCTACATCGTCTCGGCCAACTTCCAACCGGTGTCGCCGACCGGCATGGAGATTCCCGGCTACTACAACCTCGCCGATCGCGGGCAGCAGCTCAATCGCCAGCTCAGCGACAAGAACCTGAAGTGGGACAACGCGGCCAACCAGAAGCTGCAACTCGGTACCACCACCGCCTACGGGCCGCGTTTGCTGGCCCCGCTGTTGCCGGTGTTGCGTGAAGTGGTGAGCGATCCGGCCGAGCTCAAACTGGTGGAGCAACTGGCGCAGTGGAGCGGCGATTACCCGCTGGACTCCATCAGCGCCACCCTGTTCAACCAGTTTCTGTTCAACCTCGCCGACGCGACGATGCACGATGAACTGGGCAATGACTTCTTCGAAACACTGCTCTCGACCCGGGTGATCGATGCCGCGCTGCCACGTCTGGCGGCCTCCGCCGATTCACCGTGGTGGGACAACCGCAACACCCCCGGCAAGGAAACCCGTGCAGATACGGTCAAGGTGGCCTGGCAAGCGAGCATGGCCCACCTCAAGACCACCCTTGGCGCCGATTCCGCGCAATGGCAGTGGGGCAAGGCGCACACCCTGACCCATGGCCATCCGCTGGGGATGCAAAAGCCCTTGGACCAGATTTTCAACGTTGGCCCATTCGCGGCACCCGGCACCCACGAAGTACCGAACAACCTCTCGGCCAAGATCGGCCCGGCGCCGTGGCCCGTGACCTACGGCCCGTCGACCCGGCGGCTGATCGACTTCGCCGACCCGGCCCACAGCCTGACCATCAACCCGGTGGGCCAGAGTGGCGTGCCGTTCGATAGCCACTATGCCGACCAGGCCGAGTCGTACATCGAAGGGGTTTATTACCAGGCGAATTTCAATGAGGAAGAAGTGACGGCCAACACTCGCAGCACGTTGAGGCTGTTGCCGGCGCGGGCTGCACAATAGGTCGGAATATTTGTTGGCCGGGCTGACCTCTTCGCGAGCAAGCCCGCTCCCAGAGTTGATCGAGTTTCCCAAACAGCCACGGTCCAATGTGGGAGCGGGCTTGCTCGCGAAGAGGCCCTCACAGGCAACACAAATTGCCGCTAAACCATCACCGAAAAATTCAACCTGAACTGCTGCGGCGTCACCCCCAGCCTGCGGTTGAACACGCTGCGCATGTGCTGGGCATCGCGAAAGCCGCACTGGTACGCCACGGTTTTCAGCGGCGCACCGGTGCTTTCGAGCATCACTCGCGCCGCGTCCACCCTCGCCTGTTCGACGAATTCCGCCGGGGTGATTTTGGCCTCCCTGGCAAACACTCTGGAAAAGTTGCGTGTGCTCATGTTGGCGGCGTTGGCCAGGTCAGCAATGGTCAGGTCGCCATTGAGGTTGGCCAACACGTAGAACTGGACCAGCGCCACCGCCGAAGTCGGTTCGACGTGGGGGGTGAGGAACGGGCTGAACTGCGATTGCCCACCCGAACGCTGAGTGAACACCACCAACCGCTTGGCCACGCTGAGTGCCACGTCCGCTCCATGATCCCGAGCCAGCAGATACAGCGACAGATCAATCCCCGCGGTGACCCCGGCCGAGGTGTAAAGCTCGCCGTCCTGCACGTACAAGCGATCAGCCTCGACCCGAGTCGACGGACACAACTGCGCCAGCGCCGCGGCGTCGCTCCAATGGGTGGTGACTGTTCGCCCATCAAGCAACCCGGCCCGGGCGAGCATGAAGGCACCGTTGCAAATCGAGCCGAAACGTTGCGCACGCGCACACGCATCGCGCAACCAGGCATCGAACACCGCGCCAAAATTCAGGAACGGCAACTGCGGGCCGCCCGCCACCAATAGCAGGTCATACGCTTCCAGCGCTTCACTGAAATACCGATGGGCATTGAGCGACAACCCGTTGGAGCACGCCATCACACCGCGCTCGACACCGATCACCTCCAGCCGATAGTGATCTTCCTGTGCCAGGAAACGATTGGCCTCGGAAAACACATCCATGGGACCAGTGACGTCCAGCGACTGGACGCCTGGGAATACGACAATGGCGACGGTTTTGTGCATGGCATGAAACGCCTTTTATGGCACTGGACTAGATATCAACTATCACTCGCCCCGTAGCAGCTGCCGAGCCTGCGAGGCTGCGTTCAACCCTAGCCAATTCAGGCCCGACAAGCGAGGTTGGCGCGATATGCCTGCTCATTGGCCGGGATCGCAGCCATGGATCGATTGTCCGGTTTCGGCGGCACGAACAGACTGACTCCATCAGCGCCGCCACGGCGTTCCCCATGAGGACAGCACCATGAGCAGCATCATCGCCGGCATCAAGATCCCCGACAGCGCATTGGCCAGGGCCACCACTGAATACATTCGCGACGTCGAGTCCGACCTGCTGTACCACCACTCACGCCGGGTATTTCTGTTCGGTGCCTTGAGCGGTGAGCGCAAGCAACTGGCCTACGACCCGGAGCTGCTGTACGTCGGTGCGATGTTCCATGACTTGGGCCTGGTGGAAGGTCATCGCAGCGATGACGAACGCTTCGAAGTCGACAGCGCCAACGCCGCCAAAGCCTTCCTCACACCCTATGGTTTGTCTGACGACGATATCGAACAGGTGTGGCTGTCGATCGCCCTGCACACCACGCCGGGGGTACCGCAACACTTGCGTCCCAACGTGGCACTGGTGACAGCCGGCGTCGAAATGGATGTGCTGGGCATCGACTACGCTGCATTTTCCACCGTGCAGCGTGAAGCAGTGGTGCATGCGCATCCACGAGGTGAAGGGTTCAAGGAATGCATCCTGTGTGCGTTCGCCAATGGCTTCAAACACAAACCCGACAGCACGTTTGGCACCGTGAACGCGGATGTGCTGGTGGACAGCGAGCCGGGCTTCAAGCCGATGAACTTCGTCGAGATCATCCGCAAATCGCCTTGGGTGGCATAAAAACCAATGTGGGAGCGGGCTTGCTCGCGAAAGCGGTGAGTCAGTCAACATGGATGTTGAATGTCAGTCCGCCATCGCGGGCAAGCCCGCTCCCACAGGGATTTGGGCTTGCCACGCAACGGTGGTCAACCCATCGGGCTCAAGCCGCTTCCGGTGCCTGCGCCCGACGTACGTCCGGTTGTTTCCAGGAATCGGCAGCGGCTTCCTCGATAGCCAGCTGGATCGCACGCTTGCGGCTTTCTTCGGCGCGACGGCTGAAGAACCAGACCAGGAAGGTCACCAGCGACACCGCCAGCAGAATCAGGCTGGCCACGGCGTTGATCTCAGGCTTCACGCCCAGGCGCACCGCCGAGAACACTTCCATCGGCAGGGTCGTGGAGCCTGGCCCGGACACGAAGCTCGCCAACACCAGATCATCCAGCGACAAGGCAAACGACATCATGCCGCCGGCCGCCAGTGACGGCGCGATCATCGGAATGGTGATCAGGAAGAACACTTTCCATGGCCGCGCACCGAGGTCCATGGCGGCTTCTTCGATCGACAAATCCAATTCACGCAAGCGCGCCGACACCACCACCGCCACATACGCTGCACAGAATGTGGTGTGAGCGATCCAGATGGTGACGATGCCGCGCTCCTGCGGCCAGCCGATCATCTGCGCCATGGCCACGAACAGCAGCAACAGCGACAGACCGGTGATCACTTCCGGCATCACCAGCGGTGCGGTAACCAGGCCGCCAAACAGTGTGCGGCCCTTGAAGCGGGTGATGCGGGTCAGCACGAACGCCGCCAGCGTCCCCAATGCCACCGCCGCTATCGCCGTGTAGCAAGCGATTTCCAGCGAGCGCACCACTGAGCCCATCAGTTGCGTGTTGTCGAGCAGGCCGACGTACCACTTGACCGACCAGCCGCCCCACACCGTCACCAGTTTCGAGGCGTTGAACGAGTAGATCACCAGGATCAGCATCGGCGCGTAGATGAACAGCAGCCCCAGCACCAGCATCAGGTTCGAGAAACGGAAGCGCTTCATTCTTTACCCTCCATTTCCTTGGCCTGGCTACGGTTGAACAGGATGATCGGCACAATCAGGATCGCCAGCATCACCACCGCCAGGGCAGACGCCACCGGCCAGTCACGGTTGTTGAAGAACTCTTGCCAGAGCACTTTACCGATCATCAGGGTTTCCGGACCGCCGAGCAGTTCCGGGATCACGAACTCCCCCACCACCGGGATGAACACCAGCATGCAGCCTGCGATAATGCCGTTTTTCGACAGTGGCACGGTGATCTTCCAGAAGCTGTTGAAGTTGCTCGAACCGAGGTCCGATGCGGCTTCCAGCAGGCTGTGATCGTGTTTCACCAGGTTGGCGTACAGCGGCAGGATCATGAACGGCAGATAGGAGTAAACGACCCCGATATAGACCGCCAGGTTGGTATTGAGGATCTGCAGCGGTTCGTCGATCCAGCCCATGCTCATCAGAAAACCATTGAGCAGCCCGTTGTTGCTGAGGATGCCCATCCACGCATACACGCGGATCAGGATCGCGGTCCAGGTCGGCATCATGATCAGCAGCACCAGCACCGTTTGCAGCTCTTTGCGGGCGGTGGCAATGCCATAGGCCATCGGGTAGCCGATCAGCAGGCAGAGGATGGTGCTGAACAGCGCCATCTTCAGCGAGCCTAGGTAAGCGGCGATGTACAACTCGTCATCGCCCAGCATCGCGTAGTTGGCCAGGTTGAGCAGCACCTGCAGTTTCTGGTCAACGAAGGTGTAGATCTCGGTGTACGGCGGAATGGCCACGTCGGCTTCAGCGAAGCTGATCTTCAGGACGATGAAGAACGGCAGCATGAAGAACATGAACAGCCAGATGAACGGAACCCCGATGACCAGCTGACGGCCACCGGGCAGTATTCGATTGAGCCGGCGTTTGAGTTTGCGCATGTTCATGAGCGAAGTACCACGCCGCTGTCGTCTTCCCACCACACGTAAACCTGGTCACCCCAGGTCGGGCGCTGGCCACGGCGCTCGGCGTTGGCGACGAAGGACTGCACCAGCTTGCCGCTCGGCAGTTCGACGTAGAACACCGAGTGGCCGCCCAGGTACGCGATGTCGTGCACCTTGCCGCTGGACCAGTTGTGTTCGCAGGTCGGCATTTCGGCCGTCACCAGCAGTTTTTCCGGACGGATCGCATAGGTAACGGACTTGTCCTGCACCGAGGTGCTGATGCCGTGACCCACGTAAATGTTGCGGTCCAGATCCTTGCAGGTGATCAGTGCATGGCCCTCGGCGTCGTCCACCACTTCACCTTCGAAGATGTTGACGTTGCCGATGAATTCGCAGACCAGGCGGCTGGTCGGGGTTTCGTAGATGTCGATCGGGCTGCCGATCTGGGCGATCCAGCCCAGGTGCATGATCGCGATGCGCTCGGCCATGGTCATGGCCTCTTCCTGATCGTGGGTCACCATGACGCAGGTAACGCCAACACGCTCGATGATCTCGACCAGCTCCAGTTGCATTTGTGAGCGCAGCTTCTTGTCCAGCGCGCCCATCGGTTCATCGAGCAGCAACAGCTTCGGCCGCTTGGCCAACGAACGCGCCAGTGCCACACGCTGACGCTGACCACCGGACAACTGATGCGGTTTGCGCTTGGCGTACTCGCTCATCTGCACCAGCTTGAGCATCTCGGCCACGCGGGCATCGACCTCGGCCGCCGGGATCTTGTCCTGCTTGAGGCCGAAGGCGATGTTCTGCGCCACGGTCATGTGCGGGAACAAGGCGTAGGACTGGAACATCATGTTGATCGGCCGCTCGTACGGCGGCATGTCAGTGATGTCTACGCCATCGAGAAAAATGCGCCCCTCCGTGGGCCGTTCGAAACCTGCCAGCATCCGCAGCAAGGTGGATTTGCCCGAACCCGAGCCGCCGAGCAAGGCGAAGATTTCGCCTTTCTTGATTTCCAGGGACACATCGTCCACGGCAATCGTCTCGTCGAACTTTTTGGTGACCCGGTCGATTTTGACCAACACCTGTTTAGGTGATTGGTCGCCCTCGAGGGCTTTCTTATAGGCGCCGGAGGCAACTGCCATTTACGAAACTCCCAACAGAATTTGCAGTTCGCTCAATGTGGCGAACCTGGATAGTTTGACGCTATTTGCCCGACTTGACCTTGGTCCAGCTGCGCGTCATCAAACGTTGTATGTTCGGCGGTAACTCGATGGACACGTACATCTTGTCGAGGACCGCTTGCGGCGGATAGACCGACGCGTCGGCGCGTATGGACTGTTCCATCAGTTTGTCCGACCCAGGGTTCGGGTTGGCGTAGCCCACGGCATCGCTGACCTTGGCGATCACCTCAGGCTTGAGCAAATAGTTGATGAAGGCGTGGGCTTCCTTGACGTTGGCCGCGTCCTTGGGGATCGCCAGCATGTCGAACCAGAGCGCGCCGCCCTCTTTTGGAATCGAGTAGGCGATGTTCATGCCTTTGCCAGCCTCTGCCGCACGAGTCTTGGCCTGGATCATGTCGCCGGAAAAACCGATCGCGACACAAATATCGCCGTTGGCCAGGTCCGCGATGTATTTGGATGAGTGGAAGTACGTCACATAAGGCCGTACCGCCAGCAACTTGGCCTCGGCCTTTTTGTAGTCTTCGGGGTTGGTGCTGTTGGCGTTCAGGCCCATGTAGTTGAGGACCGTGGGCATCATTTCATCGGCGGAGTCGAGGAACGCGACGCCGCAACTGTGCAGCTTCTTGATGTTCTGCGGCTCGAACACCACATCCCAGGAATCGATCTTGTCGAGGCCCAGCACAGCCTTGATCTTGTCGACGTTGTAACCGATGCCATTGGTGCCCCACAGATACGGCACGGCATATTGGTTACCCGGATCGTTCTGCTCCAGGCGCTTGAGCAGCACCGGGTCAAGGTTGGAATAGTTGGTCAGCTTCGACTTGTCGAGCTTCTGGAACGCACCGGCCTTGATCTGTTTGCCAAGGAAATGGTTGGACGGCACGACCACGTCGTAGCCGGTACGCCCGGCCAGCAACTTGCCTTCCAGGGTTTCATTGGAATCGAATACGTCGTAAATCGGCTTGATACCAGCTTCTTTCTGGAAGTCGGCCAAGGTGGTCTCACCAATGTAGTCAGACCAGTTATAAATATGCACCGTGCCGGTGGCCTGGGCACTGACGGCAAGCGTCAGCCCGGCGCCGACCAGCAGGGCATTGCGCAACAAAGAAAAAACAGGCAAGTGGAGGTCCTCTAAAATTAGTTGGGCCCAAGTTGCCCCGCGCTACATGACAGCCATGGCTGCCTGACAACAAAACCGGCGCGCAACTTACCCTCGAAAAACCGTTCCAGCAAAACTTTTATGCAAAGCCCTGTAGTCGCTGCCCAAGGCTGCGGCAGCGGCTACAGGTTTATTACTTACTTACCGGATTTGATCTTGGTCCAGCTGCGGGTCAGTTCACGCTGGGTGGCGGCTGGCAAATCAGCGATCGCATACAGCTTGGCCTGTACTTCAGGAGTCGGATAGATGCCCGGATCCGAAGTGATGTCCTTGCTCACATACTGGGTGGCTTCAGCATTACCGTTAGGGAAACGCACAGCGTTGGTGATGTCAGCCATTACTTTCGGTTGCAGCAGGTAGTTCATGAACTTGTAGGCCCCCTCGACGTTTTCCGCATCTTTGGGGATTGCGACCATGTCGTAGAAGCTGCCAGCGCCTTCTTTTGGAATGGCGTAGCTGACTTTCACCTTGTCACCGGCTTCGGCAGCACGGGACTTGGCTTGCTGGACGTCACCCGAATAGCCGACGGCTACGCAGATGTTGCCGTTGGCCAGGTCCGAGATGTACTTGGACGAGTGGAAGTAGGTGATCGAAGGACGAATCTTGAGGAACAGTTCCTCGGCTTTCTTGATGTCTTCTTTCTTCTGGCTGTCAGTTGGCAGACCCAGGTAATGCAGGGCGACCGGCAGCATTTCGGTAGGCGAATCCAGGAAGCTCACACCGCAGCTCTTGAGCTTGGCAATGTTTTCAGGCTTGAGCAGGGTGTCCCAGGAATCGATCGTGTCGACGCCCAGCGCGACCTTGACCTTCTCGGGGTTGTAACCGATACCGATCGAGCCCCACATGTAAGGGAAGGCGTGTTTGTTGTCCGGGTCACTGACGGAAACCGCTTTAAGCAACGATTTGTTCAGGTTGCCGTAGTTGGACAGTTTGGACTTGTCCAGCTCCCGGTAGACCCCGGCCTTGATTTGCTTGGCGAGGAAGTTGTTCGACGGTACAACGACGTCGTAACCGGACTTGCCTGCCAGCAACTTGGCTTCCAGGGTTTCGTTACTGTCGAATACGTCGTACACCACCTTGATCCCGGACTCTTTTTCGAAGTTCGCGATGGTGTCCGGTGCAATGTAATCGGACCAGTTGTACACGTGCAGCACTTTGTCGTCGGCCTGAACGGCGCCCGCCATCACGCCCATCAGGGACATGGCGAGGAGGGTCTTGCCAGTTATCTTCATACCTAATGCCTTCATGGGTAATGCTCCAGTTTTTCTTTTTAACCACGTGCTCAGCAGCCTGTTACAGGGCATCCGAACAACCGTTAGTCTGGCAAGATCCAAGGCAGGCTTTCAAGGAAAGACCCATCCTTTGTTTGCACTGAGCGAAGTGCAAGCATCGCACCTCGCTCAGAGCCTAGCACTTAGCCCTGCAACGCACTCAGGGTCAGGTCCAGGCACTTGCGCGCCTTGGTCACCAACTCGTCGATTTCAGCCGGTGTAATCACCAGTGGCGGAGCAATGATCATGGTGTCGCCGACCGCGCGCATGATCAGGCCGTTGTCGAAGCAGAACTGCCGGCAGATCATGCCGACGCCCTTGCCTTCGTAACGCTTGCGAGTGGCCTTGTCCTGAACCAGCTCGATAGCCCCCAACAGACCGACCCCACGCACTTCCCCCACCAACGGGTGATCGTTCAGTTCCCGTAGACGCTTTTGCAAATAAGGTGCCGTTTCTGTCCGCACGTGCTCGACAATTTTCTCATCGCGCAGGATGCGGATGTTTTCCAGTGCCACCGCAGCGGCCACCGGATGCCCGGAATAGGTGAAACCGTGGTTGAAATCACCGCCTTCGTTGAGCACCTCGACCACGTCGTCATGCACGATCAGGCCACCCATCGGGATGTAGCCGGACGTCAGGCCTTTGGCGATGGTCATCATGTGAGGCTTGAGGTCGTAGAAATCGGTACCGAACCACTCACCGGTACGACCGAAACCGCAGATCACCTCGTCGGCCACGAACAGAATGTCGTACTTGGCGAGGATTTCCTTGATGCGCGGCCAGTAGCTGTCTGGCGGAATGATCACGCCGCCGGCGCCCTGGATCGGCTCGGCAATAAAGGCACCGACGTTGTCGACGCCGATTTCCAGAATCTTCTCTTCCAGCTGATTGGCCGCCCAGATACCGAACTCTTGTGGCGTCATGTCACCGCCTTCGCCGAACCAGTATGGCTGGGCGATGTGGACGATGCCTGGGATCGGCAAATCGCCCTGTTCGTGCATGTACGTCATGCCACCCAGGCTCGCGCCGGCCACGGTGGAGCCGTGATAGCCGTTCTTGCGGCTGATGATGACTTTCTTCTTCGGTTGACCCTTGATCGCCCAGTAGTGGCGAACCATCCGCAACATGGTGTCGTTGCCTTCGGAACCGGAACCGGTGAAGAACACATGATTCATGCCTTCAGGCGCGATGTCAGCGATGACCTTGGCCAACTCCAGCACCGGGGGGTGAGCGGTCTGGAAGAACAGGTTGTAATAAGGCAGTTCGCGCATTTGCTTGGCAGCGGCATCGGCCAGCTCATCGCGACCATAGCCGATCGCGACGCACCACAGACCGGCCATGCCGTCGAGGATCTTGTTGCCTTCGCTGTCCCACAGGTAAACGCCCTTGGCGTTGGTGATGATCCGCGGGCCTTTCTCTTTCAACTGCTTGAAGTCGCTGAACGGGGCCAGGTGGTGATCGCTGCTCAGGGTTTGCCATGCACGGGTTTGCGGGTTGTTGCTGGTCATGCGAATTCTCCTTGGATTGCAGTGACGGCGCGACGTCAGAGGGCAATCACGCCCCTTGTCGCGCCCGGCGCATCAGACGGCGAAGAGCAGGAACTCCCGCTCCCACGAACTGATCACGCGCTTGAAGTTTTCATGCTCGGCCCGCTTGACCGCGACGTAGCCTGTGATGAATTTCTTGCCCAGATACTTTTCGATGGTCTTGCTGTTTTCCATACGATCCAGCGCGTCTTCGATGGTTAACGGCAGGCGCAGATTGCGCCGCTCGTAACCACGCCCCACCACCGGGGCACTCGGGTTATGTCCTTCGAGCATGCCGATCAGGCCGCACAACAGGCTGGCGGCGATGGCCAGATAAGGGTTGGCGTCGGCACCCGGCAGACGGTTTTCCACCCGACGGTTCTGCGGCCCGGCATCCGGCACCCGCAGGCCCACGGTGCGGTTCTCTTCGCCCCACTCCACGTTCACCGGTGCCGAGGTATCCGGCAGGAAGCGGCGGAACGAATTGACGTTGGGCGCGAACAGCGGCAGCAACTCAGGGATGAATTTCTGCAAACCGCCGATGTGATGGAGGAACAGCTGGCTCATGGTCCCGTCTTCATTGGAGAAGACGTTTTTGCCGGTCTCGATGTCGATGATGCTCTGGTGCAAATGCATGGCACTGCCCGGCTCGCCGGTCATGGGCTTGGCCATGAAGGTCGCCGCCACGTTGTGCTTGAGTGCGGCTTCTCGCATGGTGCGCTTGAACACCAGAATCTGGTCGGCCAGGGACAGGGCATCGCCGTGACGGAAGTTGATTTCCATCTGCGCGGTGCCGTCCTCGTGAATCAACGTGTCGAGATCCAGCTCCTGCAATTCGCACCAGTCGTAGACGTCTTCGAACAATGGGTCGAATTCGTTCGCCGCTTCAATGGAGAACGACTGGCGACCGGTTTCCGGACGACCGGAACGGCCAATCGGCGGTTGCAACGGGTAGTCCGGGTCATCGCTGCGCTTGGTGAGGTAGAACTCCATTTCCGGCGCCACGATCGGCTGCCAGCCGTGGTCGGCGTAGAGCTTCAGTACCTTCTTGAGCACGTTGCGCGGCGACAGCTCGATCGGATTGCCCTGCTTGTCATAGGTGTCGTGGATCACGATGGCGGTGGGCTCGATGGCCCAGGGCACCAGGAACACGGCGTTCTGGTCGGGGCGGCAGACCATGTCGATGTCGGCCGGGTCGAGCAGTTCGTAATAGATGTCGTCTTCGACATAGTCGCCGGTCACGGTCTGCAACAGAACGCTTTCGGGCAGGCGCATGCCTTTTTCGGCGATGAACTTGTTGGTCGGCGAGATCTTGCCCCGGGTGATGCCGGTCAGGTCGCCAATCATGCATTCGACTTCTGTGATCTTGTGGTCTTTCAACCAATCGGTGAGCTGGTCGAGGTTGTTACTCATAAATGCCTCTTAGGCTTGAGTTTCCTGACTTTTATAAGTCAGGCGTTGTTTGACGCATCGGCGTCGCGTTGTAGTGCGCGCTTGCGGCAGGCATCGCCAAATGCCTGGAAAATCGCAAGGTAGTCAGGATTCAAGCTTACCTGCCATTCGGGATGCCATTGCACGCCTAAAGCAAAAGCCTTGCCTTCGATCACAGAGACCGCTTCGATCAGCCCATCGGGCGCCACAGCTTCCACGCGAAGGCCCGGCGCCAGCCGCTCGACACCCTGACCATGAATCGAGTTGACTTGAATCTCGCTCGCCAGACCCAGCCCCGCAAGTACACCACCCGGCTGGACGTGCACCGGGTGACTGGGAGCGTACTGCCCTTCGAGCGACAGGCTGTCGTCTTCACGGTGATCCATGAAGGGACCGGCCTCGTGGACCTTCTGATGCAGGCTGCCACCGAACGCCACATTCATTTCCTGGAAGCCGCGGCAGATACCGAGCACGGGAACGCCAGCCTCGACAGCGGCGCGGATCAGCGGGAGAGTGGTGGCATCGCGTGCAGAATCATGAGCAGTGCCTGGCGCGCTGGCCGGGCCGTTGTAGTGAAACGGTTCTATATTAGAAGGAGAGCCTGTAAACAGAATGCCGTCCAGAGCGTCCAGAATATCGGACGGCGCCAGTCGATCTGCCAGGGATGGAAGAATCAACGGCAGGCCTTTGGCAGCTGATGCCACGGCGCGTACGTATTTGTCGCCACTGATGTGATAAGCATGCAGACCGATCTGCTTTGAGCAGGCGGTGACGCCGATTAACGGCAGGCGAGACATGAAGCACCCCGGTATTATTGCTGTTATGGGTTTAAATCGAGCTTAGCCTTGTTCATTTTTTTACACAACACCCCCGTAAAAAATACAACACGGCCCGCTCAAGCCCGCGGGCGCCAAGACGTCAGAAGACAAAAATACGCCCCAAAGTGCCTCAAAAAAGCCTTGCGAGCGCTTTTTTAGGGCAAAAAAGGCCTCGCTTGACTTCGGCATGCCGTTCGGGTTGACTGGAATCTGAAAAGATCAATGATTGATATTTTTAACAACAAAGGTGTTGCATCATGTCGGTACCCCCGCGTGCCGTTCAGCTTAACGAAGCGAACGCGTTCCTTAAGGAACATCCTGAGGTTCTGTACGTTGACCTTCTGATTGCGGATATGAATGGTGTGGTGCGCGGCAAGCGCATCGAACGCACCAGCCTCCACAAGGTTTACGAGAAAGGCATCAACCTGCCGGCCTCTCTATTTGCTCTGGATATCAATGGCTCGACGGTGGAAAGCACCGGCCTGGGCCTGGACATCGGCGATGCTGACCGAATCTGCTATCCAATCCCCGACACCCTGTGCAATGAGCCCTGGCAGAAGCGCCCGACTGCGCAACTGCTGATGACCATGCACGAACTCGAAGGTGAACCTTTCTTCGCCGACCCGCGCGAAGTCCTGCGTCAAGTAGTGACCAAGTTCGATGAGATGGGCCTGACCATCTGCGCCGCGTTCGAACTGGAGTTCTACCTGATCGACCAGGAAAACGTGAACGGTCGCCCGCAACCGCCGCGCTCGCCGATCTCCGGCAAACGCCCGCACTCGACCCAGGTCTACCTGATCGACGACCTCGACGAATATGTCGACTGCCTCCAGGACATTCTGGAAGGTGCGAAAGAGCAAGGCATTCCTGCCGACGCGATCGTCAAGGAAAGTGCCCCGGCGCAGTTCGAAGTGAACCTGCACCACGTGGCCGACCCGATCAAAGCCTGCGACTACGCGGTCCTGCTCAAGCGTCTGATCAAAAACATCGCCTACGACCATGAGATGGACACCACCTTCATGGCCAAGCCTTATCCAGGCCAGGCGGGTAATGGTCTGCACGTCCACATCTCGATTCTTGATAAAGATGGCAAAAATATTTTTGCCAGCGAGGATCCCGAGCAGAACGCCGCACTGCGTCACGCGATCGGCGGTGTGCTCGAGACCCTGCCTGCGCAGATGGCTTTCCTCTGCCCGAACGTCAACTCCTACCGTCGTTTCGGCGCACAGTTCTATGTGCCGAACTCGCCGTGCTGGGGCCTGGACAACCGCACCGTGGCGATCCGCGTACCGACCGGTTCCTCCGATGCCGTGCGCATCGAACACCGTGTGGCGGGTGCCGATGCCAACCCGTACCTGCTGATGGCCTCGGTCCTGGCCGGCGTGCACCACGGTCTGGTCAACAAGATCGAGCCGGGCGCGCCCGTGGAAGGCAACAGCTACGAGCAGAACGAGCAAAGCCTGCCGAACAACCTGCGTGATGCACTGCGCGAGCTGGACGACAGCGAAGTCATGGCCAAGTACATCGATCCGAAATACATCGATATCTTCGTCGCCTGTAAAGAGAGCGAGCTGGAGGAGTTCGAACACTCCATCTCCGACCTCGAGTACAACTGGTACCTGCATACCGTGTAAGCGGTTGCCGTAAAAACAACGCCGCCGGCTTTACAGCCTGCGGCGTTTTTTTATGGCCGCCTGCGGCGGTTCGCGGGCAAGCCTCGCTCCTACAAGCCCATATCGATCGGCGCCCCTGTAGGAGCGAGGCTTGCCCGCGAAAGCGTCCTGGCAGACAACAAAGAAACCTGCTCGTACAATGCCCGCTGCCCTGCAGGAGACTTCAATGACCCGACTCGCCACCCCACGCAAACCCCGCGCACGCAGCCAGGCCCGGATCGATTCGATACTCGATGCCGCCCGCACGCTGCTGGCCGCCGAGGGCGTGGCCAGTCTGTCGATCTACAGCGTCGCCGAACGCGCCGAGATCCCGCCCTCCTCCGTCTACCACTTTTTCGCCAGCGTCCCGGCCCTGCTCGAAGCCCTGACCGCCGACGTCCACGCCGCGTTCCGTGCCTGCCTGCAAGCGCCCATCGACCACAATGCCCTGAGCGGTTGGCGCGACCTGTCGCGACTGGTGGAACAACGCATGCTCGACATCTACGACGAAGACGCCGCCGCCCGCCAGTTGATCCTCGCCCAGCACGGCCTGACCGAAGTCACCCAGGCCGACCGTCAGCACGACATCGAACTCGGTGATCTGATGCACAAACTGTTCGACCATCACTTCGAGCTGCCAAAGCTGCCGACAGATGTCGATGTGTTTGCCCTGGCCATGGAGCTGGGGGATCGAGTGTATGCACGCTCGGTGCAACAACATGGGCAGATCACGCCGCGCATGGCTGAAGAAGGGATGCGTGTGTTTGATGCGTACCTCGGGCTGTATTTGCCGCCGTATTTGCCCAAGCGTGCTGTTCCAGTCTGATTTTTTTGCTGTATTCACTGGCCCTTTCGCGAGCAAGCCCGCTCCCACATTTAATCTTCACCGAGCTCACTGATTCACGCGCATAAAAAACCCCGAAGGGCTCACACCCTCCGGGGTTGTTGTTGGCGCACGCACTTACAACTTGGCGATCGACACCTCGGTGGATTTCACAAACGCGATCACTTCGCTGCCGACCACCAGTTCCAGCTCTTTCACCGACCGAGTGGTAATCACCGAAGTGACGATGCCGGAGGCAGTCTGCACGTCGATTTCCGAGAGGACGTCGCCGAGCACGATTTCCTTGATCGAGCCTTTGAACTGGTTACGAACGTTGATGGCTTTGATAGTCATGATGTTGATTCCTGTCGTTGGATGAGTTTTTACGTTATTGAGCCCAGCGCAATTGCGTGGGCAATGGTGAAACAGGTTCCGGTTCCGGCGGTTGGCCGGGTACCGACAGCACGCGGTTAAGCACTTCGGTTTCCAGCGCCGCCAGCCGATGGGAGCCGCGAACCCGAGGGCGCGGCAACTCCACTGCCAGGTCGAGGCCGACTTCGCCCTCTTCAATCAGAATCACCCGATCGGCAATCGCCACCGCCTCACTGACGTCGTGGGTCACCAGCAACACGGTGAAGCCATGTTGTTGCCAGAGCCGTTCAATCAGTTGCTGCATTTCAATACGGGTCAGGGCATCCAGTGCGCCCAGCGGTTCGTCGAGCAACAGCAGGCGCGGTTGATGGATCAGCGCGCGGGCCAAGGCCACTCGTTGCTTCTGACCACCGGACAGCGCCGCCGGCCATTCGTGGGCGCGGTCCGCCAGGCCGACCGCTTCAAGGGCTTCCAGTGCTTGCGGTCGCCAGTTGCCCTTGAGCCCGAGACCGACGTTGTCGATGACCTTCTTCCACGGCAGCAACCGCGCTTCCTGGAACATCAGCCGGGTGTCTTCCCGGGCGGCACTCAGCGGCGCGGAGCCAGCAAACAACTCGCCAGCCGTAGGTTTGTCGAGACCGGCGAGCAAGCGCAGCAAGGTGCTTTTGCCGCAACCGCTGCGCCCGACCACCGCCACAAACTGCCCGGCAGGAATGTGCAGGTCGATTTCACGCAGCACTTGCCGCGAACCGAAGGTCTTTTGCAGCTTGCGCACTGCCAGCGGGATTCCGCGCAGCAGGCGTGGAGGTTGTTGAGCCGTCATGCGGCACCTCCCTTGGCAACCTGATAGGCCGGATGCCAGCGCAGCCACACGCGTTCAAGTCCACGGGCCGCGAGATCAGCGAGTTTGCCGAGCACGGCATACAACAGAATCGCCAGTACCACTACGTCGGTCTGCAAGAATTCCCGGGCATTCATTGCCAGGTAGCCGATGCCGGCGTTGGCGGAGATGGTTTCGGCGACGATCAGGGTCAGCCACATGAAGCCCAGGGCAAAACGCACGCCGACCAGAATCGAAGGCAGCGCACCCGGCAGGATCACCTGATGGAACAGGCTGAAACCGGACAGGCCATAACTGCGGGACATTTCCACCAGCGCCGGATCGACGTTGCGGATGCCGTGGTACGTGTTGAGGTAGATCGGGAACAACGTGCCCAACGCCACCAGGAAAATCTTCGCCGACTCATCGATGCCGAACCACAGGATCACCAGCGGGATCAGCGCCAGGTGCGGTACGTTGCGGATCATCTGCACCGAACTGTCGAGCAGGCGCTCGCCCCACTTCGACAGGCCGGTGATAAAGCCCAGCGCCAGGCCAATGCCGCCGCCAATGGCGAACCCGAGTGCCGCGCGCCAGCCGCTGATAGCCAGGTGAGTCCAGATTTCACCGCTGCGGAACAGGCTCACACCGGCTTCGATCACCGCGATGGGCGCCGGCAGAATCCGCGTCGACAACCAGCCCGACGACACCGACAACTGCCATACCGCCAGCAACAGAATCGGCAACACCCAGGGTGCGAGGCTGTGGATAGTTTTCTTCATGGCCACGCCTCAGCTCTGGGACGCGGCTTTGGGAAGAATGTCGTTGGCCACCATCTCGCCGAACGGGCTGACGTAACCGGCGCTTTTCGGCAGTTCCGGGCGCTCGATGTCCAGGTGCGGGAACAGCAACTCGGCCACCCGATAGGATTCTTCCAAGTGTGGATAACCGGAGAAGATGAACGTATCGATGCCCAGATCGGCGTATTCCTTCACCCGAGCGGCCACGGTCGGACCATCGCCGACCAGCGCCGTACCGGCCCCGCCGCGCACCAGACCGACACCGGCCCAGAGGTTGGGACTGACTTGCAGGTTGTCGCGACTGCCGCCATGCAAAGCGGCCATGCGTTGCTGGCCGACCGAATCGAAACGCGCCAGAGAAGCCTGGGCGCGGGCAATGGTGTCATCGTCCAGATGAGAGATCAGTCGATCCGCCGCTTGCCACGCCTCGGCGTTGGTTTCGCGAACGATCACATGCAGGCGAATACCGAAGCGCACAGTACGCCCAAGCTTCGCGGCTTTGGCGCGAACCTGTGCGATTTTCTCGGCAACGGCGGCCGGCGGCTCACCCCAGGTCAGGACCATTTCGACCTGCTCTGCCGCCAGATCCTGCGCCGCTTCCGACGAGCCGCCGAAATACAGCGGCGGACGCGGTTGCTGGATCGGCGGATAGAGCAACTTGGCGCCCTTCACGCTAATGTGCTGGCCGTCGTAATCGACGGTTTCGCCTTCCAATACCCGACGCCAGATGCGGGTGAATTCCACCGAGGCCTGATAGCGCTCTTCGTGACTGAGGAACAGACCGTCGCCGGCCAGTTCTTCCGGATCGCCACCGGTGACCAGGTTGAACAGAGCGCGACCGCCGGACAGACGATCCAGGGTCGCGGCCTGACGCGCCGCCACCGTCGGGGAAATGATCCCGGGGCGCAGGGCGACGAGGAATTTCAACCGCTGGGTCACCGGGATCAGCGAAGCAGCCACCAGCCACGAATCTTCGCAGGAGCGACCGGTGGGAATCAGCACCCCGCCGAAACCCAGACGATCCGCCGCTTGCGCGACTTGTTGCAAGTAACCGTGGTCGACGGCGCGAGCGCCTTCGGCGGTACCCAAGTAATGGCCGTCGCCGTGGGTAGGCAGGAACCAGAAGATATTGAGGCTCATGGAGTGGTCTCCTTGGGGAATCGAATTACGGCGCTTTGGCGACCGCTGCCGGTGGCGTCCAGATCACGTCCTTGATACTCAAGGGCTTGGGAATCAGCTTGAGCTGGTAGAAGCTGTCGGCGATTTTCTGTTGGGCGGCGACCACCTCAGGGGTCAGGAACAGCGCGCCGTAGCCCTGGCGCTTCACCGAAGTCAGGGTGATGTCCGCCGGCAGGCCGAGCAGTGGCGAAACCTGTTTGGTGACGTCCTCGGGATTGGCCCTGGACCATTCACCGACCGCGCGCACTTCTTCCACCAAGGCTTTGATCACGTCAGGATTTTTTTGCGCGTAAGGCTTGGTTGCCAGGTAGAACTGGTGGTTGTCGACGATGCCTTTGCCGTCGCGCAAGGTGCGCGCTTGCAGTTGCTGTTCGGCGGCCGCCTGATACGGGTCCCAGATCACCCAGGCATCGACACTGCCGCGCTCAAATGCGGCGCGGGCATCGGCGGGTGGCAGGAACACGGTCTGGATGTCGGTGTATTTGAGGCCGGCGTCTTCCAGCGCACGCACCAGCAGGTAGTGCACGTTGGAGCCTTTGTTGAGCACGACTTTCTTGCCCTTGAGTTCCTGCACCGATTTGATCGGTGAGCCCTTCGGCACCAGGATCGCTTCGCTGTGGGGCGCTGGCGGTTCATAAGCGACGTAGAGCAGATCGGCGCCCGCGGCCTGAGCGAAAACCGGAGGCGTTTCGCCGGTGACGCCGAAGTCGATGGAGCCGACGTTCAGGCCTTCAAGCAGTTGCGGGCCGCCGGGGAATTCCGTCCATTGCACGTCCACGCCTTGGGCGGCGAGGCGTTTTTCCAGGGTGCCTTTGGCTTTGAGCAGCACCAGGGTGCCGTATTTCTGATAGCCGATTCGCAAAGTCTCGGCTTGGGCTTGAGTAATGACGCCGAAGGACACAGCCGCAGCAAACAGAGCGACCAGACCACGACGCAAAATGACAGGGCGCATGGCGCTCTCCTTTTTGCAGTTGGGTTTTGGCTGCACCTGCTTGCCCGTTGGCGGGCCAGTAAGGTGAGTACTTCAAATTCAGATGTTGCTTGAGGGCTGGCTTAAATGCTCCAGCGAGCACTCAACAAACGTTCGTTCAACAGGTTCGGATCGAGCGGCTTGGGCCGGCGAGCCATGGCGCTGTAGAACAGCTCCAGCGATTCATTCAGTCGTTGTGCAAGCTCGGGGGCCAACTGCGCCTGGGCGCTGCCTTCGCCGTAGGCGATCTGACTGTCTACGGCGAAAATCCCGTGGAGCATTTCCTGGGCCTTCAACGCCGACAGCACTGGCTTGAGCGCGTAATCCACCGCCAACATGTGGGCGATGCTGCCGCCGGTCGCCATTGGCAGAACCACTTTGTGGGCCAGGGCGCGTTCGGGCAGCAAATCCAGTACGGTTTTCAACGCGCCGGAGAACGAGGCTTTGTAAACCGGTGTGGCGATGAGCAGACCGTCGGCGTTATCAATCTGTTGCAACAGATCGATCACCTTCGGGCTGTCGAAACGGGCATGCAGTAAATCTTCAGCCGGGAAGTCCCGTACCTGGTAACTCACCACTTCCACACCTTGCTCTTGCAACCAGCGTTTGGAGCGCTCCAGCAACACCCCGGAACGGGAGCGTGGGCTGGGGCTGCCACCGAGTGAGACGACCAGCATTCAGACAATTCCTTGAGCGGTGTTGGCGATTCGCAGCTTGCGATCTCGCGTCGATGGAATGACCTTAACAGGTGATTTATATATCCATAAATCATATTTATTCATTTGGTTATATCCTAAGTGAATATGCTGTTTGTCTTTTTCCGGACAAAAAAACAGGCCGTCGAAACAGCCTGAAAATCCCCTGCTTTGTAAATCTACACAGCCCTTGTAGGAGCGAGCGGTGCGGCGATCCGACTTGCCCGCGAAGGCGTCATCCCTGACGCTAGAAAGACCGAGGCGTTCGCTTCGCGGGCAAGCCTCGCTCCTACAAAGGTTCAGCGATTCGGCTGCGGCGTCAGCCGCAGGTACGGTTTCACCGCGCGGTATCCCTTGGGAAAACGTCGCTGGATTTCATCTTCGTCCTTGAGCGACGGCACGATCACCACCTCATCACCGTCCTGCCAATTGGCCGGGGTGGCCACCTTGTAGTTGTCGGTGAGCTGCAGCGAATCGATTACCCGCAGAATCTCATTGAAGTTACGGCCGGTACTCGCCGGGTAAGTGATGGTCAGCCGAATCTTCTTGTTCGGATCGATCACGAACAATGAGCGCACGGTCAGGGTGTCGTTGGCATTCGGATGGATCAGGTCGTACAGGTCGGACACTTTACGGTCCGCATCGGCGAGGATCGGGAAGTTGACGATGGCGTTCTGGGTTTCGTTGATGTCCTCGATCCACTTGTGATGCGAATCCACCGGGTCCACGGACAGAGCAATGGCTTTGACACCGCGCTGGGCGAATTCATCCTTGAGCCTGGCAGTGAAGCCCAGCTCGGTGGTGCACACCGGCGTAAAGTCTGCCGGATGGGAAAACAGCACACCCCAGCTATCGCCCAGCCATTCGTGGAAACGGAGGGTGCCGGCGCTGGAATCCTGTTCGAAATCGGGGGCGATATCGCCAAGTCTGAGACTCATGGTGCTGCTCCTGGTGAGTGCTTGTTGAGCTCAACTGTGCCTGCGTTCCAATTTAATTAAAAAGAATAAATATCAATTTATTTAGATCATAAAGAAATATTAAAGATCTGTTCACTGGACCTGATCCGCCATCGGGACGAACATCGATCCCAAGGTTCGAGAAGGCCTTGAGTTGTTGCAAAAAGGGAACTTCAAGGAGGGTTTACGGGGGTGAGCCCGCCTTGAAAACGCAAAAGCCCCGCCCGGCGTGATGCCGGGCGGGGCTTTTTTTCACCGGTTACGCGAGCGCTATTACAACAGCGGGATCGAGTAGCTGACGATCAGACGGTTTTCGTCCTGGTCGCGCTGACCCGGAACGTCGTTGCGCCACATGGCGTTTTTCCAGGTGAGGCCCAGGTTTTTCAGCGGACCTGATTGCACTACGTACGCCAGGGTCAGGTCGCGTTCCCACTCGGAACGGCCAGAACCGTTCTCGCGACCATTGGTACCCACGGTGTCAATGTTGTCGCCACGCAGGTAAACGATGCCGGCAGTAGCACCTGGCAGGCCAACCTTGGCGAAGTCATACGAGTAGCGAGCTTGCCAGGTACGTTCGCCGGCACGGGCGAACTTGGCGATCTGGCTGTCGGTGGTCAGGTAAGCCGACGAGCCGTCACCCTGGTTCAGCCAAGGGAAGTCGCTGCTGCCATTGCTGACCTGATAACCGCCGCCGAAGGTGTGACCGGCAACGGAGTACAGGAACAAGCCGCTGTACAGGTTGTTGTCGACTTTACCGCGACCGGAACGGAAGCCCTCGTAGTTACCGGTGCTGAAATAAGCCGAGTCGTGACCGTTGGCACCGTCATCGGAGCTGTTGAAGTAACGCAAGTCAGACTTCAACACACCAGGACCGATCGACCAGTTGTGAACCAGGCCCAGGAAGTGTTGCTTGTAGAAGTCTTCCAGGTTGCCGTAGTAGTACTGGGCAGTCAGGTCTTTGGTGATTTTGTAGTCACCGCCACCGTAGATAAACTTGTTGCTGTCACGGAAGCCAGCACCGCGCGTGTTCGCACCAGCGATCGACAACTCTTCGTTGTTGCTGGAGTTACGCCCCTTGGCGTGCTCGATCTGACCGCCAACCAGTGTCAGGTCTTTGATCTCGTTCGAGGTGATCTGACCGCCCTGGAAGGTTTGCGGCAGCAGACGACCGTCGTTGGTCACGATCACCGGCAGTTTTGGCTGCAGGGTACCCAACTTCAATTCGGTCTGGGAAATCTTGGCTTTGGCAGTCAGGCCCAGGCTGGAGAAGTTATCAACCGCTTTGCCGTTGGACTCACTTGGGAAAACAGTGCCGCCGTAAGAGGTAGGAGTTGCGCCGTTGGTGCCGCCACCCGAATCCAGACGGACGCCCAGCAGGCCGATGGCATCAATACCAAAGCCAACGGTGCCTTGGGTGTAGCCCGAGGTGAAACGCAGATCGAAGCCTTGTCCCCATTCTTCGTTTTTGCTCTGAACATTGGAAGCAGTTCTAGCTGCCGAATCACGGTTATCAGTGTTGATGTAGAAGTTACGCAGCCCCAATGTAGCCTTGCTGTCTTCGATGAAACCGGCGGCGCCTGCCTGCTGCGCCAAAACCCCTACGGCCACAGCCAGGGCCAAGGTGGACTTGTTCATTGTTTCGCTCCTCTCATTTCTAATTCTGGGTTCCTGGTCCTGGTCGAGTGCCCGGATCCAAAGATGCGCAATGAGCGCCGGGTGGTCAGCCCCCTTGTTTTTGCCGACATGACAAACCAAAAGATTTATTGCGGTATTTTTTAATGCCATTTAGGCATATATATCCATGCCGGGACACAAGGTATCGGCTCATGAACCAATTCCTTGATCTTCAAAATCGGGGGATGCTGAATCCGATACTCGTGTTGCTGCCAATGAGTACCTGATGAATTCATTTTATAGACTCGGGCAAAAAACAAAAAAGAATAAATAATCAACTGAAACTATTTTTTTGGAATATGAAAAAACACACAAAAAAAAGCCTCGCCAACAGGCGAGGCTCTTTTTTGAAGGTTATTACAGGAAGCTGTAGGTGTAGTTGAAGATCAGACGGGTCTGGTCTTGGTCAGCGGTGCTGGTATTACCGCTGTAAGTACCGTGACGCAGAGTCGTACCAAACCCTTTGAGTGCACCCGTTTGAATCACGTAGTCGATACGCGCGTCGGTCTCGTGCTCATTCAGGTCTTTACCCACGCCGTTGGTTGCCTTGATGTCTCGGCCATCCAGGTAAGCAATCGAAGCTTTCAAACCTGGCACACCCAGTGAGGCGAAGTCATAGGAGTACTGACCGTACGTGGTGTTTTCACCGGCACGGATGAAGCTGCCCACGGTGGCGTCGGTGAACGAGTAGAAGCTGGCGCCACCGGCACCTTCTTGACGACCTTTGCTATCGATCAGGCTGCCCTGGTTCAAGAAGACAAAGCCGCCGTCATCGCTGACACGCTGATGACCAAGCAGGAACGCGCTGCCACCCAGGGTGTAGGTGAACGTCGCGCTCCAGGTCTTGTTATCGACCTCGCCTATATTCTTGGCGTAGCCATTGTTGTTGTTGAAGCGGTAGCCGACGTCGCCATTCTTGCCATCGGAGCTGCTGTCGAAATAACGAATATCAGTCTTGAACGACTGGTTCGGGGCGATCGGGTAGACGTGCACCAGGCCGAGGAAGTTCTGCTTGTAGTAGTCTTCCAGGTTCGCGTAGTAGTACTGCAGTGTGAGGTCTTTGGTGACTTTCCAGTCAGCACCGGCATAACGGAACTGGTTGCTGTCCTGAGCACCGCCAGCCACTGCCAGGCCAGTTCTGTTGGAGGAGGCGCGACCCGACGCGTGCTCCAGTTGACCCAGGTTGAAGGTCACATTGTCAATTTCCTTCGAGGTGATGGTGCCACCGTCAAAGGTCTGCGGCAGCACACGGCTGTCGTTCGCGATCAGGATCGGCAAGTTAGGTGCCAGAGCGCCACCCAAGTGGGCCTCGGTCTTCGAGAAGCGCGCCTTGACGTTACCATCCAGACGACTCCACTCGTCGGCGGACCTGTCGCCGTCGCTCGGGAAGAAGGAGTTGCTGTTACCGAGCGGGTGATGTCCCCTGCCGCCATCCAGGTGGATGCCGACCAGTGCCTGGGCGTCGATACCGAAACCAACGGTACCCTGGGTGAACCCGGACAGGTAATCGAACTTGAGACCTTCAGCGGTTTCTCGCTGACGGTTTGCAGCTCTATTGTCGCCTTCACGGACATCGGCGTCGTAATACATGGTCCGGGAACTGACGGAAGCCTTGCTGTCTTCCAGGAAACCCGCTGCGCCTGCCTGCTGCGCCAAAACCCCCACGGCCACAGCCAGGGCTAAGGTGGACTTATTCATGTTTCGCTCCTCTCGTTTTCTAATTTTTGTGTTCTTTGGTCTTGGGTCGAACGCCCTGGATCCACAGATGCGCGATTAGCGCCACTCCGTGACTACCAAGTCAATCGTAACCATACGTGTCTACGACCAAGGTCTAACGTCGAATATTGAGTCCCTGCCGGCGGCTCATCGAACCGGACATGACGGCATTGGCCCAAAAGCTAATTCCTAAAGGGTATTTACCAGCCTTTTTTTATTCCCATTGGCTTTGGCACATCCCGTACGCGTCAATCCCTATCGAAAAGGCGACGCCATCATGGCTAAACGCGCACTATCTAGTCAATTTGTTACAGTTTGTGTATCGCTATTATTTTTCTTTCGGCTCGGGCGGGACGGCGATTCGAGAAACCATAGGCCATAAAGTCGATTGGCGTCGTTTCGATCGCGGTTCGTAAGTGGTCAGCGCCGCGCAGCAGACCGCGGTGCGTTGGCGGCACGACGAAGACGATTGGAGAGATGGCGAAGTTCTTGCGGGAGCAAGGGAAGGTAGAAACGGTGCTGCCGGATTATTCGCCGTATGTCAGCGCCAAATACGTCACTGAGTGATGATCGTTCCCACGCGTGGGAACGATCACAGCCACTCAGTCAGAGGGCTTTTTCGAAGATCTTCGAATTACGCTGATAGTTGTAAAGCGACGCCCGCGCCGACGGCAGGCGATCGACGCTGCTCGGCACGAAACCCCGCTCACGGAACCAGTGGGCGGTCCGGGTGGTGAGCACGAACAGGGTTTTCAGGCCCTGAGCCCGGGCGCGGGTTTCGATACGTTCCAGCAATTCATCGCCGCGACCGCCATGGCGGTACTCCGGGTTCACCGCCAGGCACGCCAGCTCCCCCGCATCCGAATCGGCAATCTGATACAGCGCCGCGCAGGCGATGATCATGCCTTCACGCTCGACCACACTGAACTGCTCGATCTCACGCTCCAGCACCTCGCGGGAACGGCGTACCAGAATCCCCTGCTCTTCCAGCGGGCTGATCAAGTCCAGCAAACCGCCGACGTCCTCGATGGCCGCCTCGCGCACCACCTCGAATTGCTCCTGGGCCACCAGCGTACCGCCACCGTCACGGGTGAACAGTTCGGTCAGCAGCGCGCCGTCTTCGGCGTAGCTGACGATATGACTGCGCGCCACACCGCCCCGACATGCCTCAGCAGCTGCGTCCAGCAGCTCAGCCTGATAGTTGCTGCCCAGACGCTGCAAGTGCGCCGGCACTTGTTGCGGACGCAACTCGCGAACCAGACGACCCTGTTCATCCAGCAGACCGAGCTCGGCGCCGAATAGCAGCAACTTATCTGCGCCCAGGTCGATGGCTGCGCGGGTCGCGACGTCTTCGCAGGCGAGGTTGAAGATCTCGCCGGTCGGCGAGTATCCCAACGGCGACAACAGCACGATGGAGCGTTCGTCCAACAGGCGATTGATGCCCTTGCGGTCGACCCGGCGCACTTCGCCGGTGTGGTGATAATCGACACCTTCGAGCACGCCGATCGGCCGCGCAGTGACCAGATTGCCGCTGGCCACCCGCAGGCGCGAGCCCTGCATCGGCGACGAGGCCATGTCCATGGACAACCGCGCTTCGATGGCGATGCGCAGTTGGCCGACCGCATCGATCACGCACTCCAGCGTCGCTGCATCGGTGATGCGCATGCCGTGGTGGTAGTGCGGGGTCAGGCCGCGAGCAGCGAGGCGGGTTTCAATTTGCGGACGCGAACCGTGAACCAGCACCAGTCGCACGCCCAGGCTGTGCAGCAGCACCAGGTCGTGGACGATATTGCCGAAATTCGGGTGCTCAACACCGTCGCCGGGCAGCATGACGACGAAGGTGCAATCGCGGTGGGCGTTGATGTAAGGCGAAGCGTGGCGAAGCCAATTGACGTATTCGGGCATGAACCTGGGCCTGTAATAAATAGCAGCCGAAAAAAAGAGTAACGCAGTAAACGCACAGCGGGCTGATGGTTATCGTCGGAACAGGCTTGGCGACACGCGCGCTCTCCTCATAAGTACGGGTAGTGACACTGGCAATTTATACGAGCGACGCCGGTGTCAGGCAGTAATGTTCGATCAGTTGACGTAATAGATGCACGGTAGGCTGCAAACGTGACATTTCGAGGTATTCCCCCGGTTGGTGGGCGCAGGCGATGTCGCCGGGGCCCAAGACCAGTGTTTCACAGCCAAGGCGCTGAAGATAAGGCGCTTCTGTGCCGAACGCCACTGCTTCGGCGCGATGGCCGGTGAGCTTTTCGGCGATCCTTACCAATTCCGAGTCCTCGGCCTGCTCGAACGGTGGCACTTCGGGGAACAGAGGCGCGTAATCGATCTTCACCTTATGCCGCTCGGCAATGGGGTTGAGCTTCTGCAAGATCGCCGCACGCAGGGCGTTGGGATCCATGCCCGGCAGCGGACGCAGGTCAAACTCCAGTGAGCACTGGCCGCAGATACGGTTGGGGTTATCGCCACCGTGAATGCAGCCGAAATTCATCGTCGGCTGCGGCACACTGAACTGCGGATTACGAAATTCCCGCTGCCACGCCAGACGCAAGCCGCGCAGTTCGCCGATGGCATCGTGCATGGCTTCGAGGGCGCTATGGCCCAGGCTCGGGTCCGAGGAGTGGCCGCTCTGACCGAGGATGTCGATGCGCTCCATCATCACGCCTTTGTGCAGACGGATCGGCTTCAACCCCGTCGGCTCGCCGATCACCGCCGCACGACCTAGTGGCCGCCCGGCTTCGGCCAAGGCACGTGCACCAGACATCGAACTTTCTTCATCGCAGGTCGCGAGAATCATCAACGGTTGCTTGAACGGTTGGTCGAGCAAGGGTTTGACGGCTTCGATGGCCAGGGCGAAAAAGCCCTTCATGTCGCAACTGCCCAGGCCGACCCAACGGCCGTCCACTTCCGTCAGTTTCAGCGGGTCGGTCTGCCACAACGCCGCGTCGTACGGCACCGTATCGCTATGACCGGCCAGCACCAGGCCGCCGGGACCTGTGCCGAAACTGGCCAGCAGGTTGAATTTGCCGGGGCTGACCTGCTGTATGTCGCAGGCAAAACCCAGCTCCCCGAGCCATGTCGCCAACAAGTCGATGACCGGCCGATTGGTTTGATCCAGGCTGGGTTGGGTACAGCTGACAGACGGCGCGGCGATCAGCGCAGCGAACTGATCTCTCATGGACGGCAAAGGCATCGCTGACTCCCAACTCCCGAATTGAAGTCCATCATAGAGCCATCCGGCGACAGGAATAAACCGCTACGGCACGTAGGACGTATGAGTCCTGTACACTGCACGACCTTGGCAGCCACACATTCCCCCGGCTGCGCTCCCGATCCTGGATTTTCCGGCCATGCAGAAAGAAACCGAAATCAAACTCCGCGTCAGCCGCGAAACCCTCGCCGCCCTGCGCGAGCACCCGTTACTGAAAAAACGCAACAAAAGTGGCTGGGAACGCCGTGAGTTGATGAACCAGTACTTCGATACGCCCGAGCGTGATCTGGCCCG
Organism: Pseudomonas sp. DF5; assembly: GCF_058148225.1. Lineage (NCBI taxonomy): Bacteria > Pseudomonadati > Pseudomonadota > Gammaproteobacteria > Pseudomonadales > Pseudomonadaceae > Pseudomonas > Pseudomonas sp. DF5. Next base: position 65,894 of record NZ_JBYVYM010000001.1, read on the forward strand.
CGCCAAGGTTGCCCTGCGCCTGCGCCGCGATGGCGAAGAAGTGATTCAGACCCTCAAGACCCGTGGCCAGAGCGTCGCCGGTCTGTCCGAACGTCACGAGTACGACTGGCACCTGGCCAAAGCCAAACTCGACGTGAAAAAACTCGACGGCGAATGCTGGCCCGAGCAGTTGGCCGAACTGGACAAGAAAACCCTGAAAGCCATCTTCACCACCGATTTCGTGCGTGAGCGTGCGGAAATCGCCTGGGGCCGTGGCAAGACCAAAGTGGTCATCGAAGCCGCCCTGGACCTGGGCCACGTGGTGGTCGGCAAGCAGAAAGAAGAAATCTGCGAGCTGGAGCTGGAGCTGCGCGAAGGCGAGCCGGCCGCGCTGCTGGAACTGGCCGCCGAACTGGCCGCGACCCTGCCGCTGATGCCATGCGACATCAGCAAGGCCGAACGCGGTTATCGCCTGTTCGACGCCAACAGCTACTCGCTGAGCTTGCCGGCGCCGCAGATCACCGCCGAAATGCCACTGGACGATGCGTTCGCCGCCCTGTGCTGGCACTTGCTGGGCAGCAGCCAGCGCCTGGCCGAGCAATATCGCTTCAATGGCCACTGGCGCCTGCTGCAGGACTGGGTCGAAAACCTCGCTGAAATGCGCGCGCTGATCAGTAGCCTCGGTCAAGCCGCGCCGCGTCAGTCGACTCACGATCTGCGGGTCGCGCTGGATGCCTTGCTGGAGGACTGGCGCCCGCTGGTACAAGCCGGCCTGGACGACGAAGACGTGCGCAAAGCCGCGCCGGAGCAATTCCTCGAAGAGCTGGAAGACCCGCGCTGGGGCTTGTTCTCGCTGAACACTTCGCGCTGGTTGCTGGCCCGTACCTGGGCTGCCGATCGCAACACCCGTGGCAATCGCCAGGGCGCCGCGCAACTGGGCAGCTGGCTGCCACGCCTTCTGGGCGAAGAAGCCAACTCGCTGCAATTGCAGCGTTACCAGCAACAGCCGGAAGACCTGGCCGAGCAGCTGCCGCGCATCGAACGCATCCAGGCCTGGCTGCACCATGCCCGTAGCGTGCTGGACATCCCGGAAATGGATCGCCTGTACGGTGAGCTGAAACAGCTTGCCCTGCTAGCTAACGAGCCGATCACCGATGAGTCGCTGGATGCGCGCAAGCAGCAGGCGATTGCGGTGTATCAGAATCGTGCCTGGAAAATGCTATTGCGCATGTAACACCTGTGGCGAGGGAGCTTGCTCCCGTTCGGCTGCGAAGCAGTCGTAATCCGGGCATCGCGGTTTGTCTGGCATACCGCAATGGCCGGATTAGGAGCGCTTCGCACTCCAGCGGGAGCAAGCTCCCTCGCCACAAAGGCCCTCGAACATCATCAACGCAACACCGGCAAACTCGTCGTGGATTTGATTTCCGACAAAGCCACGATCGAGTTGACCTCCTGTATCCCCGGCACCATCGACAGTTTCTCGAAGAAGAAACGCTCATAAGCCTCGATGTCTGCCGTGACGATCCGCAACAGGAAATCCACCGACCCCATCAGCACATAACATTCCAGCACTTCGGGGAAACCGCGAATCGCTTCGGTGAACTCAGTGAAGTTCGAGCGCCCGTGGGCGTTGAGTTTGATCTCGGCGAAGATTTGCGTGTTGAGGCCGATTTTCTTGCGATCAAGCAACGTCACCTGACCGCGAATGATCCCCTCCTCCTTCATCCGCTGAATCCGCCGCCAGCAGGGCGACTGCGAAAGGCCCACCTGCTCGGCGATCTGCGCGCTGGAGAGCGAAGCGTCCTCTTGCAGCAACGCGAGAATCTTGCGGTCGTAGCCATCCAGCTCGCTATGCATAGAAAAACCTGAAATTAATATGATCTTGAATTGATCGATTCGATAAATCGTCAATAAGCCCAATCATAGATAAGAAATACCCCACACCGAATGTAAAAATTCCTCCAATGATTTTGGAGCCTGACCATGCCGCCCCTCGAAGCCGTGAACACCCCGCCCGCCCGCGCCGATGTCTGGAACGTCAGCAACGCCCACTGCCGCGTTCAATACCAACTGCTGGCCGAGGCCGAGCCGGATCTGCTGTGCCGCGCGCTCAATCTGTTCGCCTTGCAGTTTCTGACGCCGCAGCAGGTCAACGTGCAGCGCCTGGACGATCTGCTGTCGATCGACATCGTCATGGACGGCCTGAGCTGGCACCGAGCCCAGGTGATCGCGGAAAAACTGCGTAACCTGATCAGCGTCTGCTCGGTGAATCTGCAAACGGCCGATTCGGCGTGGCAGGAGCCGGCGCAGGCAGCGGGCTGACCCCCTCCCCTGAAAAAACCCGACACGTGTTGGTCGGGTAGTGGCCCAACGGTCTGCGGGTGCGCAGCTATCCTTTGCGAACGGTTGTTCATAAGGAGCCCGCATGTCCGTTCAACTTGCCACTCAGGACCGCTGGCTGGACCTTAACGATTTGCTGCGTGAACTGGTCGCCCAGGGCTTTGTCAGCCAGGATTCGGCCGAACACGCACTCAACGCCCGCCGCCGTCACGCCCCCCATGGTCAGCAACATCCGCTGGAATTCATCGCCAGCCAGCACCTGGACGATCTCAGCCGTCCGGGTAAACACCTCGATCTGGAAAGCCTGACGCTGTGGCTGTCCCAGCAGGCCGGCCAGCCTTACTTGCGCATCGACCCACTGAAAATCAACGTCGCCGCCATTACGCCGCTGATGTCCTATGCCTTCGCCCAGCGCCACAAGATTCTGGCGGTGGCCATCGACCGCGAGGCCGTCACCGTGGCCAGCGCCCAGCCCTACGTCAGCGGCTGGGAAGCCGACCTGACCCACGTACTGAAGCTGCCGATCAAGCGCGTGGTGGCCAACCCGGTGGACATCCAGCGCTTCAGCGTGGAGTTTTTCCGCCTGGCCAAATCGGTCAGCGGCGCCACCAACGCCGATCAGCAGACGAGCAACCTGGGCAACTTCGAACAGTTGCTCAACCTCGGCGCCAGCGACCAGGAGCCGGACGCCAACGATGCACACATCGTCAACATCGTCGATTGGCTGTTCCAGTACGCATTCCAGCAACGGGCCAGCGATATCCATATCGAGCCCCGGCGTGAGCAAGGCACGGTGCGTTTTCGCATCGACGGCGTGCTGCACAACGTCTATCAATTCCCGCCGCAGGTGACCATGGCCATCGTCAGCCGCCTGAAAAGCCTGGGGCGGATGAACGTCGCGGAAAAGCGCAAACCCCAGGACGGCCGGGTCAAGACCAAGACTCCGGACGGCGGCGAAGTCGAGCTGCGGTTGTCGACATTACCGACAGCGTTCGGCGAGAAGATGGTCATGCGGATTTTCGACCCGGAAGTGCTGCTCAAGGATTTCGACCAACTGGGATTCTCCGCCGAGGACCTGCGCCGCTGGCAAGACATGATCCGCCAGCCCAACGGCATCATTCTGGTGACCGGACCGACCGGTTCGGGCAAGACCACCACGCTGTACACCACCCTCAAGAAACTGGCGACGCCGGAGGTCAACCTCTGCACCATCGAAGACCCGATCGAAATGGTCGAGCCGGCGTTCAATCAGATGCAGGTCCAGCACAATATCGACCTGACCTTTGCCGCCGGCGTGCGCGCGCTGATGCGGCAAGACCCGGACATCATCATGATCGGCGAGATCCGCGACCTCGAAACCGCTGAGATGGCGATTCAGGCGGCACTCACCGGCCACCTGGTGCTATCGACCTTGCACACCAACGATGCCCCGAGCGCGATCAGCCGCCTGCTGGAACTCGGCGTGCCGCATTACCTGATCAAGGCCACAGTGCTCGGGGTCATGGCCCAGCGGCTGGTGCGTACGTTATGCCCTCACTGCAAGGCGCCGCTGACATTGGGCGAGGACGACTGGCAAACCCTGACCCGGCCCTGGCAAGCGCCCCTGCCGGGCAACGCCCAGCGCGCCATCGGTTGCCTGGAATGCCGCGAAACCGGCTATCGCGGTCGCGCCGGGGTTTACGAAATAATGCAACTGACAGACGGCATCAAAGCGCTGATCAACCCCGACACCGATTTGCTGGCGGTCCGCCGTCAGGCATTCAAGGAAGGCATGCGCAGTTTGCGATTGTCGGGGGCGCAGAAAGTGGCGGCGGGGTTGACCACGATCGAAGAGGTGTTGCGGGTGACGCCGCAGAGTGAGCAGAAATAGGCATCCCGTAATGCCGTAAGACCAAGACACATAACTTGTGGGAGCGTGGCTTGCCCGCGAAGAGTGCAGCGCGTTTTTTCAGGTATTACGCGTCATCGTTCTTCGCGGGCAAGCCACGCTCCCACAGGATTTCCGCCGCTCAAATTTCTAGACTTTGCCGACATTAGCCATAGTCCCTGGCCCCTCCAAGTCGCATTCAAACCTTTTGCCCTACACTCTGGTCATCGCAACTCAACCAGGCTGGACAGGGACCGTTATGGGCATTGCACTGATTCTCTTCGTCGTACTGGTCGTGGCCATTCTTTTCATGGGCTTCAAAGTGGTGCCCCAGGGATTCGAATGGACGGTCGAACGCTTCGGCCGTTACACCAACACTCTCAAGCCAGGCCTGAGCATCATCATTCCGGTGATGGACCGCATCGGTCGCAAGATCAACGTGATGGAAAGCGTACTGGACATTCCGCCCCAGGAAGTGATCACCGCCGACAATGCCACCGTGCAGATCGACGCCGTGTGCTTCTTCCAGGTGGTCAACACCGCACAGGCTGCCTACGAGGTGAACAACCTCGAACATGCCGTCCGCAATTTGCTGCAAACCAATATCCGCACCGTGCTCGGTTCCATGGAGCTGGATGCGATGCTCAGCCAGCGCGACAACATCAACGAAAAACTGCTGCGCACCGTCGACGAAGCCACGGCGCCGTGGGGCATCAAGATCACCCGGATCGAGATCAAGGACATCAGCCCTCCCGCCGACCTGATGGCCGCCATGTCCGGCCAGATGAAAGCCGAACGGATCAAGCGCGCACAGATTCTGGAAGCCGAAGGTTTGCGCGCCTCGGCGATCCTCACCGCCGAAGGCAAGAAGCAGGCGCAGATTCTCGAAGCAGAGGGCAGTCGTCAGGCGGCGTTCCTCGAAGCCGAGGCCCGGGAACGTCAGGCCGAGGCCGAAGCCCAGGCCACCAAAGTGGTGTCCGAAGCCATCGCCGGCGGTAACGTGCAGGCAGTCAACTACTTCGTTGCACAGAAGTACATCGATGCCTTGGGCAAACTGGCCTCGGCCAACAACAGCAAAGTGATCCTGATGCCGCTCGAAGCCGGTTCGATGATTGGTGCAGTCGGTGGCATCGGCGAAATCGTCAAAGCCACCTTCGATGGCAAGAAAGGCTGAGGTCGCGGCTCATGGAACTGTTCTCGTTCTGGAGCTGGCTGGCCCTGGGCACACTGTTGCTGATCCTCGAGGTGTTCGGTGCCGGCGGTTATCTGCTGTGGATCGGCATGGCAGCTGCCGCCGTCGGCGTGCTGACGTTCCTGATGCCGAGTTTGCCCTGGGAATGGCAGGTGCTGTTGTTTGCCGTTTTTTCGATCCTCACCGCCCTGTACTGGTGGAGACGACAGCGTAGTGTGGTGCGGGCCAGCGATCAGCCGAACCTGAACCTGCGAGGGCAAGAGCTGATCGGCAAGGTGTTCGTGGTCACTGAAGCGATTGTCGATGGCCGCGGCAAGATCAAGGTCGCCGACGGTGTGTGGATGGCCCGAGGGCCTGACGCCGAGTCCGGCAGCCGTGTTCGGGTGATCGGGCAACAAGGGGCAATTTTACTGGTGGAACGGGCCGACTAACGTCACGGAACTCGATTGGGTTATTGGCAATCAAAGGCCGCAGTTAAAACCCACTGGAGTCACCTTTTATGCGTCTCAAACTTGCTGTCGCTACCTTCGCCGTGTTGTCCCTTTCAGTCGGTTCGGCGATGGCTGATGACAGCTTTTGGAGTAACGTCCTTACTTCCGGTGCCACCACCGGCACCTCCTACCTGACCTCCAGGGATCACAAGCTGATCGTCGCCGCCCAGGACGACGCCGGCAGCTTTGTCGCCAGTGACGGCGCTATTCGCGGCCCCTATCTGGAAGCTGCCATGCAGAAAGTCCGCGCTGAAAACCCTGGCCTGCAAGCCACGGACATGGAACTGGCGAACGCCATCCTGGCGAAGAATGCCATCGCCTCGAAGTAAGCTTCATTGCTGGTCAAAAATGCCGCTCCCAACAGCGGCATTTTTTATGAGCCAGGTAAATTTCACAGTTATTTCCTACGACGGCTAACGCCAAAGCACTGACATGCTGGCGAGCTTTCCCCGACCTTCTGAGGAAAAGTCTGATATGAACGCGAGGAGAGCAAACTCAAACTTTGTCGATTCGGATTACCCATATACGCGAGTCGACTCACATGAAAAAAACAGCCTTATCTTTACTGCTGCTGACCGCCACCTTCTGCCAGATATCGCAGGCCGATGGTCTGTACGGCTCGATAAAAATCCAGAGCGCTCAACAAGACCTTTCCAGCGCCCTGCTCACCAGCCCTCGAGTGAATAACCGCGTCATCAGCCCCGACAGCAACAAGAACATCACCGGCTCCGTTGCGCTAGGGTATGGGTTCAAGGGTGATTGGCGTCTGGAAGGCGAGTACACGATCAAGCAAGACTCGGAATTCAAGAGTTACTGGGCGCCGTTCAACGCCAACGTCAACAACATGCAAGTTTCGTCCAGCCGACTGATGGTCAATGGCTACAAGGATTTTCCTCTGAACGAATACCTGTCCCTGTACGCGATGGCCGGTATCGGTGTCGCGCATATCAGTTCCGAGGGCTATCAATCCAACCCTTCGCGACGGTTCGCCAATAATAGCCAGAACAACTTCGCCTATGCCTTTGGCGTCGGGGCTGACCTCAAGCTCAATCAGCAAGTGACCCTCGGCACCGGTTACCGGTACGTCGACATGGGAGATATTGAAACCGGCTACAACACCTTTGCTAACCGCATTAATGCAAGGGACGAACAACTGAAGGGCAAACTCCGGGAGCAGAACCTATACGTCGAGGCACGAATGTCGTTCTGATTCATTACCCAGAACAATGCCGCTCCATATGAGCGGCATTTTTTTGCCCGACACCAATCAACGGTATTCATCCACCGGCACACACGCGCAAAACAGGTTGCGATCGCCGTAGACATTGTCCACACGGTTCACCACCGGCCAGTACTTGTGGGCCTTGGTGTGAGCATCCGGCGTCACCGCCTGCTCGATGCTGTACGGCCGCTCCCAAGCCCCGGTGATGTCGGCCAGGGTGTGCGGAGAACGCTTCAGCGGGTTGTCCTCGGCCGACCAGTTGCCGTTCTGCACCTCGTTGATTTCCGCGCGAATGCTCAGCATCGCATCGATGAAACGGTCCAGTTCTGCCTTCGATTCACTCTCGGTCGGTTCGACCATCAACGTCCCCGGTACCGGGAATGACATGGTCGGCGCATGGAAGCCGTAGTCCATCAGGCGTTTGGCAACGTCTTCTTCGCTGATCCCCGTCAGCGCCTTGAGTGGCCGCAAGTCGAGGATGCATTCGTGGGCCACTCGCTCGTTGCGCCCGGTGTAGAGCACCGGGAACGCCCCGGACAAATGCCGCGCCAGGTAATTCGCAGCGAGGATCGCCACCTCACTCGCGTCCGCCAGTTGCGGCCCCATCATCGCGATGTACATCCAGCTGATCGGCAGAATGCTTGCACTGCCCCAAGGGGCTGCGCTTACCGCTCCGTTCCCCGGCAGCGGGCCTTCGATCGGCACCACCGGGTGATTGGCGACAAACGGCGCCAGGTGCGCCCGGACACCAATCGGGCCCATCCCCGGCCCGCCACCGCCGTGGGGAATACAGAAAGTCTTGTGCAGGTTCATGTGCGACACGTCGGCACCGATATCTGCCGGCCGCGCCAACCCGACTTGCGCGTTGAGGTTGGCGCCATCCATGTACACCTGACCGCCATGGCGGTGGATAACTTCACAGATCTCGCTGATGCCTTCCTCGTAGACCCCATGGGTCGAAGGATAAGTCGCCATCAGGCAGGCGAGTTTATCCCCCGCCTCGATGGCCTTTTCTTTCAGGTCTTCCAGATCGACGTTGCCCGCCTCGTCGCACTCGACGATCACCACCCGCATCCCGGCCATTTGCGCCGAGGCCGGGTTGGTGCCGTGGGCCGAGGACGGGATCAGACAGATATCCCGCGCGCCCTGATGACGGCTCTCGTGATATTTGCGAATCGCCAGCAACCCGGCGTATTCGCCCTGAGCGCCAGAATTGGGCTGCATGCAGATTGCATCGAAACCGGTGATCGCGCAGAGCCAGCGCTCCAGTTCCTCGATCATCAGGGAATAACCCACCACCTGCTCTTTCGGCACGAACGGGTGCAGGTTGGCAAACTGTGGCCAGGTGATCGGGATCATCTCGCTGGTGGCATTGAGCTTCATGGTGCAAGAGCCCAGCGGGATCATCGATTGATTGAGTGCCAGGTCTTTGTTTTCCAGCTGCTTCAAGTAACGCAGCATTTCGGTTTCGCTGTGATGGGCGTTGAACACCGGATGACGCAGATAAGGCGTACTGCGCTGCAATCCTGCAGGAATGCCGGACACCAGGGCTTCAGCATCCAGTTCGTCGACGTTGAGTCCATGATCGGCACCGAGAAACACATCGAACAGTTTCGCCACGGTGGTTTCGTCACTGGTTTCGTCGAGGCTCAGGCCCAACCGCCCGCGACCAAGAATGCGCAAGTTGATCTGCTCCGCCTGGGCACTTTCGATGATCGCGGTCTGAGTGCCTCCGACTTCCAGAGTCAGGGTGTCGAAGAACTGTTGGTTCACACGTGTAATGCCATGGCGTTCCAGGCCGGCGGCAAGGATGCAGGTCAGCCGATGGACACGCTGGGCAATATTTTTGAGCCCTTCCGGGCCATGGTAGACCGCATAGAAACTGGCGATATTGGCCAGCAGCACCTGGGCGGTGCAGATATTCGAGTTGGCCTTCTCCCGGCGAATGTGTTGTTCGCGGGTTTGCAGGGCCATGCGCAGGGCGACATTGCCGCGAGCATCTTTCGACACGCCGATGATCCGCCCGGGAATCGCACGTTTGTATTCATCGCGGCTGGCAAAAAACGCCGCGTGCGGGCCGCCGTAACCCATGGGCACGCCGAAGCGCTGGGATGAACCGAACACCACATCGGCACCCAACTCTCCCGGCGGAGTCAGCAACAACAGGCTGAGCAGATCGGTGGCGACGCAGGCCAAGGCTTGCTGGGCATGCAGATGATCGATCAGCGGACGCAGGTCGCGAATTTCGCCATGGGTGTCTGGATATTGCAGCAACGCGCCGAACACTTGATGCTGCTTCAAGTTATCCACAGCGTCGACGATCAGGTCGAAACCGAACCCTTCGGCCCGGGTCTGCACCACGGAAATTGTCTGCGGGTGGCAGTTTTCGTCGACGAAGAACAGATTGCTTTTGGACTTGGCGACACGCTTGGCCAGCGCCATGGCCTCGGCGGCCGCCGTGGCTTCATCCAGCAGCGAGGCGTTGGCCAGTTCCAGGCCGGTCAGGTCGATGGTCAACTGCTGGAAATTCAGCAACGCTTCGAGCCGGCCTTGGGCAATCTCCGGTTGATAAGGTGTGTAAGCGGTGTACCAACCGGGATTTTCCAGCACGTTGCGCAGGATGACGGCTGGCGTGAGCGTGCCGTAATAACCCATGCCGATCAGGCTGGTCCAGACCTGGTTCTGCTCGGCATAGCCACGCAGTTTGGCCAGCGCGGCTACTTCATCGAGGGCGGGCGGCAAATCCAACGGCCGGTTGAGGCGGATTCCCGGCGGCACCGTCTGCTCGATCAACTCGACCCGGCTGCCAAGGCCGAGGCTGTCGAGCATCGCCTGCTGCTCGGCGGCATCGGGCCCGAGGTGGCGGCGCAGGAAGGTATTGGGGTCGCGTAACTGGCTCAAGGACGGCAACTGGGACATGACGGGCTCTCTCATGACTGGCGCTCAGCGTCGATGCAACTCGGTCAAACCAGCATAGCAGTCGATACCGGCACGGATGGCGTGGCGCTGTCGGTCATTCCGGATCATCATGCTCGACGCCTACAAACGTTCGCTGATCGGGTATCCACATTTATGAGCCAACTGTCTTTCCTGCCCTTCTCCAAACCCACCATCGATGAAGCCACGATTGCCGCTGTCGGCGATGTGCTGCGCTCGGGCTGGATTACCAGCGGCCCCAAGGTTCAGGCTTTTGAAGCGCAACTCTCGGAATATTTTGGCGGGCGCCCGGTGCGTACGTTCAATTCCGGCACCTGCACCATGGAAATCGCGCTGCGTATTGCCGGAGTCGGGCCGGGTGATGAAGTGATCACCACGCCGATTTCCTGGGTGGCCACCGCCAATGTGATCCTGGAAGTTGGCGCCACGCCGGTGTTTGCCGACATCGACCCGGTTACCCGCAATATCGACTTGGCGCAGCTTGAAGCAGCGATAACTCCGCGCACCAAAGCCATTATCCCGGTGTTTCTCGCGGGACTGCCCGTGGACATGACGCGCCTTTACGCGATTGCAAAAAAACACGGTTTGCGAGTGGTGGAAGACGCGGCCCAGGCATTGGGTTCGAGCTGGAACGGACAGCGCATTGGTGCGACTGGTGATTTCGTGTCCTTCAGTTTCCAGGCGAACAAGAACGTCACTTGCTCAGAGGGCGGTTGCCTGGTGCTGAACAATGCCGAGGAAGCACGGCTGGCGGAAAAGTACCGCTTGCAGGGCGTCACCCGCAGCGGTTTCGATGGGCTGGACGTTGATGTGCTGGGCGGCAAGTTCAACATGACCGATGTCGCGGCAGCCATTGGCCTGGGGCAATTTGCGCATATCGAGGCGATCACGGCTCATCGGCGTGAACTGGCGCGGCACTATTTCGCATGTTTCGGTGAGGACTTCGAAGCGCAGTACGGCGCTCAACTACCGCCGGCAGATTTCGAGAACAGCAACTGGCACTTGTTCCAACTGGTGCTCCCGGAACGCCAGGATGGCAAACCGGCACGGGCCACTTTCATGGAGCAGATGCAGGCACTGGGGATTGGTATTGGCTATCACTACCCGCCGATCCACCTGCTGAGTCTTTACCGCGAACGCGGGTTCAAGGAAGGCATGTTCCCGGTCGCCGAGCGGGTCGGACGACTGATCGTCTCGCTGCCGATGTTCACGGCCATGGATAAAGCGGATGTCGAGCGTTCGGTGGCCGCGGTGAAAGCCGTCTTGCGGCCTTGATTCGACCTTCGCAGGAGCGGCCAAAGGCAGCTCCTGCGAAGGCGAGCATTACTCGCCGATGGCGGCCTTGTAGGCCATCGGGTCGAGCAGCTTGTCCAGCTCAGAGGTATCGCTTGGCTGAAGTTTGAAGAACCAGCTGTCATAAGGCGCGCTGTTGACCAGTTCCGGGCTGTTGGCCAGCTCTTCGTTGACGGCAATGACTGTGCCGGAGACTGGCGAGTAGATATCCGACGCAGCCTTGACCGACTCGACGACACCCGCGGCCTCTCCGGCAGCGAACACTTTGCCGATTTCCGGCAGCTCGACGAACACTACATCACCCAAGGCTTCCTGAGCATGGTCTGAAATACCCACTTTCACGCCGCCATCATGGTCTAGACGGGCCCATTCGTGACTTTCGGCAAAACGCAGGTCGACTGGGATTTCGCTCATGTTCTGTGTCCTCAAGAAAAATATCGGCGGTCATTGACCACCAAAAAAGGTTAGATCAAGGTTTTGCCGTGACGTACGAAGGTCGGCTTGACCACTCGAACCGGGTACCACTTGCCACGGATTTCCACTTCAGCGCGGTCGGCGGTGGCCGCCGGCACGCGCGCCAGTGCAATCGACTTGCTAAGCGTAGGAGAGAAACTACCACTGGTGATCTCCCCTTCGCCAACATCGGCGATGCGAACCACCTGATGCGCTCGCAAGACACCACGTTCTTCAAGGACCAGACCGACCAGTTTGTGCTGCACGCCAGCGGCCTGCTCGGCCTCCAGGGCGGTGCGGCCAAGGAACTGGCGCGTGGCCGGTTCCCAGGCAATGCTCCAGGCCATGTTGGAAGCCAATGGCGAAACGTCTTGATGAATATCCTGACCGTACAGGTTCATGCCAGCTTCGACCCGCAAGGTATCGCGCGCCCCGAGGCCGATCGGGGAAATACCCGCGCCCACCAGATCGTTGAAAAACCCCGGCGCCTGATCGGCCGGCAGCACGATTTCCAGACCGTCCTCACCGGTGTAACCGGTGCGCGCGATGAACCAGTCACCGTCGGCCTGACCTTCGAAAGGTTTGAGTTGCTGGATCAACGTAGCGCGGGACTGGGTCACCAGTTCGGCAATCTTGTGCCGGGCGTGAGGCCCTTGAATGGCCAGCATCGCCAGTTCGGAGCGCTCGTTGAGCCGCACATCGAAGTCGCCGAGATGAGCCTGCATCCAGGCCAGGTCCTGATTGCGGGTGGAGGCGTTGACCACCAGCCGATATCCGTCATCGAGGCGATAGACGATCATGTCGTCGACGATACCGCCGTGCTCGTTGAGCATGGCGCTGTACAAGGCACGGCCAGGGCTGTGCAGGCGTTCGACGTCATTGGCCAGCAAATGCTGGAGCCAGGCCTTGGCCTGGAGGCCGTCGACATCGATCACGGTCATGTGGGATACATCGAAAACCCCGCAATCGCGGCGCACCTGATGGTGTTCCTCGACCTGCGAGCCATAATGCAGAGGCATATCCCAACCGCCAAAATCGACCATCTTCGCGCCAAGGGCGAGATGAAGGTCATACAGAGGCGTGCGCTGTCCCATGGGTTTCTCCTTCCGGGCGTGGCGAAGGTGCGGACAGCCGCTGTATGGGATGAAATGCCTTGAAATAAAGGCTTTCAGCCGATTTCAGCAACCCGGTCTAAAAGACGGACCGCACCGAATGCCGCGCATTGTAGCCGCAAGGTGTAGGACTGACACCTAGCCGTTTCGATGCGCCGACCTTCTGATTAATCCGATGACCGGCAACAGCCCGACCAGAACCAGGGTCAGTGCCGGCAACGAGGCCCTGGCCCACTCGCCTTCGCTGGTCATTTCAAAGATTCGCACCGCCAGCGTGTCCCAGCCAAATGGGCGCATCAGCAGGGTCGCGGGCATTTCCTTGAGCACGTCGACGAACACCAACAATGCAGCACTCAACGTGCCCGGCAGCAACAGCGGCAGATACACTTTGAAAAACAGTCGTGGCCCACTGACGCCAAGGCTACGTGCTGCTTCGGGCAAAGAAGGCCGTATTCGCGCCAGGCTGCTTTCCAGCGGCCCGTAAGCGACGGCGATGAATCGCACCAGATAAGCCAACAACAACGCCGACAGGCTGCCCAGCAGCAACGGTTTGCCCGCGCCGCCAAGCCAGCTCGACAGCGGAATCACCAGCTCACGATCCAGATAACTGAACGCCAGCATGATCGACACCGCCAATACCGAGCCCGGCAAGGCATAGCCAAGGTTGGCCAGGCTGATGCCGGAACGGATCACCCGGGTCGGTGCCAATCGACGGGCAAACGCCAGCAGCAGCGCGACGCTGACGGTGATCAACGCCGCCATGCCGCCCAGGTACAAGGTGTGCACGATCAACCCGGCATAACGTTCGTCCAGATCGAAGCGCCCGCGTTGCCAGAACCACACCAGCAGTTGCAGCACGGGAATGACGAAGGCGCAGGCGAACACCAGACCACACCAGCTCATTGCTGCCAGCGCCTTGACCCCATGCAGGTGATACAGCGCCTTGACCCGTGGCCGCTCATTGCCCGCCCGGTTGGCTCCCCGGGCGCGACGCTCGCCATACAACACGACCATCACCACCAACAGCAACAGGCTGGCCAGTTGCGCGGCAGTGGAGAGACTGAAAAAGCCGTACCAGGTCTTGTAGATGGCGGTGGTGAACGTATCGAAGTTGAACACCGACACCGCACCGAAATCCGCCAGGGTTTCCATCAGCGCCAACGCCACCCCCGCGCCGATCGCCGGACGAGCCATGGGCAACGCCACTCGCCAGAACGCCTGCCACGGGGATTGCCCAAGGACTCGCGCCGCTTCCATCAGGCCTTTGCCCTGAGCCAGAAATGCAGTGCGCGCCAACAGGTAAACGTAGGGATAGAAAACCAGCACCAGCACCAGAATCACGCCGCCGGTGGAACGCACTCGCGGCAGCCTCAGACCACTGCCGAACCATTCGCGCAACAGGGTTTGCACCGGGCCGGCGAAATCCAGCAGACCGACGAAGACGAAGGCCAGCACGTAGGCAGGAATCGCGAACGGCAACATCAACGCCCAGTCCAGCCACCGCCGCCCCGGGAACTCACAGAGGCTGGTGAGCCAGGCGAGGCTGACGCCCAACAGCGTCACGCCGATGCCAACGCCGACGACCAGCGTGAGGGTATTGCCCAGCAGCCGCGGCATCTGCGTGTCCCACAGGTGGGACCAGATCTGCTGATCGATGGTTTGCCAGGAGAGAAGCAGGACACTCAGGGGCAGCAGGACCAGCGCAGCGATGGCGAAGACCAGGGGATACCAGCGGCGTTGGGCGGGGTGGGCCAAGGAAAAGCTCTCGGGTAAATCAACGAAGTGTATGCAAACCGCAAAAAGATCGCAGCCTACGGGAGCTCCTACGTCGGGATGGTATTTACCCGGTAGGAGCTGCCGCAGGCTGCGATCTTTTGATCTTTAAAACAGCAGACTCAGTTCCAGCCGACCCGGTCCATCATCCGAATCGCTTCAGCCTGACGCTTGCCGGCGATTTCCACTGGCAAGGTATCGGCCACGAACTTGCCCCAGCTCGCGACTTCAGCCGAAGGCTGAACGGCAGGGTTGGCCGGGAACTCCTGGTTCACGTCAGCGAAAATCTTCTGCGCTTCAGGCGTGGTCATCCACTCCACCAGCGCCTTGGCGGCTTCCGGGTGCGGTGCATGTTTGGTCAGTCCGATACCCGATAGGTTGACGTGCACGCCACGGTCGCCCTGATTCGGCCAGAACAGTTTCACCGGCAGGTCCGGCTTTTGCTTGTGCAGACGGCCATAGTAGTAAGTGTTGACGATGCCGACGTCGCACTGACCGGCATTGATCGCTTCCAGCACGGCGATGTCGTCGGAGAACACGTCGGTGGACAGGTTGTTGACCCAGCCTTTGAGGATCTTCTCGGTTTTCTCGGCGCCATGGACTTCGATCATGGTGGCGGTCAGGGACTGGTTGTAGACCTTCTTCGCCGTGCGCAGGCACAGGCGGCCTTCCCACTGTTTATCGGCCAGCGCCTCGTAGGTGGTCAGCTCACCGGGTTTCACCCGGTCGGTGGAGTAGGCGATGGTTCGCGCCCGCAGGCTCAGGCCGGTCCAGGCATGGGAGGACGCGCGGTATTGCAGCGGAATGTTGGTGTCGATCACCTTGGAGGTGAACGGCTGGAGGATGCCCATCTGCTCGGCCTGCCAGAGGTTGCCGGCATCGACGGTCAGCAGCAGGTCGGCGGTGGCGTTTTCGCCCTCGGCCTTGATCCGCTGCATCAACGGCGCTTCCTTGTCGGTGATGAACTTCACCTGTACGCCGGTTTTCTGGGTGTAGGCATCGAAGACCGGTTTGATCAGCTCATCGATACGCGAGGAGTAAACCACCACCTCGTCGGCGGCCTGGGCGGCAGTGCTGCCTATCAGGGTCAGGGCCAGTGCGGTCAGTAGACGCTTGGGTGCCAACATGGAAGCGGTCTCTCGAAATGGGAAGTAAGGCCAAATGATAAGGACTCACATTTCGCTTCTCAATCGAACAGTGGGCGAAGGAGTTACCGGATGTTGCGCAAGATCTTTGGTGAATGTGCTGTCGTCTTCGCGGGCAAGCCTCGCTCCTACAGGTCTTGTGTCGTTAATGCGATCACACAACTCCTGTAGGAGCTAGGCTTGCCCGCGAAGGGGCCATCAGCCACAACGATAATCTCAGGCCTTGGCAAGTGCCGGCAGATCCCCGATCAACCCAAGTGCTTCGCGCACGAACAACGCCTTGGCCTCAGGCATCTGGTCGACCATCTTCAACCCGGTATTACGCAACCAGCGCACCGGCAATGGATCGGCCTGGAACAGCCGTTCGAAGCCTTCCATCGCCGCCATCAACGCCAGGTTGTGGGGCATGCGCCGACGCTCGTAGCGACTGAGCACTTTCACATCCGCCAACCGCTCACCGCGCGCAGCCGCTTGCAGCAGCACTTCGGCCAGCACTGCGGCATCGAGGAAACCAAGGTTCACGCCCTGCCCGGCCAGCGGATGGATGGTGTGGGCCGCGTCGCCGATCAGGGCCAGACCTTCCGCCACGTAACGCTTGGCATGACGCTGACGCAGCGGCACGCACAGACGCGGGTCGGCGCTGAGCACCGTGCCGAGACAGCCTTCAAAGGCCCGCTCCAGCTCCTTGCAGAAGCTTTCGTCGTCCAGCGCCATCAGACGTTCGGCTTCGCTCGGCGTGGTCGACCAGACGATCGAACACCAATCCTGCTGACCGTCCCGTTCCAGTGGCAGAAACGCCAGCGGGCCGTTGTCGGTGAAACGCTGCCACGCGGTCATTTGATGCGGTTTGGAACAGCGCACACTGGTGACGATCGCGTGGTGCATGTAATCCCATTCGCGGGTCGCAACGCCGGTCAGGCGCCGCACCGCCGAGTTGGCGCCATCCGCCGCGATCACCAACGGTGCCCGTAAGGTGCGGCCATCGGCCAGGGTCAGCAGCCAATCGTCACCGGAACGGCGCATCTGCTCCAGACGCGCATTGGCCAGCATCCCGAGGTCACAGTCGTGCAGCCGATCGAGCAAGGCATCTTGAACCACGCGGTTCTCGACGATATGCCCCAGCACGTCGGCATGTACGCTGGTCGCCGAGAAATGGATTTTCCCGGTGCCGCTGCCGTCCCAGACGTGCATATCGGTGTAAGGACTGCTGCGCCGGTTGGCGATGCCGTCCCACACACCCAGGCGTTCGAGTATTCGCTGGCTGGCCGCCGACAGGGCGCTTACCCGTGGTTCGAACGGCGCTTGGCCATCGAAGGGTTTGACGCTCAGGGGGCTACCGTCCAGCAGCAGGACTTCGAGCCCGCTGTTTTGTAACGCCAGCGCCAGGGCGCTGCCGACCATTCCGGCCCCGACAATCAGCAGATCTGCGCGCATTTCCATGCTTTAGGCCTGTCTCGCTTGCGACTTGAGCCGCAGATAAAGGGTTTTCTCGACGCGCGTCACCAAAGTGCTCGCGTCGTCATGAATATTGACGTGCAAGTGCGCTCGCTTAAACATCGGGACGCGTACCCAGGCCCATGGCCTGCCGGGCAAACCAGCGCTTGGCCGGCGGCAGCAGATCAAGGCCGAGCAGGCCGATGTTGCGGCCCAGGGAAACCAGCGGCTGGGTGCTGCCGAACAGCCGGGTGACCTGATCGGAGAAACCCACGGTCAGGCTCTGGTCCAGCCGCTGGCGCTCGCGATAAGCCTGCAAGGTGGCAAAATCGCCGGGGGCTGTCTCGCTGCCCAACAAACTGTCGGCCAACGCCTGGGCATCGCGCAGAGACAGGTTGAACCCTTGCCCGGCAATCGGATGCAGGCTGTGGGCGGCGTTGCCGAGGATCGCCAGATGCGGGCGGACTTGTTCCTCGGCTTCGATCAGCGACAACGGATACAAATTGCGTGCGCCGACCTGTTTCAGCGTGCCGAGGCGATAACCGAACACGCCCTGCAACTCGCTGAGAAAGCTGCGGTCATCAAGGGCCGCCAGCCGTTGCGCGTCCATGCCCAGACGGGTCCAGACCAGGGCGCAGCGGTTTTCCGGCAGCGGCAACAAAGCCATTGGGCCGTCGTCAGTGAAGCGTTCGAAGGCCATGCCGTTGTGCGCTTCGCTCGGAGTGATGTTGGCGATCAGCGCGCTCTGGTTGTACGGGCGCTTCTTGATGCCGATCCCCAGCTGTTCACGCAGGCCCGAACGGCCGCCATCGGCCAACACCGCGAGGTCGCATTCCACCAAAGTTTCATCGTTGAGCGTCAGGCGATAGCCGTCGGTCAGCGGTTCCATGGCGGTGACTTCCGCCGGGCAACGCCAACTGATCACGTCCTTGTCCAGACTGTGCCAGAGGCATTGGCCGAGCCAGGCGTTTTCCACCACATAACCCAGTGCTGGAACGCCCTCTTCCATCGCCGACAACCGCGCCGTGGAAAAACGCCCACGGTCGGAGACATGAATCTGCTTGATCGGCTCGGCGCGGCGGGAGATTTCTTGCCACACGCCCAGCCGTTGATAAATCTGCCGGGCGCCGAACGACAGCGCTGAAGAGCGAGCGTCATAGCTCGGTTGGTACGTATCGCCGGGGGCAAAGGGTTCGATCAGCACGATCTTCCAGCCACGGGCCTTGGCCCCGGCCTGCAACGCCAACGCAAGGCTGGCGCCAACCAGGCCGCCGCCGATGATTGCCAGATTGACTCGACTCATGCCGCTTGTGTCCGTGCGGCGGCCATCAAGGCCTCGATTTCGGCGACCGTTTTCGGCACGCCGCTCGTCAGGATTTCACAACCGGTTTTGGTGACTACCACGTCGTCCTCGATGCGCACGCCAATGCCGCGCCATTTCTTCGCCACGTTCTGGTTGTCCGGAGCAATGTAGATGCCCGGCTCGACCGTCAGCGCCATGCCGACTTCCAGCACGCGCCATTCGCCGCCGACCTTGTACTCGCCGACATCATGCACATCCATGCCCAGCCAGTGGCCGGCGCGGTGCATGTAAAACGCCTTGTAGGCTTCGCTGGCGATCAGTTCATCGACCTCGCCCTGCAACAGGCCCAACTTCACAAGGCCCGTGGTAATGACGCGAACCGTGGCTTCGTGCGCCTGATTCCAGTGTTTGTTCGGTGCGATTTCGGCAAACGCCGCTTCCTGGGAAGCCAGCACCAGCTCGTAGATCGCCTTCTGTTCCGGTGAATACTTGCCGTTGACCGGCCAGGTGCGGGTGATGTCGCTGGCATAGCAGTCGATCTCGCAACCGGCGTCGATCAGCACCAGATCGCCGTCTTTGAGCACCGCGTCATTCTGCTGGTAATGCAGGATGCAGCTGTTGCGCCCGGCGGCGACGATCGAACCATAGGCCGGCATCTTCGCCCCGCCCTTGCGGAATTCGTAATCGAGCTCGGCTTCGAGGCTGAACTCATGCAAACCGGCACGACTGGCCTGCATCGCCCGGATATGCGCCTGAGCGGAAATCCGCGCAGCTTCACGCATCACCTTCACTTCTGCCGCCGATTTATACAGGCGCATGTCGTGCAGCAGATGATCCAGGGCAACGAATTCGTTCGGCGGCTGGGCACCGAGATTCGCCTTGGAGCGGATCACGTTGATCCAGTCCATCAGGTGCCGATCGAATTCCGGGTTGCTGCCCATGGCCGAATACACCCGGTCGCGGCCTTCGATCAGGCCCGGCAGGATGTCGTCGATGTCGGTGATGGGGAAAGCGTCGTCGGCGCCGAAGTCGCGGATCGCGCCTTCCTGACCGGCGCGCAGGCCGTCCCACAGCTCGCGCTCGGCATTGCGCTCACGGCAGAACAGGATGTACTCGCCATGTTCGCGACCGGGAATCAAAACGATAACGGCCTGAGGCTCGGGAAAGCCGCTGAGGTACTGGAAGTCGCTGTCCTGACGGTAAACGTGCTCGACGTCACGGTTGCGAATGGCAACCGCAGCGGCGGGCAGAATGGCGATGCTGTTGGGTTCCATCTGCGCCATCAAGGCCTTGCGGCGACGGCTGTATTCCGATTTCGGGATATGAATCATGGGCAGATGGCTTTTCCTGGCTCGCGATTAATGCAACGACGGTTTGGCGGCTGCTTCGTCGGTTTTCTTGGTTTCAGTGAACAGCAGCAACGGTGCGACGCGCAGGTACTCCATGACTTCCATGTAGTCGCTTTCGCCGTCGTCGGACTCTTCCAGGGCGTCTTGCACCTGAGAAATGGCGGCCAGATCCTGCAGCACTTCAGTCGCTTCAGCGCTGAGGGCATATTCGCGACGGGTCAGGCCGAAGCCAGTGAGGAAGCCCTGGCACCACTGGCCCAGCGCGGCTGCGCGCTCGGTGAGCGGCGCGTCGTCGCTCGGCAGCAGCAGAACAACGGTCATGTCGTCGCTGGTAAGCTCGCCCTTGACCATCTCTTGCAGGCCGATCAAGGCGTTGCGAACGTTGTCTTGCGGCTCGCCTTCGAGCAGCTCGGCGGCGTCTGCCAGCCAGCTGTCGGCATCGAAACCGGCACCGGCGCAGCTACGGCCGAGCAGCAGGCCGTGCAACTCGGCAGGCGAGACGGGATGGCCGCTGGTGCTCAGCAGGGTGGCGAAGGCTTGGTACGGAGAATTCTGAATGGGCATGGGTAGCTAGGCGCCAGACGGCGCTATGTCTAGAATGAAGGCCTTGTATCCTACATCGACAGACTCGCCAAGACTATTAAAGGCTGTCCGCCAGCTACCTCCCATCAGACGAACACGTGGACACAATGGAAGACACCGACCTGAAAGCGCTGATGGCCAGACTCGAGCTGCTGATTACCCGAGTCGAGCAACTAAAGAGTCAAAACGCACTCTTACTAGCTCAAGAAAAGACCTGGCGCGAGGAACGCGCGCACCTCATTGAAAAAAATGAAATCGCCCGGCGTAAGGTCGAATCGATGATTTCGCGCCTCAAGGCCCTGGAGCAAGACTCATGAGTTCAAGCAATAGCGTTACCGTGCAGATCCTCGACAAAGAATATTCGATCATCTGCCCCCAGGAAGAGCGCAGCAACCTGATCAGCGCTGCCCGCTACCTGGACGGCAAGATGCGCGAAATCCGTAGCAGCGGCAAAGTCATCGGCGCCGACCGCATTGCCGTGATGGCTGCGCTGAACATCACGCACGACCTTCTGCACAAGGAAGAACGTCCGGATGTGCAGGCCAGCGGTTCGACCCGCGAACAGGTTCGCGACCTGCTGGACCGAGTCGATCTGGCGCTGTCGACCGATCCGGATGTCACCAAGGGCTGATTCGCGTGACCGCTTGGGGTATACTCGCATCACTCCCTGGGGTGCTTGCCAGTTGACCACGTCCCTGAGCCGATTCGCACTACCCTGGAAGTTGCACGTTGGGCTGGTGTGCATGTCCGCTAGACGGAAAGCCTTAAAGCCTACTGCATCTTCCACCTTGAACTTTCGGGTTCAAGGGCTAAGTCAGCAGCGGTTCATCCGGGGAGCCTGATTTCAATCCGATGCCGGTTTTCATACCGGCATCGGCATTTTTACGGGTACGCTTTTAGTACTCGCACTTTCTGAAGCCTGAATCCATGACCGAACCTGCGCTGCTGCCCCGACCGCAACTTCGACGCATGCTGCGCAAGGCCCGCCGCGCACTGACCCCCTGTCAGCAACGCGAAGCCGCTCGCGGGCTGTATAAGCAATTGGCCCAGCACCCACTGTTTCGCCGCGCAAAACACATCTCCCTGTACCTGCCCACCGACGGTGAAATCGACCCGCGCCTGCTGATGCGTGCCGCGCAACGTCGGGGCAAGGCGACGTACCTGCCGGTACTCAGCGCCTGGCCGCGAACCAAAATGGTGTTCCAGCGGATTCGCCCCGGCGAAAAGCTCAAACCCAACCGTTTCCGTATTCCAGAACCACGGGCCAATATCGCCCGGCAACGCAAAGTCTGGGCGCTGGATCTGGTGTTGCTGCCATTGGTGGGGTTTGACGATGTCGGCGGACGCCTGGGGATGGGCGGCGGCTTCTACGACCGAAGCCTGGCGTACCTGGCGCGCCGAAAAAACTGGCGTAAGCCGACGCTGCTGGGCTTGGCCCATGAATGTCAGAAGGTTCAACGATTGGCTCAGGCGAGCTGGGATGTACCGTTGCAGGGCACGGTCACTGACAAGGCGTGGTATTTCGCGGGCTAGACGCCACTGATCTCAGCGGCGTCCAGGCGACAGGTTCAGCGCTTGAACGCCGACGGCTGTTGCTGCGCGATCTCGACGGGAGCATCGGGTTTGTTGTTCCACAGGCTTTGGGCATAGCCGGTGGTCACGACACCAAGGCCGAATAAAATAACCAAAATCCATAGTAAATCCGGTTTGCGTTTCATCGACTGCCCCCCAAAGGCACATCAACACGATGACAGCAGCGGTTTCCGTTGTAGGTGTAGGCCGTGCAGCAGCGTCAAGCTAAGAAGGCCGGCATTTTGCGACAACGTGAACCGACACGCAAACGCTGGCGTCAACCGACTGTCGGTTTGTCATAAAATTGCCTGACCACTTGCCCACCCACCTCGCAAGGAGCAAAAACATGGCTTATTGGCTGATGAAATCCGAGCCCGACGAACTCTCCATCGAAGACCTGGAGAAGCTTGGCCGAGCGCGCTGGGACGGGGTTCGCAACTACCAGGCGCGCAATTTTTTAAGGGCCATGGCAGTGGGCGACGAATTTTTCTTCTATCACTCCAGTTGCCCTGAGCCTGGGATTGCCGGGATCGGAAAGATTGTCGAGGCAGCCTATCCGGACCCGACGGCGCTGGAGCCCGAGAGTCATTACTACGATCCGAAGGCCACTGCCGAGAAAAACGCCTGGAGTGCGATCGATGTCGCTCACGTCGAAACGTTTTCCAAGGTGCTGAAGCTCGATTATCTGAAGCAGCAAACGGCGCTGGCTGAAATGCCATTGGTGCAGAAAGGCTCGCGACTGTCGGTGATGCCGGTGACAGCCGAGCAATGGGCGGCGGTGCTTGGTCTGCGCTGAATAATGCACAACTGGCTTACCTTGCCAACCGGTCACGCTTGCTCCTCGGTTGACTGACATCAAGTCGCTCCAGCGCTTTCCTGTCAGACTGAGACGCAATAGACGCAGGATGCAGACATGTCGACGCACAGCCGTTCTTCGCTTTTCTTCGTTTTTTTACTGGGGGCTGTGTTGCTGGCCGCCGGAGGGTTTGGTTATTGGCGGTCGACCGTTAACCGACTGCCCCAAGGGTTGTCTGTCGGCAATGGTCGACTTGAAGCCACTGAAGTGCAGATCGCCAGCAAAACACCCGGTCGATTGGCTGAAGTGCTGGTGGACGAAGGCGACAAGGTCACCCAGGGTCAACTGTTGGCCCGCATGGACACCCGTACCCTCGAAGCCCAGCGCAACCAGGCTGAAGCCGAAGTGATACGCGCCCAGGAAAATCTTTCCGCGGCCCAGGCCAATGTGAAACTGCGCCAGAGCGAGCAACTGCTTGCCCAGCAAGAGCTCAAGCGCTCCCAGGCATTGTTCAATCGCGGTTTCGCCAGCGGCCAGATCATCGACCAACAGCAGTCACGCTTCGACACCGCCAACGCGGCTGTTACTGCGGCCCGCGCACAGGTGTCCGCCGTCGGCGCGGCCATTGGCGCTGCACAGGCGCAAGTGGCTCAGTTAAACAGTGAAATCGACGACAGCAGTTTGCGAGCCCCCATCGACGGGATCATTCAGCTTCGCATGGCCGAACCCGGGGAAGTGCTCGGCGCCGGAGGGCGAGTGTTGCTGCTGATTGACCCGAACGATCAATACATGAACCTCTATCTTGCAGCCTCCGTCGCCGGACGCCTGGCGGTCGGCGATGAAGCGCGGATCCTGCTGGACGCCCTGCCCGACCAGCCACTGCCGGCAAAAATCAGCTTCGTGGCGGCCAAATCGCAGTTCACACCCAAAGAAGTCGAGACCCGCGATGAACGTCAGAAGCTGGTGTTTCGGGTCAAGCTACGCTTGACCCGTCCCAGCGCCGTGCCCCAGGCCAAACCGGGGATGCCCGGCAACGGCTACGTGCGCACTGCTCCCATTGACTGGCCGGCCAATCTTCAATGACCGGCCTGGCACTGCATGCCACTCGCCTTCAGCACCGCTATGGCGAACGGCATGCACTGACCGACATCACGCTCAGTCTGCCCACCGGTACCCGGTGTGGGTTGATTGGCCCGGATGGCGCCGGCAAATCCAGCCTGCTGGGATTGATCGCCGGCGTGAAGACGCTACAGGAGGGCCAACTGGAAGTGCTCGGCGGCTCGATCCAGGACCGGCGCCACCGCAACAGCCTCTACTCGCGCATCGCGTTCATGCCTCAAGGTCTGGGCGGCAACCTGTACCCTGATCTGTCAATCCGCGAGAACATTCACTTCTTCGCCACGCTGTTCGGGCTGTCCGCGGCCGAAAGCGATCAGCGCATGCACAGCCTGCTACAGGCCACCGATCTACTGCGATTTGCCGAGCGCCCGGCCGGCAAGCTGTCGGGCGGAATGAAACAGAAGCTCGGACTCTGTTGCGCACTGATCCATGAGCCGGATTTGTTGATCCTCGATGAGCCGACCACTGGCGTCGACCCTTTGTCCCGACGGCATTTCTGGGAGTTGATCGATGATGTTCGGCGCCAACGCCCGCAACTGACGCTACTGGTCGCCACCGCGTACATGGAAGAGGCCGAACAGTTCGAACACTGCCTGATGCTCGACGGCGGCAAACTGATCGCCGCCGGTTTGAGCCGCGATCTGGCGGCGGTAACCCCCAGCGGCAAGCTCGATGAAGCCTTCACTCACTTTCAGGGTGACACCGGCCACGACAACCAGCCGCTAGTGATCCCTCCCCGAACCAATGCTACGGCCGACATCGCCATCCAAGCCCATGACCTGACCCTGCGCTTCGGCGATTTCACCGCTGTGGATAAAGTCAGCTTCGCCATCGGCCGCGGCGAGATCTTCGGGTTTCTGGGCTCCAACGGTTGCGGCAAAACCACCACCATGAAAGTGCTCACCGGGCTGATCCCGGCCAGCGAAGGCAGTGCCACGTTGCTGGGCAACCCGGTGAACGCCAAGGATCTGGCCACCCGCAAGCGCGTCGGCTTCATGTCTCAGAGCTTCTCGCTCTATGGCGAACTCAGCGTGCGGCAGAACCTGGACCTGCATGCGCGACTGTTCGATCTGCCCCAGGCCGACAGCACTCAGCGCATCGACGAACTGATCCAGCGCTTCAGCCTGGCCAGCGTCGCCGATCAGCCGTCCGGTGCATTGCCGCTGGGTCTGCGTCAGCGGTTATCCCTGGCGGTGGCGGTGCTGCATCGCCCGGAAGTGCTGATCCTCGACGAACCCACCTCCGGCGTCGACCCGGCGGCGCGGGACGATTTCTGGCGACTGCTGATCGAACTGTCCCGTGAACAGGACGTGACGATCTTCCTGTCCACCCATTTCATGAACGAAGCCCAGCGTTGCGACCGCATCTCATTGATGCACGCAGGCAAGGTTTTGGCCTGCGACACCCCGGCAGCACTGCAACAGCAGTTCAACGGCCAGACACTAGAGGCCGCGTTCGTCACCTGCCTGGAACAGGCCCAGAGCCCGGGCGCGACAGAGGCGCCACCAACGCCCATCGACACAACGCTCGCACCCACCCCATCGATGAAAGACCGTCGCTTCAGCTTTGGGCGACTGCGGGCATTGGCGAGCCGTGAAGGCAAGGAACTGCTGCGCGATAGAGTACGCCTGGCCTTCGCGCTGCTCGGGGCGATGCTCATGATGGTGATTTTCGGCTATGGCATTTCCCTGGACGTGGAGAAACTCGCCTTCGCGGTCTACGACCAGGACCAGACCCCGCAAAGCCGGGCTTATCTGGAGGCCTTCCGCGGCTCCCGTTACTTCGACGAACAACCCCCGATAAGCGATCCGGCGCAGTTGCATCGACGACTGCAACGCTCGGAAATCAAACTGGCGCTGGAGATTCCCCCCGGATTCGGTCGGGATCTGTTCGCCGGTCGCCAGCCTACGGTGGCGGCCTGGCTCGACGGCGGTATGCCGTTTCGCGCTGAAACCAGCCGCAACTATGTGGAAGCCGTGCACCAGGCCAACCTGGAGCAATTGGCGGATCAGTCCAGCCCCGCGCCGACCCGGCAAGCGCCCGCCAAACTGGAAACCCGTTTCCGCTACAACCAGGATGTCGTCAGCGTCAATTCGATCGGCCCCGGGGTGATGGCGCTGATCCTGGCGTTTATCCCGGCCATGCTGACTGCGCTGGGCATTGTGCGGGAGAAGGAACTGGGCTCGATCACCAACTTCTACGCCACACCACTGACCCGCCTGGAGTTCCTGTTAGGTAAACAGGTGCCGTATCTGGCCGTCAGTCTGATCAATCTCGCCGTGCTGGCGGCCATGAACCGCTGGCTGTTCGGCGTACCCTTCAAGGGCAGCGCATTGACCCTGGCCTTCGGCGGGCTGCTCTACGTGCTGGCGACCACCAGCATGGGGATGTTGATTTCGGCGTTCACCCGAACCCAGATCGCCGCGATTCTCGGCACCATGATCATCACCAGCCTGCCGACCATCCAGTTTTCCGGTTTGATCGTGCCGCGATCGTCCCTCGATGGTGCGGCCGCGGTCATGGGTATGCTGTTTCCGGCAGGCTATTTTCTCGATATTGCTGTCGGCACCTTTACCAAGGCGCTGGATATCCGGCAGTTGTGGCCACAATGCCTGGCACTGTTCGGGTTCTTTCTCGGGTTCACCGGGCTCAGCCTGGCCATGCTGAAAAAGCAGGAGGCCTGATGCATAAGCTTGCGCACATCCTGCGTCTTGGCCTCAAGGAACTCACCAGCCTGCGACATGACAGTGTGTTGCTGCTGTTCCTGTTCTACGCCTTTACAGTGGCGATCTACATGCCGGCCGCGGGCTCAGTGATCGGTGTGCACAACGCCAGCGTGGCCATGGTCGATGAAGATCACAGCCCCATGTCACGCCAACTGGCCCAGGTTCTGCGGCCGCCGGAATTTCAACCGCCAGTGCCACTGCCTTATGGTCAGCTGGACGAGGTGCTGGACAACGGGCGGTACACCTTCGTGATCAATGTTCCAGCCAATTTTCAGGCCGATCTGCTGGGCGGCCACCAGCCAGCGGTGCAGGTCAACGTTGACGCCACGGCCATGAGCCAGGCGTTCATGGGGGCAGGCTATATCGGGAGGATTTTCCAGCGCGAGCTGCTGACCTACAGTGGTCAGGGCGATGCGGCGAGCCAGACACCCGTGCGGCTGACAACACGAGCGCTGTTCAATACCAATCTGGAGGGTGGCTGGTTCCTGGCGGTGATTCAGATCGTCAACAACATCACGATCCTGGCCATCATCCTGACCGGTACGGCGCTGCTGCGTGAACGCGAACACGGCACCCTCGACCATCTGCTGGTACTGCCGCTGACGGCGCTGGAAATCATGCTGGCGAAAGTCTGGAGCAACATGCTGGTGGTGGTGCTGTGCACCTGGGTGTCGCTGGAAGTCATTGTCAAAGGCGCTCTTGGCGTGCCGCTGGCTGGCTCCATGAGCTTTTTCTTGCTGGTAACGGCGGTTTATCTGTTCGCCAGCACGGCGCTGGGGATATTCCTCGCGACCCTCGCCCGCTCGACACCGCAGTTCGGCTTGTTGGCGATTCCGGTGATTATCCCGATGTTGCTGCTTTCCGGGGGCAGTACGCCCCTCGACAGCATGCCGCAATGGCTGCAATGGGTGATGCAGGGCTCGCCATCGACGCACTTCGTCAGCCTCAGCGCCGCGATACTGTTTCGCGACGCCGGCATCGGTGTGGTCTGGCCGGACTTGCTGGCATTGAGCGCCATCGGCCTGCTGTTCTTTACCATTGCACTGCTGCGGTTTCGCAAGAGCCTGGCGTCCTGAAGGACCGAATCGCCCCCACAGGGTTCTGCGCAGTTCCTGTGGGAGCGGGCTTGCCCGCGATGAGGCCAGCCCAGACAACAAAAGTCTTACTGGATAATGAGGTTGTTGAACAACAGATCCTCAACCACCGGCTTGCCGGTTTCGTCGTTCATCACTTGCTGGGTCTGCTTCAAGGCTTCCTGACGCAGCTTTTCCTTGGCTTCGACGTTGTTCATGGTTTCGGTGGTCTGCTGGGCAAACAAGGCCACCAGCTGATTGCGGATCAGAGGCTCATTAGCCTTCACCGCCTTGGTCGCCTCGTCACCAGTCACCCGCAACGCCACATCGGCCTTGTAGACCTTGAGCTTCGGCGTGCCATCCAACCCATAGTTGCCCACGAACGGCGGGCTCAGGGTGATGTAGTTGACCTTCGGGGCTTCACCTTCTTTGGCTTCTTCGGCCATCGCTGCCACAGGCAGAGACAGGGCCAGCATCAACATGATCCACGCTTTCACAATTCGCTCCTTATCCGGTTTGCGGCCTAGCATAACGACCCGCCGCTCAAGCACAAGCTTATGGCTGACTATCAGGGTCGGGCATGCTCGTTGACCCGTTAACTCACACACCTACACTTATCGGCCATCACTCCCAAAGGAATAGCCCTGATGAAAGCCGTGCTGTGCAAAGCCTTCGGCCCTGCCGAATCGCTGGTGCTGGAAGACGTCGCCAGCCCCGCCCCGAAGAAGAACGAAATCCTGCTGGACGTGCACGCCGCCGGGGTGAATTTCCCGGACACGCTGATCATCGAGGGCAAATACCAGTTCAAACCACCCTTCCCGTTTTCACCGGGTGGCGAAGCCGCTGGCGTGGTCAGCGAGGTGGGCGAAAAGGTCAGCCACCTCAAGGTCGGTGACCGGGTCATGGCCCTGACTGGCTGGGGTAGTTTCGCCGAGCAGGTCGCGGTGCCGGGCTACAACGTGCTGCCGATCCCGCCATCGATGGACTTCAACACTGCCGCCGCCTTCAGCATGACCTACGGCACTTCGATGCACGCCCTCAAGCAACGGGGCAACCTGCAACCCGGCGAAACCTTGCTGGTGCTCGGTGCGTCCGGCGGCGTCGGCCTCGCCGCCGTGGAAATCGGCAAAGCCATGGGCGCCCGGGTGATCGCCGCCGCCAGCAGCGCGGAAAAACTCGCGGTAGCCAAAGCCGCCGGCGCCGATGAGCTGATCAACTACAGCGAAACCAGCCTCAAGGACGAAATCAAACGCCTGACCGACGGCCAGGGCGCCGACGTGATCTACGATCCGGTGGGCGGCGACCTGTTCGATCAGGCCATCCGCGCCATCGCCTGGAACGGCCGTCTATTGGTGGTCGGTTTCGCCAGCGGGCGCATCCCCGAGCTGCCAGTGAACCTGGCACTGCTCAAAGGTGCCGCAGTGGTCGGCGTGTTCTGGGGCTCGTTTGCCCAGCGCCAGCCACAGGACAACACGGCGAACTTCCAGCAGCTGTTCCAGTGGTTCGCCGAAGGCAAGTTGAAGCCGCTGGTGTCGCAGGTGTATCCACTGAGCGATGCGGCGCAGGCGATCAATGATCTTGGCCAGCGCAAGGCAGTCGGGAAGGTGGTCGTGCAGGTTCGCTGATCGTTTTCCAGCCAGGTCGCAGACTGCGACCTGGCTCCGTCATCCCCGTACCGACTCTCATTTATACCTGAGCGACATGTTCATAAAGGAACATGCGATCTCCAACATTTCCGCTGTTTTGCCGATGCGAACCGGTGCTATTTTCGGTAACGAAACTGTAACATTCGCATCCGCAGTCAAAACAAGAAATCTGGAGCTCTTGAATGTTTGCTTTCTTTCGTCCTGCCGCACATCAGGCTCCATTGCCTGAAGAAAAAATAGACAGCACCTACCGACGCCTTCGCTGGCAGATCTTCGCCGGGATTTTCATTGGCTATGCCGGTTACTACCTGCTGCGCAAAAACTTCACCCTGGCATTCCCGGACCTGATCGCCCAAGGCTACACAAAAGGCCAACTGGGTGTGGCGATGTCGGCGATTGCAATCGCCTACGGCCTGTCCAAGTTTCTGATGGGCATCGTGTCCGACCGCTCCAACCCGCGTTACTTCCTGCCCTTTGGCCTGGTGGTGTCCGCCGCGGTGATGTTCGTTTTCGGTTTCGCACCTTGGGCCACCTCCAGCGTGACCATGATGTTCATCCTGCTGTTCATCAACGGCTGGGCGCAAGGCATGGGCTGGCCGCCGAGCGGGCGAACCATGGTGCACTGGTGGTCACAGAAAGAGCGTGGTGGCGTGGTTTCGGTCTGGAACACCGCCCATAACGTTGGTGGTGGCTTGATTGGCCCGCTGGCGATTCTCGGCATGGGCTGGTTCAACGACTGGCACAGCAAGTTCTACGTACCGGCTGCCGTGGCGCTGCTGGTCGCCGTGTTTGCCTTCATTGTGATGCGCGACACACCGCAGTCGACGGGCCTGCCGCCGATCGAAAAGTACAAGAACGATTACCCGGAAGGCTACGACGCCAGTCACGAAGAGGAATTCAGCGCCAAGGACATCTTCGTCAAATACGTGCTGCGCAACAAAATGCTCTGGTTCATCGCACTGGCTAACGTTTTCGTCTACCTGCTGCGCTACGGCATTCTGGACTGGGCGCCGACCTACCTCAAAGAGGTCAAGCACTTCGACTTCGACAAGACGTCGTGGGCTTACTTCCTGTACGAGTGGGCGGGCATTCCCGGCACGCTGCTGTGCGGCTGGATGTCGGACAAGATCTTCCGCGGCAACCGTGGCCTGACCGGCATGGTGTTCATGGCGTTGGTGACCGTTGCGACGATCGTGTATTGGCTGAATCCACCGGGCAATCCGATGATCGACATGATCTCGCTGTTCGCCATCGGCTTCCTGATCTACGGCCCGGTGATGCTGGTCGGCCTGCAGGCGTTGGAACTGGTGCCGAAGAAGGCCGCGGGTACGGCCGCAGGCTTTACCGGCCTGTTCGGTTACTTGGGTGGTTCCGTCGCGGCCAGTGCCATGATGGGCTACACCGTGGACTATTTCGGCTGGAATGGCGGCTTCATTCTGTTGGTCGTTGCTTGCCTGCTGGCAATGGCGTTCCTGGCACCCACCCTGGGCCACAAAAACGCCGCCAGTCAGGGCCGCGAAGCGCTCGCCTGATCTGCCTTTGATTTACAGCGCTTGAGCCGCGCCTCCAGATTCCGGTCTGGCATGGCGTGGCTACGCAGGGCGTGGGCGGTCTGCTCGACATACTCGCGAGTGGTGCCGTAACGCCCGCAAGCGCTTTCGAACACCTGGCTCAGCACATGATCCGGCAAGTTGCCGGCATAGCTGGGCAGGTGCCGCTCCAACACAAATCCCAATGCCTGAACCTGATTACCGTTTTCGAGACGGCAATTGAGCCAATGTGGACGATAAGAAGGGAATGGCATCTCGCGCTGCCAGAGTGCATAAAGCGAAGCGTCGAGTTGTTCTTCGGGCAAGCGATAGGCGAAGCCGCTGCAAGAACCGCCGCGATCCAGGCCAAACACCAACCCAGGCACTTCCGGCGTGCCGCGATGTTCGTGTGACCACAAGTACAAACCGCGATGATACCCATGCACCCGGCCGCGCACTCGCTCAACCGCCGCACATTCAGGCCGCCAGATCAGCGAACCGTAAGCGAACAGCCAGACTGGCCCACCCTTGTGGCGCGCCATGGTGGTCTGCATCGAGGTGAGCAATTGTTCGTGCGTAAGCTGCGGCCCCAGATCGAGCCGCGGAGGGTAAGCCAGATTCAAAAAAGCAGATTCAATGGCGCTCATGGCAATAAAATTTCGGCCCTGCAATTATTACAAAATACAAACAACTTTCACTTCATAGAACATATAGCAGCAATACTAAAACGAAAAGTACTAAGAGCCCTATGACGCTACATCCCCATAAAAAATCCGATGCTTGCGCTGGGGGCTTGGGCATATACCCTAATATCATTTAGGAGAATTCTTAAATACCAGAACGAAATATACATAAGCATCCGGCGCGTCTACGATAAAGCTCACGCAGGAAAATCCCTACAAACCCTTCGGATTTACCACCTGTCCGTTGCAGCTTTACGTCGCGTATAACGGCCATCCAAAGGCGTCAGCCAAACTGCCTCAAAGGCCTGAACAATGAAAAAGCCATGGATTTACGGGTTACTTCTAATGCTCACGGCACAGCACTCGCTGGCCGAGGAGACCTCTGCGAAAGACACCGGCTCCTGGTATTTGCAGGCCAGCATCTATACCAGACACTTCTCCCCCGACTCCGACCACAATAACAATCAGGACCTCATCGGTCTTGAGCGCGAGCAAGCGTCCGGCTGGTTGTTTGGTGGCGCAACTTTTCGCAACTCGTTCAGCCAGCGTTCATATTATGCGTATGCAGGCAAACGCTACGAGAGTGCTGATTATCCCGTGTACATAAAACTCAGCGGTGGTCTGTTGCAAGGTTACAGCGGCAAGTATCAGGACAAGATCCCCCTGAATCACTTCGGGGTCGCGCCGGTGATCATTCCTTCAGTCGGCGCACACTACGGACCATTGGCAGCCGAGCTGGTGTTGCTCGGCTTCAATGCCGTCATGGTGACAACCGGGGTGCGCTTCTAGAACGGTTCGCGCACCTACGATCGCGGGGCGTAGGCAAACACGTCGGCACGCATTTGATGGGCATCCATCCCTGCTTCGACCAACGCATCAAGCGTGCCATAGACCATGGCCGGAGAGCCGCTGGCATAGACGTGCAAGGCTTTCAGATCAGGGAAATCTTCACACACCGCCTCATGCAACATGCCGCAGCGCCCCTGCCAGCCGCATTGATCGCTGACGACTTTATGCAGGAAGAGATTGGGCAACTTCAGCCATTCATCCCAATGTTCGATGTCATAAAAGTCTTCCGGACGACGTACCCCCCAATACAGGTGCACCGGATGCTTGAAGCCCGTGGCACGGCAATGTTCGATCAGGCTGTGGATCTGCCCCATGCCGGTACCGGCAGCAATCAGTACCAAAGGACCGTTCGGCAGTTCCGCCAGATGGGTGTCGCCGAACGGCATTTCGATCCGCACCATCGGGTTGCGCTGGAGCTGTTCGATCAGGCTCAGCGCACTGCTTTCGCGCGCCAGTACATGAATTTCCAGGTCGCGGCCGGAATGCGGTGCAGAGGCCAGGGAGAAAGCGGATTTCTCGCCATTCTCACGCTCGATCATCAGGTACTGGCCGGCGTGATAGCGCGGTGGCTTGCCCGCTGGCGCACGCAGACGCACGCGCCAGGTATCGCCACCGACGTCCCTGCATTCAATGACCTGACACGACACGCTGCGCACCGGCAGTTCTCCCAGCGCGAGCACGCCATCCCACAGCACGATGCAGTCTTCCAGCGGCTCTGCAATGCAAGTGTAGAACTCGCCATGGTCGCGCACATCGCCAGCCTGTTCGACCCGCCCTTCCACCAGCAACGCGCCGCACACATGGCAATTGCCGTTACGACAGCTTTGCGGGCATTCATAGCCCAGGCGACGCGCGCCATCGAGAATCCGCTCGCCGGGCAGAATCTCAAGCACTGCTCCGGAGGGCTGCAAGGTTACACGCATCAATCTATTCCTAACTGATTCCAGATGGCATCGATCCGTTGGGTAACGGCTTCATCCTTGACGATGACCCGGCCCCACTCACGGGTGGTTTCGCCTGGCCATTTATGCGTGGCATCGAGCCCCATCTTCGAACCCAGGCCGGAGACCGGCGAGGCGAAGTCCAGGTAGTCGATCGGCGTGTTATCGATCATCACCGTGTCGCGCTTGGGGTCCATGCGCGTGGTAATGGCCCAGATCACGTCGTTCCAGTCCCGTGCGTTGATATCGTCGTCGGTGACGATAACGAACTTGGTGTACATGAACTGTCGCAAAAACGACCAGACACCGAGCATTACCCGCTTGGCGTGGCCGGGATACGACTTTTTCATGGTCACGATGGCCATGCGG
Organism: Pseudomonas sp. DF5; assembly: GCF_058148225.1. Classification (NCBI taxonomy): domain Bacteria; kingdom Pseudomonadati; phylum Pseudomonadota; class Gammaproteobacteria; order Pseudomonadales; family Pseudomonadaceae; genus Pseudomonas; species Pseudomonas sp. DF5. The sequence continues at coordinate 99,669 of NZ_JBYVYM010000001.1, forward strand.
TACGAGCAGCCTTCGGGAGGCAGGTAGAAGTCAGTGATCTCCGGGAATTGCTTCTGCAGGATCGGCACGAACACTTCGTTCAGCGCCACACCGAGAATCGCCGGCTCATCCGGCGGACGGCCGGTGTAGGTGCTGTGGTAGATCGGCTTGATCCGATGGGTGATGCGCTCGACGGTGAACACCGGGAAGCTGTCGACTTCGTTGTAGTAGCCGGTGTGGTCGCCGTACGGACCTTCATCGGCCATTTCGCCCGGATGGATCACGCCTTCGAGGATGATTTCGGCCGTGGCCGGTACTTGCAGGTCGTTGCCGCGGCATTTCACCAGTTCGGTGCGATTGCCCCGCAGCAGACCGGCGAAAGCGTATTCGGAGAGGCTGTCCGGCACCGGCGTCACGGCGCCAAGAATGGTGGCCGGGTCAGCGCCCAGGGCCACGGACACCGGGAACGGCTGGCCGGGGTGTTTTTCGCACCATTCGCGGTAATCCAGCGCGCCGCCACGGTGGCTCAACCAGCGCATGATCACCTTGTTGCGACCGATCACCTGTTGACGGTAGATGCCGAGGTTCTGGCGATCCTTGTTCGGACCTTTGGTGACAGTCAGGCCCCAAGTGATCAGCGGGCCGACATCGCCTGGCCAGCAGGTCTGCACCGGCAACATCGCGAGGTCGACATCGTCGCCTTCGATGACCACTTCCTGGCACACCGCGTCTTTGACGACTTTCGGCGCCATCGAGATGATCTTGCGAAAGATCGGCAGCTTGGACCAGGCGTCCTTCAAACCTTTCGGCGGCTCGGGCTCCTTGAGGAACGCCAGCAACTTGCCGATTTCGCGCAGTTCGCTCACCGACTCGGCGCCCATGCCCATGGCCACCCGTTCGGGGGTGCCGAACAGGTTGCCGAGCACCGGAATGTCGTAGCCGACAGGTTTTTCGAACAGCAGCGCAGGGCCCTTGGCCCGTAGCGTGCGATCACAGACTTCGGTCATCTCCAGCACTGGAGAGACGGGGATCTGGATACGTTTCAACTCTCCGCGCTGCTCAAGCTGCTGCACGAAATCCCGAAGATCCTTGAATTTCATTGATGATGGCACCCCTAAAATAGGCGTACATCCTACCTGCTCTGCCGGCCAAACAGCAGCCTGTCAGTGTGCAGCAGCAATCAATTGTGATTTGCACCCAGCAGCACCGGGGCAAACAACGGGCTCAAGCGGGTACTGCCAGTGTCCGACAGATGATCCTCGTCCTTGTACTGCGAATGACCATTGACCTCGATGCTGCAAATCTGGCCCACACACATCAACGGCGTAGGGTCGATGACATGCACACCTGGGTCGGCGGCACTCATCGAGTCGAACAAGGTATTGAGAAAACGCTGGCGCGCCAGATGCTCTTCGAGCGGTCGACCCAACCCCTCGGCCGTTCGCCCGATCCGGGCCAGGCTGGTCAGTCGGTCAATGGAGCCCTTGCGCTGCAGCGGCACTTCCTTGAACAACCAGACTTGCGCGCCCGCACCCCTTAACGCCGCCACCCGCGCCTTGAGCGCCGTGGCCATGCGTTCCTCGGCCTGAGCCGTGTTGTCATACTGATTTAGCAGCACCTTTTTATCGCCGTCTTCGCGGCCGTAAATGTACAGGTTCCAATTGGATGCCAGCACCACATCCTTGATCTGCAGACTGCGAACCCGCTCCATTGTCTGCTCGTTGAAATCCTTGCAACGCTGGCGCAGGTCATTGCTCAGAACCGGCGGACAGGCACTCATGCTGTAAAGCCATACCGGGCGACCCTCGCGCTTTGCGCTACTTTCGATCGCCGGTAACAGCGCGGCCGCGTGACTGTCGCCCCAGAACATTTGTGTCGCCGGAATCTCTTCGTTACCACCCACCAGACACGCCTTGTCCAGTTCTTTGTCCGAAGTCACCAACATGCATTTCATCTGCCCGGCCCGCCACTCTCGAGACTGCGCATATTCCAGCGCTTTGCCGGTAAGGCGCCCAGGAAAACCATCCGCCGATCGCACCATCGAACCTGTGACAGCCAGCGCGACCATGGCCAGCACCCCCCCCAATAACACAGGCTTGCGTCCGGCAAGCAGGCGCCGCTCACGGAATGGAAGTTCGACAAAACGCCAGCTCAACCAAGCAAGCCCGAGCGCCAATAGCATCCAGCCCGTAGCCTCCAAGGGCTGAATGCCGTCGATCGAAGTGGCATTGGCGTAGACATAGACCGGCCAGTGCCACAAATACAAGGAATAGGAGAGCAAGCCGATCCATACCAGCGCGGGAGCACTCAAAACCTGACCGCTCCATGTAGAACCGTGCCCGCCAGACCAGATCAACGCGGTTGCACCGAGCACAGGCAGCAGTGCCGCCCAGCCTGGGAACACCGTCGCCTTGTCAAAAGTGAAAACTGCCACCAGGACCGCCGTAAATCCGGCCAATCCCACGGCCTGATAAAGCCAGGGCCGCACAGCCTGTTTTGATGCGGGCAAGACCGCGAGCATGGCACCGCACAACAGCTCCCAGGCGCGTGTCGGCAGTGAGAAGAAAGCGACGTCTGGCTTGCGGTCGATATAGGCAATATTGAGCCCGAATGACACCAGCAGCATGGCAAACAGCATCCAGCGCCAATGGCGTACATGGCGTATCAACAACACCATCAACAGCGGAAAGAAGATGTAGTACTGCTCTTCAACGGCCAGGGACCAGGTATGCAGCAGCGGCTTCAATTCCGACGCAGGCTGGAAGTAGCCGTCTTCGCGCATGAACAGAATATTTGAAATGAACAGCGACTGATAACGAACCGTTCTTCCCAACTCGGAGAAGTCCTTGGCCGTCAGCAGCAACCAGCCCAGAGCCAGCGTCGCCAGCAGCACCACACTCAGGGCCGGAATGATCCGTCGTGCACGGCGAGCCCAGAAATCGACGAAGCTGAAACGCTGCGCGCCGATCTCACGGAACAGGATGCTGGTAATCAGGAATCCGGAAATGACAAAGAAAACATCGACCCCGACAAAGCCACCGCTGAAAGTGCTGAAGCCAAAATGAAACAGCACGACCGGAATAACGGCCAGCGCCCGCAATCCGTCAATATCACGGCGATTGCCAAATGTGTGCATAACGTTCCTTGTCGCTCCCGATACAAAGCTGGTCGAAAAGGGACTCACCGGTAGCGCGACGGCCCCATCGAATGGGCGCCAGTTTACAACACGGCAAGTATCAATCCAGATACAAAATACCGGGCACAAAAAAAAGAGCGCCCTTTTCGGGGCGCCCTTTTTTGAAGCGTTGTCCCGTCCTGAATAAGGTTTAACCGTCTTCAGGACCAGACAGAACGTCGTGTTACTTGCGTTTCATCGACAGGAAGAACTCATCGTTGGTCTTGGTCTGTTTCAGCTTGTCGACCAGGAACTCGATGGCAGAGACTTCATCCATCGGGTGCAGCAGTTTGCGCAGGATCCACATACGCTGCAGTTCGTCGTCGGCTGTCAGCAACTCTTCGCGGCGAGTACCGGAGCGGTTGATGTTGATGGCCGGGAACACCCGTTTTTCGGCGATCTTGCGATCCAGAGGCAGTTCCATGTTGCCGGTGCCTTTGAATTCTTCGTAGATCACTTCGTCCATCTTCGAACCGGTTTCAACCAGTGCGGTAGCGATGATGGTCAGCGAGCCGCCTTCTTCGATGTTCCGTGCAGCACCGAAGAAACGTTTCGGTTTCTCCAGGGCGTGGGCATCGACACCACCGGTCAGCACCTTGCCGGAGCTCGGGATCACGGTGTTGTAGGCACGCGCCAGACGGGTGATGGAGTCGAGCAGAATCACCACGTCCTTCTTGTGCTCGACCAGACGCTTGGCCTTCTCGATCACCATTTCAGCAACCTGCACGTGGCGGGTTGGCGGCTCGTCGAACGTCGAGGCAACCACTTCGCCGCGCACGGTGCGCTGCATTTCGGTCACTTCTTCCGGACGCTCGTCGATCAACAGCACGATCAGGTGAACTTCAGGATTGTTACGCGCGATGTTTGCCGCGATGTTCTGCAGCATGATCGTTTTACCGGCTTTCGGCGGAGCAACGATCAGGCCGCGCTGGCCTTTGCCGATCGGGGCGCACAGGTCGATGACACGACCGGTCAAGTCTTCGGTGGAACCGTTGCCGGCTTCCATCTTCATGCGCACAGTCGGGAACAGCGGGGTCAGGTTCTCGAAGAGAATCTTGTTTTTCGCGTTCTCGGGACGATCGAAGTTGATCGTGTCGACCTTGAGCAGCGCGAAATACCGCTCGCCTTCCTTCGGAGGACGGATCTTGCCAACGATGGTGTCACCGGTGCGCAAGTTGAAGCGACGGATCTGGCTCGGTGAGACGTAGATATCGTCCGGGCCGGCGAGATAGGAAGCGTCAGCGGAGCGCAGGAAGCCGAAGCCGTCCTGGAGAATCTCCAGCACGCCATCACCGGAGATTTCCTCGCCGCTTTTAGCGTGCTTTTTGAGCAGGGAGAAAATCACGTCCTGCTTGCGCGAACGGGCCATATTTTCTATGCCCATCTGTTCGGCCAATTCGAGCAGTTCGGTAATCGGCTTTTGCTTGAGTTCAGTCAGATTCATATAGGAATGACGTAATCATTTATGGAGGGGGGGAAATTAAGCTTTTGGCTTAATGAGGCCGCGCCGCAGAGAAGGCGACAGGATCGCGTACTTATTCGAAAAGGAGTGCGTCGGCGACGGCTAGCAGGGGGCAGTGGAGAAACCAGTGCGGGGCCGAATGTACCACCTGAGTTTCGGAGCGTCTAGCCCTCAATAACGAAAAGGCCCCGCATAATGCGGGGCCTTTTCATGACGCTTTATAACAACGCTTAGATGTTGGCGTCGAGGAAAGCGGCCAATTGCGACTTCGACAGCGCGCCGACCTTGGTGGCTTCGACGTTGCCGTTCTTGAACAGCATCAGCGTCGGGATACCACGCACGCCATGCTTGGCCGGGGTTTCCTGGTTCTCGTCGATGTTCAGTTTGGCAACGGTCAGCTTGCCTTTGTAGGTCTCGGCAATTTCGTCCAGGACAGGAGCGATCATTTTGCAAGGGCCGCACCACTCAGCCCAGTAGTCGACCAGTACAGCGCCTTCGGCCTTGAGTACGTCGGCCTCGAAGCTAGCGTCGCTAACGTGTTTGATAAGATCGCTGCTCATGGAAGTCTCCAGGTTGTAAGCAAAAAAACGTGGCCCATCATAGCTGCCCTTCCCCCGTTCAGGAAGCCGCAGATGATTGAGTCTCGCTATGGTGGCCCATGAATTTGGGTATAGCTCAAGTCACGAGGTGGCGGGAGCGACGAAGGCAATCCCGGTGCGCAGGGCGGCGTTGCGCACATGTTCCTGCATGGCCTTCTGTGCGGCGCCGGACGATCGGCGCGCCAGTGCACGGAGGATTTTACGGTGTTCCTGCCAGGTTTCCATGGCCCGTTCGGCCCGGATGAACGGTAGCTTCTGGCTCTCCAGAAAGATGTCGGCGCTGGCTGTCAGGATGCTCAGCATCGCCTGATTGCCACTGGCCAGGAGGATGCGCCGGTGAAACTCGAAGTCCAGTCGCGCCGCTGCATCGAAGTTGGCGGCACGCAGTTCGTTGCGCATGGCGGCGACGTTGTCTTCCAGGGCATCGAGATCCTCGGTGCTCAGGGTCACGGCCGCCAGCCCGGCGGCAAAGCTCTCCAGCGCGTAGCGCAGTTGGAAGATATCCAGCGGCGATGCCTGCGCGGCGAACGGCCAACCCGGCACTGCATCGCTGCGGGGCAGATCGACCGGCGACTGCACGAACACGCCCTTGCCCGGCTGGATGCTGATCACACCCAGCGCACTCAGGGACGATAACGCCTCGCGCAACGACGCCCGACTGACCCCCAATTGCACCGCCAGATCCCGTTGCGAAGGCAACGCATCGCCCGGTCCGAAACCTTGCTCGGTGATCAGTTTGCGGATGGCTTGCAGCGCCACTTCAGGTACTGCGCGGGAGATCGAGTTCATGGTTTCTTCAGACGAACCAGGCCAATGAGCGGCTAGTTGTAAAGCTATTCGCGACGTCCGGCAAGTCGTGCCCCATGGGGGTTCGGGAAAGTTCACGGGTGCGCCATCAGGGTGCGAAACGCTACCCAACTGTTCAGACCAGTAAGACCGAGCGACACCAGCAAAACCGTGGCCTGCAACCTCTGAAACCGAATCTTGGCATGGCCCGTGCTCTGTCGATCCGCAGAAATCACTTCCCGCCGATCCGGAGATTTGCCATGACCCAGCGTTACAGCGCCCTCCTCGCCGCCCTGTTTGCCAGCCTGATGCTGAGCCAGGCACCCGCCCACGCCGACGGTCTGGAGGATGTGGTCAAACGCGGCACCCTCAAAGTCGCCGTGCCCCAGGACTTCCCGCCGTTCGGTTCGGTCGGCCCGGACATGAAACCGCGCGGCCTCGATATCGATACGGCCAAACTGCTGGCCGACCAACTCAAGGTCAAACTCGAACTGACCCCGGTGAACAGCACCAACCGCATCCCCTTCCTGACCACCGGCAAGGTCGACCTGGTGATTTCCAGCCTCGGCAAGAACCCGGAGCGCGAGAAAGTCATCGACTTCTCCCGTGCCTACGCGCCGTTCTACCTCGCCGTATTCGGTCCGCCAGACGCCGCCATCAAGGGTCTGGACGATCTCAAGGGCAAAACCATCAGCGTCACCCGTGGCGCTATCGAAGATATCGAACTGACCAAAGTCGCCCCCGAAGGCGTGATCATCAAACGCTTCGAAGACAACAACTCGACCATCGCCGCCTACCTCGCGGGCCAGGTCGACCTGATCGCCAGCGGCAACGTGGTGATGGTAGCCATCAGCGAGAAAAACCCGAAACGCGTACCGGCCCTGAAAGTGAAGCTCAAGGACTCGCCGGTGTACGTCGGCGTGAACAAGAACGAGCCGGCGTTGCTGGACAAGGTCAATCAGATCCTCACCACCGCCAAGGCTGACGGTGCGCTGGAGAAGAACTCGCAAACCTGGCTGAAAGAACCGCTGCCGGCCGATCTCTGATCGTTCGCGCGGGAGACGACTTATGGCTTATCAGTTCGATTTTTTGCCGGTGGTGGAAAACACTGACCTGCTGCTGCGCGGTGCGCTGTTCACCCTTGAGCTGACGGTTGTTGGCGCAGTGTTCGGGGTCGCTCTGGGCATCGTCGGCGCGTTGGTGCGGGCGTGGAACATCCGTCCGTTCGCCGGCATTTTCGGGGTCTACGTCGAGTTGATCCGCAACACGCCCTTTTTGGTGCAGTTGTTTTTCATCTTCTTCGGCTTGCCATCCCTGGGCCTGCAGATCTCCGAATGGCAGGCGGCGGTGCTGGCGATGGTGATCAACCTGGGCGCTTATTCGACCGAGATCATCCGCGCCGGCATTCAAGCGATCCCCCGTGGGCAACTGGAAGCCGCGGCGGCCCTGGCAATGTCGCGTTTCGAAGCCTTCCGCCACGTGGTTCTGCTGCCGGCGCTGGGCAAGGTCTGGCCGGCCCTGAGCAGCCAAATCATCATCGTGATGCTGGGCTCGGCGGTCTGTTCGCAGATCGCCACCGAAGAGCTGAGTTTCGCCGCCAACTTCATTCAGTCGCGCAACTTTCGCGCCTTTGAAACCTACGCCCTGACCACGCTGCTCTACCTGTGCATGGCACTGCTGATCCGCCAATTGCTGAACTGGATCGGCCGCCGCTACCTGTCCAAAAGCAGTGCAAGGAGCAGCCAATGAGCGATTTCACCTTCTGGGACATCCTGCGCAACCTGCTCACAGGCCTGCAATGGACGCTGGCGTTGTCGCTGGTGGCGTTTATCGGCGGTGGGCTGATCGGTTTGCTGATCATGGTGATGCGGATTTCAAAGAAACCGTTGCCCAGCCATTTCGCCCGCACCTACATCGAACTGTTCCAGGGCACGCCGCTGTTGATGCAGCTGTTTCTGGTGTTCTTCGGTGTGGCCTTGGCCGGTGTGGAAATTTCGCCATGGATGGCGGCGGCGGTTGCCTTGACGCTGTTCACCAGCGCCTACCTGGCAGAGATCTGGCGCGGTTGCGTCGACTCGATCCCCAACGGACAGTGGGAAGCCTCGTCGAGCCTGGCGCTCAACCCGCTGGAGCAATTGCGTTACGTGATCCTGCCACAAGCGCTGCGCATCGCCGTGGCGCCGACCGTGGGCTTCTCGGTGCAAGTGGTCAAGGGCACCGCCGTCACCTCGATCATCGGCTTCACCGAACTGACCAAGACCGGCGGCATGCTTGCCAACGCGACCTTCGAACCCTTCATGGTCTACGGTCTCGTCGCCCTCGGTTACTTCCTGCTCTGCTACCCCTTGTCCCTCAGTGCGCGCTACCTGGAAAGGAGACTGCATGCCTCTGCTTAGAATTTCCGCCCTGCATAAATATTACGGCGACCACCATGTACTCAAAGGCATCGATCTGAGTATCGAGGAAGGCCAGGTGGTGGCGATCATCGGTCGCAGCGGCTCGGGCAAATCCACCTTGCTGCGCACCCTCAATGGTCTGGAATCGATCAACGACGGCGTGATCGAAGTCGACGGCGAATACCTCGACGCAGCCCGCGCCGACCTGCGCAGCCTGCGGCAGAAAGTCGGGATGGTGTTCCAGCAGTTCAACCTGTTCCCGCACCTGACCGTGGGCGAAAACGTCATGCTTGCGCCACAAGTGGTGCAGAAAGTGCCAAAAGCCAAAGCCGCCGAACGGGCGCGGCAGATGCTGGAACGGGTCGGGCTGGGCGAGAAATTCGACGCCTTCCCGGATCGACTCTCTGGCGGCCAGCAACAGCGGGTGGCGATCGCCCGGGCGCTGGCCATGTCGCCGAAAGTCTTGCTGTGCGACGAAATCACCTCGGCCCTGGACCCGGAACTGGTCAATGAAGTGTTGAATGTGGTCCGGCAACTGGCCAGGGAAGGCATGACATTGATCATGGTCACCCATGAGATGCGCTTTGCTCGCGAGGTTGGGGATAAGTTGGTGTTCATGCACCAAGGCAAGGTGCATGAGGTGGGAGATCCGAAGGTGCTGTTTGCCAACCCGCAGACGGCGGAGCTGGCGAACTTCATTGGGACCGTGGAGGCGGCGGGCTGACACCCCTGTGGCGAGGGAGCTTGCTCCCGCTCGGCTGCGCAGCAGTCGTAAAACCTGCCGACCGGCTTTTCCTGAAGCACTGCGTTGAATGGTTTTGGGGCCGCTGCGCTGCCCAGCGGGAGCAAGCTCCCTCGCCACAGGAACCCACGTCGTCCGTGCGCTGGATCAAGGCATTAAACCGTACGCGTTGGCGCGAGCGTTTGATCGTGGCAGGATGTCGAGGTTATCGACCGAGACCCCCTGACCATGCCGCTATCCCAAGTCAAGAATCTGTCCCTGATCGCCGCAATCGACCTGGGCTCCAACAGCTTTCACATGGTCGTGGCCAAGGCCCAGAACGGCGAAATCCGGATTCTCGAGCGTCTCGGGGAGAAGGTTCAGCTGGCCGCCGGCATCGACGAAGAGCGTCAGCTCAGCGAAGAATCCATGCAACGCGGGCTCGATTGCCTGAAGCGTTTCGCCCAACTGATCAGCGGTATGCCGCCCGGCACCGTGCGGATCGTCGGCACCAACGCCCTGCGCGAAGCCCGTAACCGCGGTGAATTCATCCACCGCGCCGAAGAAATCCTCGGCCATCCTGTAGAAGTCATCTCCGGTCGTGAAGAAGCGCGTCTGATTTACCTCGGCGTCTCCCACACCCTCGCCGACACCCCGGGCAAGCGCCTGGTGGCCGACATCGGCGGCGGCAGTACCGAATTCATCATCGGGCAGAGATTCGAGCCATTGTTGCGCGAAAGCCTGCAAATGGGATGCGTCAGCTACACCCAACGCTATTTCAAGGACGGCAAGATCACCCCGGCCCGCTACGCCCAGGCGTACACCGCGGCGCGGCTGGAGATCATGAGCATCGAACACGCCCTGCACCGCCTGACCTGGGATGAAGCCATCGGCTCCTCGGGCACCATTCGCGCCATTGGCCTGGCGCTGAAGGCCGGCGGGCATGGCACTGGCGAGGTGAATGCCGAAGGCCTGGCCTGGCTCAAGCGCAAGCTGATCAAACTCGGCGATGTCGAGAAAATCGACTTCGAAGGCATCAAGCCCGACCGCCGGGCGATCTTCCCCGCCGGGCTGGCGATTCTCGAAGCGATCTTCGACGCCCTCGAACTGCAACGCATGGACCACTGTGAGGGCGCCCTGCGCGAAGGCGTGCTCTATGACCTGCTGGGCCGTCATCATCACGAAGATGTCCGTGAGCGCACGCTCAGCTCGCTGATGGAGCGCTACCACGTCGACCTGGAGCAAGCCGCGCGGGTCGAACGCAAGGCGCTGCATGCCTTCGATCAAGTGGCCGAGGATTGGGACCTGGACGACGGTGTCTGGCGCGAACTGCTGAGCTGGGCGGCCAAGGTCCACGAAGTGGGCCTGGACATCGCGCACTATCAGTACCACAAACACGGCGCCTACCTGATCGAGCACTCGGACCTAGCCGGGTTCTCCCGCGAAGACCAACTGATGCTCGCGCTACTGGTGCGTGGCCACCGTCGCAATATTCCCAAGGACAGGTTTGCCGATTTTGGCGACGACGGCATCAAGCTGATTCGCCTGTGCGTGCTGCTGCGCTTTGCGATTCTGTTCCACCACATCCGTGGCACCCAGGAAATGCCACAGGTCGTGCTGCACGCCAACGGCGACAGCCTGGATGTGTTATTCCCGGAACATTGGCTGGATGACAACCAGTTGACCCAGGCCGACTTCGCCCTGGAAGCCGAATGGCTGACTCGCGTCAGCTTCGTGCTGAACGTTCGCTAAGCCTGTGGTGAGGGAGCTTGCTCCCGTTGGGCCTCGCAGCGGCCCCAAAAGAAGGACTGCTACGCAGTCCAGCGGGAGCAAGCTCCCTCGCCACAGTCATTCATCGCTCATCGCTCGGGCGAGGTAAAAAAATGGCGATCCACATGGATCGCCATTTTTTTATCGCCCAAGGTTTGCGTTAACGCACCGCCAGAATCGGGCTGCCCAACCGCTCCAGCAAGGTGGCCTGGGCGCTGCGCGGGTTCTGGTTGCCGGTCGGTGTATTACGGACGTAGCGACCGTCCGACTGCAGGCTCCAGCTGTGGGTGTTGTCGGTGAGATAAAGCTCCAGCTCTTTCTTGACCCGCAAAATCAGCTTCTTGCCCTCGACCGGGAAGCAAGTCTCGACGCGCTTGTCGAGGTTGCGCTCCATCCAGTCGGCACTGGACAGGAACATCTGCTCTTCACCGCCATTGAGGAAGTAGAAGACCCGGGTGTGCTCCAGGAAACGACCGATGATCGAACGCACGTGGATGTTGTGCGATACCCCAGCGATGCCCGGTCGCAGGCAGCACATGCCGCGCACCACCAGATCGATGCGTACCCCGGACTGGCTGGCCTTGTACAACGCGCGGATGACCTTCGGATCGGTCAGCGAGTTGAACTTGGCGATGATGTGCGCCGGTTTGCCGTCCAGGGCGAACTGCGTCTCCCGGGCAATCATGTCGAGCATGCCCTTCTTCAACGTGAACGGCGCGTGCAGCAGCTTCTTCATGCGCAGGGTTTTACCCATGCCGATCAACTGACTGAACAGTTTGCCGACGTCTTCGCACAAGGCATCGTCGGAGGTCAGCAGGCTGTAGTCGGTGTACAGACGGGCGTTAGCCGCGTGGTAGTTACCGGTGCCCAAGTGAGCGTAGCGAACAATCTCGCCGGCTTCGCGACGCAGAATCAACATCATCTTGGCGTGGGTCTTGAAGCCGACCACGCCGTAAATCACCACGGCGCCGGCCGCCTGCAGACGGCTGGCCAGCTGCAGGTTGGATTCTTCATCGAACCGCGCGCGCAATTCGATCACCGCCGTCACTTCCTTGCCGTTACGCGCCGCATCCACCAGCGCATCGACGATCTCCGAGTTGGCGCCGCTGCGATACAACGTCTGGCGAACCGCCAACACGTGTGGATCCTTGGCCGCCTGACGCAGCAAGTCGACCACCGGGGTGAAGGACTCGAACGGGTGCAGAAGCAAGATATCCTGCTTGCTGATCACGCTGAAAATGTTCTCGCTGTTCTGCAGCAGTTTCGGGATCTGCGGGGTGAACGGCGTGTATTGCAGCTCCGGATGACTGTCCAGGCCGGTGATGCTGAACAGCCGGGTCAGGTTGACCGGACCATTGACCTGATACAGCTCGGTCTCCTGCAGGTTGAACTGCTTGAGCAGGTAATCGGACAGGTGTTTCGGGCAGGTGTCGGCCACTTCCAGCCGCACCGCATCACCATAGCGACGGGAGAACAACTCGCCGCGCAGGGCGCGGGCCAGGTCTTCCACGTCTTCGGTATCGACCGCGAGGTCGGCGTTGCGGGTCAGGCGGAACTGGTAGCAGCCCTTGACCTTCATGCCCTGGAACAGGTCGTCGGCGTGCGCGTGGATCATCGACGACAGGAATACATAGTTGTCACCCGGGCCGCCGACTTCTTCCGGCACCTTGATGATCCGCGGCAGCAGACGCGGCGCCGGGATGATCGCCAGGCCGGAATCGCGACCGAAGGCGTCGATGCCTTCGAGCTCGACGATGAAGTTCAGGCTCTTGTTCACCAGCAACGGGAACGGGTGCGTCGGGTCGAGGCCGATCGGGGTGATGATCGGCGCGATCTCGTCGCGGAAATAACGGCGGACCCAAGTCTTGAGCTTGGTAGTCCAGTAACGACGACGGATGAAGCGGACCTGATGTTTTTCCAGTTCCGGCAACAGAATGTCGTTGAGAATCGCGTATTGGCGGTCGACGTGACCGTGCACCAATTCGCTGATGCGAGCCAAGGCCTGATGCGGTTGCAGGCCATCGGCGCCAGCCTGTTCACGGGCGAAGGTGATCTGCTTCTTCAGGCCGGCCACACGAATCTCGAAGAACTCGTCCAGGTTGCTGGAGAAGATCAGCAGAAACTTCAGCCGCTCCAGCAATGGGTAGGACTCATCCAGCGCCTGTTCCAGCACGCGGATGTTGAACTGCAGTTGCGAGAGCTCGCGATGGATGTACAGGCTGCTGTCATCCAGGCCGGGAATGGCAATCGCAGGCGCCGCCACAACGGGCTCGGCCACCACCGCGGGTGGAGCGGGCTCCAGTTCCGGCGGGGTTTCGGCGATTTGCTCCACCACGGGTTGAGCGTCTTTTACGGCAACTTCAGTGAGTCCTTCGGTATTCATCGAATGTTCCTGGGAGGGCTATTTTTGCTCTCGTAACAATTGAGCAGCACGGACGGCAAAGTAAGTCAGGATGCCATCAGCGCCTGCACGTTTAAAAGCGGTCAGGGATTCGAGGATAACCCCTTCGCTCAACCAGCCATTCTGGATCGCGGCCATGTGCATGGCGTATTCACCGCTGACCTGATACACAAAGGTCGGCACTTTGAACTCTTCCTTGACCCTATAGAGAATATCCAGATACGGCATGCCTGGCTTGACCATGACCATGTCTGCGCCTTCTGACAAGTCCGCCGCCACTTCGTGCAGGGCTTCGTTGCTGTTGGCCGGGTCCATCTGATAGGAGGCCTTGTTGGCCTTGCCCAGGTTCAACGCCGAACCCACCGCATCGCGGAACGGGCCGTAGTAGGCACTGGCGTACTTGGCCGAGTAGGCCATGATCCGCACATTGACGTGACCCGCCAGCTCCAGCGCTTCGCGGATCGCCTGTATGCGCCCGTCCATCATGTCTGACGGAGCCACCACTTGAGCGCCAGCTTCGGCGTGGGACAAAGCCTGTTTAACCAGTGCGTCGACGGTAATGTCGTTCTGCACGTAGCCTTCTTCGTCGAGAATGCCGTCCTGACCGTGGGTGGTGAACGGGTCCAGGGCGACGTCGGTGATCACACCGAGCTCAGGGAACTGCGCGCGCAAGGCACGAGTGGCGCGCTGGGCGATGCCGTTGGGGTTCCAGGCTTCGGCGGCGTCCAGCGACTTGAGTTCCGGTGGCGTCACCGGGAACAGTGCCAGCGCAGGAATCCCCAGCTCGACCCACTTGGCCGCCTCTTCGATCAACAGATCGATCGTCAGGCGTTCAACGCCCGGCATCGAGGCCACTGCTTCGCGACGGTTTTCGCCGTCCAGCACGAACACCGGCAGGATCAGGTCGTCGACGGTCAGTACGTTTTCACGGACCAGTCGACGCGAAAAATCATCACGACGATTGCGACGCAGGCGGGTTGCAGGAAACAAACGGTTGGCAGGGGTAAAGCTCACGGCAGACTCCTGAGCCCGCGCTGGCGGGCGAGCGTGACAGTTATAAGCGGCCATTATGACCAACGTATTACAGTTATGTGCACCCCTGTGACAGGTAGTCGCATTCCATTGTCCTTGTAGGAAATGTTCACGTCGAGACACATTTGGACACTTTCATGAATGTGCACGAAGGGTTAGGCTGCGCGTTCATTTCGCCAGCACCCAGACAATGCTCCAACAATTCCTACATGACTTCGGCTACTTTGCCCTGTTCCTCGGCACGTTTTTCGAAGGCGAAACCATTCTGGTGCTCGCAGGTTTCCTCGCGTTCCGCGGGTACATGGACATCAACCTGGTAGTGGTCGTGGCATTCTTCGGCAGTTATGCCGGCGATCAGCTGTGGTACTTCCTGGGGCGCAAGCACGGGCGCAAATTGCTGGCGCGCAAACCGCGTTGGCAATTGATGGGCGATCGGGCGCTGGAACATATCCGCAAGCACCCGGACATCTGGGTGTTGAGCTTCCGCTTTGTCTATGGCTTGCGCACGGTGATGCCGGTGGCAATCGGTCTGTCGGGCTACCCGCCAGGACGCTATCTGCTGCTCAACGGGATTGGCGCGGCGATCTGGGCCGCCGCACTGGCCGCTGCCGCGTATCACTTCGGCGCGGTGCTCGAAGGCATGCTGGGCAGCGTCAAGAAATACGAGCTGTGGGTGCTGGGCGCCCTGCTGGTTCTGGGCTTTGTGCTGTGGCTGCGGCGGCGTTTCAAGAATGCCCGCCTGGCGAAGAAGATCTATGCCGATGAGCAGGCGCTGAAAGCCGAACAGGCCAAGTCCAGCGAACCTACGACGCCCATCGAGTGACGCGGTTTCTACAGCAGTAGAGACCGATGCCGCTGAGCAGGCTGTAACTGAGCAGCACCACCCAGCCCACCGCGCTGCCCGGCCATAGCCCGACCATCGGCGCCAGCCACACCAGCGGCAGGTTCGACACCAGCCGCAACAGCTCCAGCTTCAACGCCTGCGGGCGATTCTCCAGGGCTGCGCCCAACACGAACAACCCCAACGCCACGGCGCCCCAACCCAACACCAGGGCTGCGGTCGGCAGGCTCTGCTCCAAATTCATCAAGTAACTGCCCAAGGCGATGTAGACGCAGAACTGCAGCGCCACATACCACTGCTGACGTCCGTCCAACGGCACCTCGAATTTGCGGAACTGAGCCAGGTCCGGCTTGTTCATCGGGTATTTGGCCGCCACGTCCGCCGGCCGCCAACCGGTGCGCATGAACCAGATCCGCAGCTTGTCCCACCAGCGCTCGGCGCGCCGGGCGTCATCCCACAACTGCGCGTAAAACTGCACGTTCGCCCACACCGGATTCCAGCTCGCCAGCGGCGTGGTCACGCCGAAGATCACCGGTTCGTTGTCGTCCTCTTCCTGGAACGAGCCGAACAGACGGTCCCAAATAATGAACACCCCGCCGTAGTTGCGATCCATGTAAAGAGCGTTCTGTGCATGGTGAGCCCGATGATTGGACGGCGTGACGAAGAACCACTCGAACCAACCAAGCTTGGGAATATGCCGGGTATGCACCCAGAACTGGTACAGCAGGTTCAACGCCGCAACGCTGACGAACACCAGCAGCGGCACGCCGAGCACGGCCAGGGGCAGGTAGAAAATCCAGCTCAACAGAAACCCGGTGCTGGTCTGGCGCAGGGCCGTGGAGAGGTTGTAGTCCTCGCTCTGGTGATGCACCGAATGCGCGGCCCAGAGGATGTTGCGCTCATGGCCCATCCGGTGCAGCCAGTAGTAGCAGAAGTCGTAGAAGACGAATGCAAACACCCAGACCCAGACACTGTCGGCCGACAGCTCGATCAAGGCCAGATGTTCCAGGGCGAAGGCATAAGTGACCAGGCCGACACCTTTGGTCAACAGCCCCGTGGTGGTCGATAGCACGCCGGTGCTAAGGCTGTTGATCGCGTCTGCCACGCGGTAATTGCTCACCCCGCGCCAACGGTCGGCCAGCAACTCGACCGCAATCAGCACAAAGAAAAACGGCACCGCATACAGAATGAAGTTCATGACGCGACCTGATCGGAATCGTTCAGCAGAGATTAGGTGTAACCGCGAATCAACCCTATGGCAACGAGTGACAAATTAGTGGACATTTAACGCCATGAATCTGGAGAAAAGCCCATGAGCAAAAAAATTGCAGTGATCCTTTCCGGCTGTGGCGTGTACGACGGCGCCGAGATCCACGAAAGCGTGATCACCCTGCTGCGGCTGGACCAACGCGGAGCCCTGGTGCAGTGTTTCGCACCCAACATCGCGCAACTGCATGTGATCAACCACCTGACCGGCGAAGAAATGCCCGAATCGCGCAATGTTCTGGTGGAGTCCGCGCGTATCGCTCGGGGCAACATCAAGGATATCCGTGAAGCGGACGTCGAAGACTTCGATGCACTGATCGTCCCCGGTGGTTTCGGGGCGGCCAAGAACCTGTCGAACTTTGCCGTCGAAGGCGCCGGATGCAGCGTTCAACCTGATGTCCTGGCGTTGACCGAAGCGTTCGCCGAGGCCGGCAAACCAGTGGGGTTGATCTGCATCTCGCCGGCTCTGGCGGCAAAAATCTACGGCCCGGGCGTGACCTGCACCATCGGCAACGATGCCGATACCGCCGCTGCAATGAACAAGATGGGCGCCACCCATGCCGAGTGTGCAGTGACCGATAT
Organism: Pseudomonas sp. DF5; assembly: GCF_058148225.1. NCBI lineage: Bacteria > Pseudomonadati > Pseudomonadota > Gammaproteobacteria > Pseudomonadales > Pseudomonadaceae > Pseudomonas > Pseudomonas sp. DF5. The sequence continues at coordinate 116,679 of NZ_JBYVYM010000001.1, forward strand.
TGTCGAAGACAAGGCGCGCAAGCTGGTGAGCACTCCGGCGTACATGCTCGCGCAATCGATCAGTGAGGCCGCTTCCGGCATCAACAAGCTGGTCGACCGCGTACTGGAATTGACCCACGAAAACGACGAGTAACACCGTTCAATGTGGGAGCGGGCTTGCTCGCGAAGACGGGCTGACCTTCGACATTGGTGTTGGCTGACACACCGCTTTCGCGAGCAAGCCCGCTCCCACAGAGTTCAACGCATGGCTTAAGACTTGCGTGATAACCGGGTCAGTATCCGGTCCAGCGCATTGGCGAATGCCTGCTTCTCGCGGTCGCCGAACGGCGCCGGTCCGCCGCTCATCTGACCCTGCTCCCGCAGATCGGTGAACAGATTACGCACCGCCAATCGATCACCCATGTTCTGCGCATCGAACTCCTTGCCCCGTGGATCCAGCGCCGCAACGCCGTTCTTCACCAGCCGATCCGCCAGCGGTACATCGCTGCAAATCACTAACTCCCCCGGTATCGCGTGTTCCACCAGGTAATCGTCGGCGGCATCCGGGCCGCTGGGCACCACGATCAGCTTCACCAGGGCCAGGCCCGGCTTGATCTGCGGCTGACCGGCCACCAGCACCACTTCGAACTGGCGCTTGAGGGCGAACTTCACCACCAGATCCTTGGCTGCCCGAGGGCAGGCGTCGGCATCGATCCACACGCGCATTGGGTTTCCTCTATTGAAAAGCATCGCGGGCAAGCCCGCTCCCACAAGGTTAGCGCTGAACCTGTGGGAGCGGGCTTGCCCGCGATTATGAGCACAGCGAATGCTTCAGGAAACCGACACCCGCCGCTTCTCGGCCATACGGCTGCGGCTGTACAACACGATGATCGCAATGATCGCCACGGCCTGAGCACCCAGCGAATAGGCATCAGCGTGAATTCCCAGCCAGTCGAAGTCAAAGAACCGCACCGGCCGCGTGCCGAAGACCCCGGCTTCCTGCAACGCCTTCACGCCATGACCGGCAAACACCACCGACAACGCACACAGCAACCCGGCATTGATACCAAAGAATAGCGCCAGCGGCAGTTTTGCCGAGCCGCGCAGAATCACCCAGGCCAGGCCGATCAGCAACACCAGCGCCGTCGCGCCGCCCGCCAGTACGGCGTTATGCCCGGCAGGCCCGGCCTGCAACCAAAGGGTTTCGTAAAACAGGATCACTTCGAACAGTTCGCGATAAACCGAAAAGAACGCCAGAATCGCAAAGCCGAAACGCCCGCCGCCGCTCACCAGGCTGCTCTTGATGTAATCCTGCCAGGCCGCCGCATGGCGACGGTCATGCATCCACACACCGAGCCAGAGCACCATGACACTGGCAAACAACGCCGTCGCGCCCTCCAGCAGTTCACGCTGGGCACCGCTGACGTCGATCACATACGCCGCCAACGCCCAGGTCGCCAGCCCGGCCAATAGCGCCAGGCCCCAACCGGTGTTGACGCTGCGCACCGCCGATTGCTGACCGGTATTGCGCAGGAACGCGAGGATCGCCGCGAGCACCAGAATTGCTTCCAGACCTTCTCGCAACAAAATCAGCAGACCGGAAATGTAGCTCAGCGACCAGCTCAAGCCATCGCTGCCGAGCAATCCGGCAGATTGCTTCAACTTGGCCTTGGCCACCTCCAGACGCTGCTCGGCCTGGGCCACCGGCAAGCCGTCCTGCAATGACTGACGGTAAGCCATCAGTGACTTCTCGGTGTCTTTGCGCACATTGGCATCGACGTTATCCAGAGAACTTTCGACCAGTTCGAAGCCTTCAAGGTACGCCGCCACCGACAGGTCGTAGGCCTGATCGTGATCGCCGGCGCGGTAGGCCGCGATGCTCTTGTCCAGCGTGGCCGCCGTGTATTCAAGCAATTGCCCCGGGCCACGCTTGACCTGCGGCGGTTGAGCTCGTTGCGCGCGGAAGGTCGCGGCGGCTTGCAGGCCTTCAGCGGCCTGCACTTCAGCTGGCGTCTGACGCGCCAGGTCGGCGATGTTGTAGGTTTTCTCGGATTTTGCCGCGGCCGGATCGGCGCTGAAGCTGGCGATGTAGGTCGCCAGGTCCCAGCGCTGGCGATCATCGAGTTGATCGGCGAAGGCCGGCATGTCGGTGCCCTCGACGCCCATGCCCAGCGTGTTATAGATCGCGTAAAGGCTCAGACGATCCAATCGCACGGCATCGCGCAGATTGGCCGGCGGTGGCGTCATGCCGACGCCTGCCGGGCCATCACCGGCGCCCGCATCGCCATGACACACCGAGCATTGCTGGGCGTACAGCGGCGCGCCGCGAGTCGGGTCCGGGGTAATGACCGGGGCTTGACTGACCTCGTAGGCCACCGCCAGTTTCGCCCCTAGCTGCCGCGCCTGACGGGCAACGTCCGCGCCGTCCTTGCGAGCGGCAATCGCGGTGCGCAGGTTGCTGACGCCCTGCTCCAGTTCGGCGCGCTCGGGTTTGGCCGGCAAATCGGCGATCAAACCTTGCAGCACCGTCAGGAATTCCTGCTGTTCGCGGTACTCGGACTCATCGATGACTTTGCCCGCCTCGACCGTCGCCGGGTAATCGGCGCCAACGTAATCGAGCAAATGCAAAGCCTTCGGCGCACCGTCTGCGGTTGCGGCCAGCGCATTGAAGCTGCAAAGCGCGATCATCGGCAGCACGAGCCACGCCAGAAAACGAGAGGATGCAGTCATGAATAATTCTCAAATGGAAATACGAAGTAACACATTGTTCACTTCCAATCAGTTTCACTCAAGCTTTGTTGTATTCGGGTTTTGCAGTTAACGAGCTGCAGCACACCATGGCATCGGACCCCAGGCTTGAAATGGATGATGGCATCAATCAAAAAAATGCCCTCAAAAAGCCATTACATAGCCACCATCCCTGCTTATAATGCCGCGCCTTCGTTATCGCGATATGGCATTTAAGCTCCTCTTTTTATGAGGAATTGGCAGGACGCCAGTCTCCCTGCCGATGGTCCCAACAGCCCGACCAGCACGCGGCTGCTTACACTCAGGGAAGAAGTACCCCCTATGGCCTCCCGCGCCCTTACCTCGATCGCGCTCAGCGCTGTCACCTTACTCTCCGGCTGTTCGGCTTTTCGCAACTACGATTCCGAACTGGCACAAACCAACCAGCAACTGGCTGCCGGCAACGTCGACGCTGCCTTGACCCTGCTGGAAAAGAACAACACCAGCAAAGACAAAGACCTGCTCTATTACTTCGAGAAGGGTGAACTGCTGCGCGCCAAGGGCGACTTGTCCGGCAGCCAGAACGCCTGGACCAGCGCCGATCAGGTGGTGGGCAAATGGGAAGACGCGGTCAAGCTCGACACCGACAAGTACCTGGCTCAGTTCGGCAGTTTCCTGGTCAACGACAAGGTCCGTCGCTACGAAGGCTATGACTACGAAAAAGTCATGCTGACCACGCAGATGGCCCTCAACCTGCTGGCGGTGAATGACTTCGATGGCGCGCGCACCGCGATCAAGAAAACTCACGAACGTGAAGCGGTGATCGCCGACCTGCGCGACAAGGAATACCTCAAGAGCGAAGAGCAGGCCGAGAAAGAAGGCGTCAAAACCCAGTACAAGGATCTTCAGGGTTATCCGGTGGCCAGCCTCGACGCGCCAGAAGTGGTCAGCCTGAAAAACAGCTACCAGAGTGCGTTCAGTCATTACCTGGCCGGCTTCGTCTATGAAGCCCTGGGCGAGAAAGACCTGGCCGCGCCGGGTTATCGCAAGGCCGCCGAGTTGCGCCCGAACACCCCGCTGCTCGAACAGGCGCTGGTAAATCTCGACAAACCTGCCAAGGACGAGGACAGCGACATCCTGATCGTCGTGCAAAGTGGCCTGGCGCCGTCCCGCGACTCGATCCGCATTCCGCTGCCATTGCCGATCAGCAACAACGTGGTGATCACACCGCTGTCATTCCCGATCATCAAGCCAGACACCTCCACCGCCACCTTCGCCCAGATCGGCGTGGACGGTCAGCAACTGAACCTGACTCAGCTCAACAGCACCACTGCCATGTCCCGCCGCGCGCTGCGTGATGACATGCCGGGCATCATCCTGCGCACCACCGTCCGTGCCGTGACCAAAGGCGTGGCGCAGAAAAAGATCAACGAAACCAACCCGCTGGCGGGTCTTGCGGTCGGCATCTCTTCAGCCGTGCTCGAAGGTGCCGATACCCGTACGTGGCGCACCCTGCCGGACACCACTCAAGTGGTGCGTCTGCGCTTGAAGAAGGGCGAGCATCACGTCTCGCTGCCGAGCGCCGTAGGTGGTTCGGTGGTCAAGATCAACGTCGATCAGCGCTATCAGGTCATCAGCCTGCGCGCCGTGGGCAATCGGGTATTCGCCAGCGGCCAGGCCGCTCACGTGATCCCGAGCACCAACCCGACCACCGTGGCCAGCCTCAAACAACCGTAAGAACGGAGTCTTTGCATGCGCTTCAAACTCATCACTGTCGCCGCCATGGCCTTACTGGCCGGCTGCGCCACCCCGCCACCACCAGAACCAGGCAGCGCGGCCAGCAAAGTTGTGGCCATGGGTCCGCAGAAACACATCGTGGTCGGCGCCATGCGCGTCGCCCGCGAGAACGGTTTCATGACCGTTAATGTGCAGTTGAGCAACACCCTCAACAGCAACAAGACGTTCTACTACCGCTTTGCCTGGCTCGGCCCGGAAGGCTTCCCGGTGGCCGAGGAAGAAACCTGGAAAAGCCAGATGATGTACGGCGCGCAGACCAGCTTCATTCAGGCCATCGCGCCAACCGCTAAAGCCGTGGATTTCCGTCTCGAAATCAAGACGCCTTAAGCCCGACACCCTATTCGTTCAGTTCCAGAGAGCATTCCCATGTTTGCACGCTTTTCGTTCATTGCCATTGTCGCCCTCCTGGCCAGCGGTTGCGCCAACACTTCGCCGACCCTGGGCAGCAAAAATATCAGCTACGGCGACACCAAAGCCGTGGAAACCGTGACCAACGAGTTCGGCTCCACCGACCTGCAGATGATCGCTGAATCCATGACCCGCTCCCTGGCCCAGTCCGGCATCCTGCAAGGTCGCCCAGTGGTTCAGGTCTACGATGTGAAGAACAAGACCAGCGAGTACATCGATACCCGCGAAATCACCACCAGCATCAAGACCCAGCTGATGAAATCCGGCGTTGCCCGTTTCGCCAGCGACAACACCGCGATGCAGAGCCAGGTCGACCAGCTCAAGCTGCAAAACCAGAGCGGCCTGTACAAGAAGAGCACCGTGGCCAAGACGGGCAACATGATTGCCGCCCAATACCGCCTTGAAGGTTCGATCAGCTCGATCGTCAAGCGCAGCAGCGACTACAAGGACGTCTTCTACAAATTCAGCCTGCAATTGATCGACGTTGAAAGCGGCCTGGCCGAGTGGATGGACGAAAAAGAGATCCGCAAAACCACGGAGCGTTAATCGATGCGCTCATGGATTGGCATGATGGCCCTGGCTTGCGCGTTCAGCGTGCAAGCGGCCCCGAAAGTCGCGGTAACCGATCTGGCGTACCAGGAGCGCGTGGAGCAGTACATCCACATCGTTTCGGCACAGAGCAATCACCGCGAGAGCGACTACAGCGCCAGCGGTTCTTCGAGCTACAACGAGATCGAAGCAACCAGTAGTTACATCGAGCAAGGCGAGTTGCGCAAATTCACCGGCGACATCAAGGGCGAGATATTGCGCACCGGGATGTTCCAGCTGGTGCAAGGCACGCCGTACACCGCCTCGTCCAAAGGTGACGTGTATGACGTGATCAAACGCATCAAGGCCGGCAGCTTCAAAGGTGCCGACTATGTGCTGTTCGGCACCGTGTCAGACATCGACTTCACCCGCGACATGAACGAGCTGGCCAACACCGACAGCTATTCGGCGGTGCTGGGGCTGACGCTGGTGGCTGACTTCAGCCTGATCAATACCAAGACCTTCGAGATCACCTCGGCTTTCACGGCGATGGGTGAAGGTCAGGACACCAAATTGGTGAATGGCCGGGACATCCGGGTTTCCCTGAATCGCCCACGGGTGGTGCGTGAGGTGTCCAAGGCGTTGGGTGAGGACGTGGCTTCGCAATTGAGCCAACAGCTCGGTGGTGGCGGTTACGAGCAGCCGGGGCAGGCACCGCTGCGTAATAACCTGCCGAGGGATACGGCGCCGGTGATTCTGCACTGATCTCTGGCTGGCCACCCTGTGGCGAGGGAGCTTGCTCCCGTTGGGCCGCACAGCGGCCCCAAAACCATTCCGCCGGTCACATCAGGCAAACTGCATCAGCCGGTTTTACGACTGCTGCGCAGCCGAGCGGGAGCAAGCTCCCTCGCCACAAATGAAAAAGGCGACCTTGATAGGTCGCCTTTTTTGTGCCTGAAGCTTTATGTCGCTGCTTTGCGCAAAGTAGCCATGAACGCCGCCGCGCCGATGAATAGCCCGGCAAAGGTGCGGTTCATGCGCTTCTGCTGCTTGGGTGTGCGCAACAAGCGCAGGACCTTGGCCGCCAGCCCGGTGTAGCCGGCCATGACAATCAGGTCGACACAGATCATGGTCACGCCGAGGATCAGGTACTGGGCCACCAGCGGCGCCTGAGGGTCGATGAATTGCGGCAGCACGGCGAGCATGAACACCAAGGCCTTGGGGTTGCTGACGTTCACCAGAAAACCGCGGAACATCAGCGCCATCGGCTTGCCGATCTGCCGAATGGCAGCGTCGTCGTTCATCTCATTGGGCAACGCGCGCCATTGCTTGACTGCGAGGTAGACCAGGTAAGCCACGCCGAACCATTTGATCGCATAAAAGGCAGTGGCGGAGGCCGCGAGGATCGCACCGACACCGGCAGCGACAATCACAATCTGCAACGCCAGTCCCAATTGCAGGCCCAAGGCGTTCCAGTAACCACGCCAGAAACCGTAGCGCAGACCGCTGGACATCGACGCAATGGCGCCGGCACCGGGGGAAAGACTGATCACCCAGCAGGCGGCAAAAAACGCCAGCCATGTTTGAAGCAGCATCGCACACCTCGACTCAGATTCGTGACAGATGTCTAAGCTAATGCGGCTTTGGGCCGATGACTACCGATTTTTTGCAGGACTGAGCGACTGCCGACCAGCGTTTACAGCTGCTGTGCCCCTTCGCGAGCAAGCCCGCTCATTCCTTCTGGAGAAACCCGGTTAAACGCGGGAGCGGGCTTGCCCGCGAAAGCGCTGTGTCAGGCAACAGAAGGCTTACTTTTCGAACCCGTTCGAAGGAAACACATCCGTACCACGCCAGCGTCGAACCGAGCGCTGGAAGAACAGGCTGTTGGGCACTTGCACCATGGCGCTGCCGGTACCGAGCTCTTCGGCTTCGATCAGCGTGGTGTAGAGCAGATTGATCGCCACCACCCTGCCCTTGATGCCGGGCTTGTCGGTGGTGTCCACCAGCTCGACCACATCGCCGATACGGAATGGGCCGACGGTGAAGATCAGGATCGCGCACAACAGGTTGGAGAGTACGCTCCACATGGCGAAAAACGCCACGGCGGCCACTGCCACGAAACCGGACAACGCGGTCCAGAGCACCGTGGCCGACACCCCAAGGCGTTCCAGCACAAAGATCAACGCGCTGCCCATGATCAGCCAACGCAAACCACCGCGCAGAGGCATCAAGAACTGCGGTGGGAACGGGTAGCGCTCGCCCAAGCGGGTCAGGCATTTAGCAACGACGCGCTGAGCGACATAACCGGCCAGCAGGATCAGCAGGATTTGCACCACCAGCCAGATCGGCTCGACCCACATCGCCGGCAACGGCAGTTTGAAGGCCTCCATCAAGACAGCGCCTCCAGCTCCGCCTGCATGCTTTCAAGCAGTTCGAGCGCTTCCATCCAGGCTTCTTCCAGCTCGGCTTCACGCACCTTCAGCCTGGCCTGTTCGGCCAGCAGATCACGCAATTCGTTCTTGCGCGTCGGCTCGTAAATATCGCTGTCGCCGAGGCTGGCGTCGATCTTCGCCAGCCTCTCGTGCAGCTTGCCCAACTCGGCTTCAAGCTTGTCGGCCTCGCGCTTGTGCGGCGCCAGTTGCTGACGCAACGCGGCGGCGGCCTGGCGCTGGGCTTTCTTGTCAGTCTTGTCCGGGTTGACCGGGGTGTTGTTGACCGGCGCGTTGCGCTGACGGTACTCCACCAGCCAACGGGTGTAGTCCTCCAGGTCGCCGTCGAACTCCTCGACCTTGCCGTCTGCCACCAGATAGAAATTGTCGGTGGTGCTTTTAAGCAAATGACGATCGTGGGAAACCACCAGAACCGCACCACTGAACTCCTGCAAAGCCATGGTCAGCGCCAGGCGCATTTCCAGGTCCAGGTGGTTGGTCGGTTCGTCGAGCAGCAACAGATTCGGCCGGCCCCAGGCGATCAGTGCCAGGGCCAGTCGCGCTTTTTCGCCACCGGAGAAATTCAACACCGGCTCATCAATGCGCGCCCCCCGGAAGTCGAAACCACCGAGAAAATCACGCAGGGTCTGCTCGCGTTCCGTCGGCGCCAGGCGCTGCAAGTGCAGCAACGGGCTGGCCTTGGAATCGAGGGAATCCAATTGATGCTGGGCGAAGTAGCCAACCACGGTGTTCTCGCCCCGGGTCAGTCGGCCCGCCAACGGCTCAAGCTCACCGGAGAGGTTTTTGATCAGGGTCGATTTACCGGCACCGTTGGGGCCGAGCAGACCGATCCGCGCGCCGGGGGTCAGTTGCAGCTTGACCTTCTCCAGCACGGTTTTGTCGCCGTAACCCAGGCGCGCATCCGACAGGTCGATCAGCGGACTGGAAATCTTCTGCGATTCGCGGAAGACGAAGTCGAACGGTGAATCGACATGGGCAGCGGACAGCTCTTCCATCCGCTCCAGCGCCTTGATCCGGCTCTGGGCCTGACGGGCCTTGGTGGCCTGGGCCTTGAAGCGGGCGATGTAGCTTTCCATGTGCGCACGTTGCGCCTGCTGCTTCTCGTAGGCTTGCTGTTGCTGGGCCAGACGTTCGGCGCGGGCCCGCTCAAACGCGGTGTAACCACCGCGATACAGGGTGATTTTGCGTTGATCGACGTGGGCCACATGATCGACCACGGCATCGAGGAAGTCCCGGTCGTGGGAAATCAGCAATAAAGTGCCGGGGTAGCTTTTGAGCCACTCTTCGAGCCAGATGATGGCATCGAGGTCCAAGTGGTTGGTCGGTTCGTCGAGCAGCAACAGGTCCGAGGGGCACATCAAAGCTTGCGCCAGATTCAGACGCATCCTCCAGCCACCGGAGAAATCTCCTACTTGCCGGTCCATTTGCTCATTGGTGAACCCAAGGCCTGCCAGCAGCTTGCGAGCCCGGGCATCGGCGGTGTACCCGTCGGCGCTGTCGAGTTCCGAGTGCAGGCGAGCCTGAGCTGCACCGTCATGGGCTGCTTCGGCCGCCGCCAGGTCGCGTTGCACCTGGCGCAGGCGCAGGTCGCCATCGAGCACGTAGTCGACCGCCAGGCGTTCGAGGGTGTCGACCTCCTGGCGCATGTGGGCGATGCGCCAGTCGGCCGGCAGGAAGCAATCACCCGAGTCTGGGTGCAGTTCACCCCGAAGCAAGGCGAACAGGCTCGATTTGCCGGCGCCGTTGGCACCGATGAGGCCGGCTTTGTGGCCGGCGTGCAGGGTCAGCTCGGCGTCTTCTAGCAGACGTTGCGGGCCACGCTGTAAAGTCAGGTTCTGAAGTCGAATCATAATGGCGGCGGAGTCTACCAGCTTCGCTCGCAACTGGCGCGAGTAGCACTATGTCCTCTGACCTGTGGAGTTTTTCCCTCGATACCTACACCCGCCCCGGTGTTGAAGGCGCCTGCCTGCAACTGCAGTCGACGGGGGTGAATGTGTGCCTGCTGCTCTGTGGGTTGTGGCTGGGGCAACGCGGCGTCGCCTGTAACGAACAGCGATTGCAGCAGCTTCGCGATGTCGCCACCCCCTGGGACGCGGATGTCGTGCGACCGCTACGGGCGTTGCGCAGGCAATGGAAAGCCGACGCGGCTGAGGACGCCGAACTGGATACGTTGCGCGAACAAGTCAAAAAACTGGAACTGGAAGCCGAGCGGCAGCTGTTGTTGCGGCTGGAACGGCTGGCGCAAGGCTGGCCGCAGGATGAGACGAACGATCTCTCGACCTGGCTGGAAGGTATGGCAGCAGGCGCCGCCAACCTGAGCCGCGACGCGCTGCATCAGCTGCGCGTCGCGGTAACCGGCACTTAGGAAGCGCTGGTTGGGGTGGTGCTGGTGCTCGACGATGCGGCTGGCGTTGGCGCAGGCGAAGCTGTCGAGGTAGTGGCTACCGGAGCCGGCGAAGCCGATGCAGCCGGGGCCGGGGTTGCTGGCTTGGCAACAGGTGCGGCAGTCGGCTTCGCAGCAACGACTGGCTTTTTCACGGCCGGTTTTGCTGCTGGCTTGGCGGCAGGTTTTGCAGCTGGTTTGGCAGCTGCAGGTTTGGCTGCTGGTTTCGCTACAGCTGGTTTGGCGGCAGTGGCTGGCTTGGCAGCGACGGCAGGTTTCGCAGCAGCAGGTTTGGCAGCGGGTTTGGCTGCAGCTTTTGCAGCAGGTTTCGCCGTTGCTTTTACAGCTGGTTTGACTGCAGCGGTTTTAGCCGCAACAGGTTTGGCGGCTGGCTTGGCAGCCGGTTTTGCAGCGGCAGTTCTGACTGCTGGTTTTGCAGCAGGTTTGGCCGCTGCAGTTTTCGCCGCGGCGGGTTTGGCAGCCGTGGTTTTTGCAGCAGGTTTAGCGACAGCTGTTTTGGCAGCAGCTGGCTTGGCGGCAGGTTTGGCAGCTGCCGTTTTAGCGGCTGGTTTAGCCGCAGGTTTCGCAGTGCTGGCAGCGACTGGTTTTTTCGCCGCAGGTTTTGCGGCTGGTTTTGCTGCGGCTTTTACCGGCGCTTTGGCAGCCGGTTTGGCAGCAGGCTTGGCCGGTGCTTTTGCAGCAGCCGGTTTGGCAGCGGCTTTCTTCGCAGGTGCTGCGGCTGGCTTGGCTGAACGCAGGGACAACGCCTTGCCGACAGCCTCTTGGACACGACCGACGCCCTGGGCCAGTTTCAGGCTTTCTTGAGCGTCGCGTTTGAGTTGCAGGATGTAGCTGCGAGTTTCGGACTGACGATCCTTGAGGGCGTCGAGCAGCTCCTCAAGTTCTTTCACCGCATCTTTGGCCTTGGCTTGTGCCTTGGCTTTGCCGGCCGCCGCAGCGTCCTGCAATTTGGTGCGGGATTTGTGCAGTTTTTCCTGCGCTTTTCCGCGCTGCTTTTCCAGTTTGGCGAGCAGTTTTTCAGCATCAGCCAAGGCTTGGGAACAAGCATTTTCCAAGTGCTCGAGCAGGCTGCCCGAGAGTTGTTGGAGTAAGTGCAACGGAGTATTTACTGGCTTCTTGGTGGCCGACATGGTTTACCTCCTGGCTGACGTGAATGCGGCTCATACTAGACCTCTGCTGAAGCCGCCGCTAGGGCATGTTGACACTATCGAAAGCACTCCGTTGCAATGAAGTAAAAATGTTCTGCGCTGACGTAAAACCAGTTCACCTTCGAACGCATTCACACTGGCATAATCCTGCGCATCTCAGGTCGGAGAGTGCCTATGTCGCGCTACCTTTTTTTATCGCTGTGCATGTTTTTTTCCGTGGTCCAGGCCGCCGAAAAAAACACCACAAATGACGCTCACGATCTCGCTTACAGTTTGGGAGCGAGCCTTGGCGAACGCTTGCGCCAGGAGGTTCCCGACCTGCAACTTCAGGCGCTGCTCGAAGGCTTGCAACAAGCCTACCAAGGTAAGCCGCTGGCGCTGAAAGACGCGCGGATCGAACAGATTCTTGCCGAGCACGAAGCCCAGGTCGCCGAGCAACCCGCCGTCGTGCAAAGCGAAGTTGCCCTCGAGAAAGAGCGGCGGTTTCTCAGCGAAGAAAAAGCCAAACCCGGAGTTCGCGAATTGGCTGATGGAATATTGCTGACGGAGCTGACGCCGGGTATTGGCGCCAAGGCGGGTCCGAACGGCAAGGTCCAGGTGCTGTATATCGGACGCTTGCCAGACGGCACAGTGTTCGACCAGAACAGCCAGCCGCAGTGGTTCAATCTTGATAGTGTGATCGCGGGTTGGCGCAGTGCATTGCAAGACATGCCGGTCGGCGCGAAATGGCGCCTGGTGATTCCATCGGAGCAAGCCTATGGCGCGGACGGTGCCGGAGACTTGATCGCGCCGTTCACGCCGCTGGTGTTCGAAGTCGAATTGCGTGGTGCCACAAGCTGAATGCCGGAAACGAAAAACGGTGCGCATTGCGCACCGTTTTCAGTGTCCCGCCGGGAAGGGTTCAAGCCTGAACCGAAGTCTCTTCCTTGTGGGCGGTGTGCAGCACTTCGATCAGGCAGTCTTCCAGTTCGAAACGTTCACGCAGTTGGCTGCCCAGCTTTTCCAGCGCTTCGGCGAAACGCTCGGTGTCGTTGCAGTCACCTTTGTGGCAATGATCATTGAACGACAGCGCCATCTCGGTGCTCACGTCGATACGCGGGTTGATCTGCTTCACCAGTTCAAGGCCGCCATCGTCGCCAAAGGCCTTGGCTTCATTGACCAGATGCTCGCTAACTTCGAAGTGCCAGGCAGAAACATAGTCGACAAGAATCTCGCAGAACCGACCGTTCAAAGACTTGTCGGCGAAAGCCGGTTTGGCATTTCGCAAATCGTGGAACGCCTTTACCAACTCTTCACGCTCTTGTAGCCAGCGGTCAATGAGCTTATGAACCCCGCCCCAGCGTTCCTGAGCATTCTGACAACTATCTAACATGGCGATCTCTCTTCCCTAATGGGTCATGCCGTTCTACGCCTGCCCCCAAGGCTCGGCACATCCGGTCTTGGTCAGGCAGAACAGCAACGAGCAACATAATTCCAATGATACGTGCGGGCCAGATTATGCCCGCGCGCCTATGGCTTCAAGGTACGCAGGAGATAAAGTTCATACAAGTGTTTAATCGCCCGCCAGCACCCGGTGCGACGACTCGTCGCTGAGTGGTCGCTGACACGCGATCCAGACAAGGCGCAGCAATTGATACCCGCCCAGAATCATCATCGCGACGAAGAACAACAGGCTCCATTCCGGAATGCTCAGATCGAACAGCGTCCAGGAAATCTCCGCGCAGTCGGCGGTTCCCTCGAACATTCGCTGCACGACGCATAACCAGGGTGAACTGGCGAACAGATCGGCCAGATTGGGCGAGCATGCCGATAGTTGATGCGTCGGATCGCTCTGCAACAAGACCTGCCGCCACGCCGTGACAGTCCCCGCCAGACTGCAAAGCAAACCCAGCAGCCAATACAGGAATGATCCGAAGCGACCAGGCCCCTGCACCGAGGCCGTCAGGCAGACACCCGTGAGCAGCGCCAGGCAAAGACGCTGCAACAGGCACAACCCGCAGGGCTTGAGGCCGACCGCATATTCCAGGTAATAGGAAACGCCCAAGGCCAGGGCACCTGCAATGAAAACCATGAAAAACAAGGAGCGTGAGCAGGCCAAAGACATGGCTTTTCCGTAACTGTAGAGACAAGCGGTTACGGTAGAGGAAAGCGCAGCAGCCTTTCAAGACAGCTCAGCACGGACACTTCACCAGAAGTGTAGGGAATTCCCGACAGAGTCGAGAGGATAAGATGTAGTCCGCTGTAGGACTTTGCCAGCCGAGGACTACAGCACAAAAACAGTGGCGGACTTGGAGCGACTGGATCCCTGATGAACGCCCCCCTGTAGCAGCTGCCGAACGCAGCCTTCGGCAGCTGCTACAGGCCGGCATCAAGCGTGTGCCGGCACCGGCAGCGGTGCCGCCAGCAAGCGCTCGTCCAGCAAGCCCAAGCCCTCCTGGAACAGTTGATTACTGCGTTCAGTGTCACCCAATTGAGCCAGTAATCGCGCCAGTTCGGCGCATGCTTCAGGATTACGTTGTACACGCAGACTGCTTTCCAGATAGTCCCGGGCCTTGCCCCACAGACTGCTCTGCAGACACAAGCGGCCCAGTGTCAGCAACAGGCTCGGATCGGCCGGATGATCTTTGAGCCAACCTTCGGCGGTGTGCAGTTGCCTGGCCGGATCGCTGCCGCGAACCAGACCGTACAGGCGTGCCAGATGACTGTCGTATTTGCGTTTGAGCGCGGTACGCAGAACCTCTTCGGCCTCGACCTGCGCCCCCAGTTGCCGCAGTTGCTCGGCATAGGCCAGCACCAGTTGCGGTTCCTGCCGTTGAGCGGCGGTGAGCTGCTGCCAGGCACGAGCGAGCGATTGCAAGCCGACCGTTCCGTCCTCTTCCCGGTGCGCCGCCAACGAAAGATTCTCACCCCAGGCGCGGCGCTCCAGTTCAGTCAGCTCGGCCGGTGGCAGCACTTTGTCCTTGCGTAACTCCGGCAACAAGCGAATCACTGCCGACCAGTCGCCCCGCTGCTGATGCAGGCGCTGCAACTGGCGCAGGGTCTGGACGTTATGAGGATGACGCTCGTGCATGGCTTGCAGGGTGACCAGCGCACCGTCGGTGTCGCCGCGGTCGGTCTGCAATTGGGCATGACTCAAGGCTATCGCCAGCTCGGCCTGGGGCTGTCGCTCCAGGGCGCGTTCCAGCAAATTATCGCTTTCCTGGTAAAGACCTTGTTCGTTAGCGGCGCGGGCAGCACCCAGGTAGTAGAGCAGCGGCTGCCGTTCGGCCTCAGCCGCGCGATACAGATGACGCTGCGCACTGGCCCAGCGGCCCTCGGCCAAATCCAGCTGGCCGTGCTCGATCGCCACTTGCACCCGTCGACTGCGATTGCGCCGCGACCATGGGTTGACCACCCCACCGGAAGTCGTCACCAGTTCGACCAACGCCTTGATGCCCCAGAACACCAGCCACAGCACGGCCACCAGGGCCAGGGTTGCCCACAGGCTCGATTCGTAACGGAAGCTCTTGTAGGCGATCAGCACGTAACCGGAATGCTCGGCAATCGCCAGCCCCAACGCGGCGGCTGCAGCGATGACCACGAACACGATCACATAGAGACGCTTCATGGTGTGGCCTCCTGCGCAGTGTTCGCGGCAGGTTTGGCCAGAGGCTTCACTGAGTCCTCGGCGTTGACGTTGCGTCGCTCAAGGTAAGCCTGGACGGCGCTCAACGTGCCTGTCAGATCCGGCGTGACCACCGTGACTGGCTGTTTGCTCAACTCGGCCACCTGCTCCAGCATGACCTTGCTCTGAGGGTTGTCCGGGTTGAAGTTACCCTTGAGCACGTCCCGCGCTTCGGTCAGCGCCTGAGTGTAAACCGCAGCCTGACCGTTGAGCGCGGCCCACTGCGCCTGTTCCAGCGCCAGGCTCAGGGCCAGGCGCACTTGGCTCAGGCTCTGCCCTGCCAGCAATGGACGGACATTCTTATCGGCGTTGAAATCGATGCGGATATAACGCGAGATCTGATCCCACCATTGCGCCCAGCGACTGGCGCCGTCGCCATCGGCCGTCAGGCCCAGCAGGGATTCGCCACGGTCCTTGTACTCGGGCGCCAGCTCGGTGAGGTTGATCACTTGATCACGCAAGGCCCCCAGCCGCAGGAACAATCCGGTGCGATCCGGCTGTTCGGTACCGCGCAGGGCCACCAGGGTTTTGGCCACTTGCTCGCGGGCGGCAAAAGCCCCCGGGTCATTCTGCTCACGAAGAATCTCATCGGCCCCCTGCACCAGGGCCTGGGCGCTGCTGATGTCCTGCAAAGCGGACAGTCGCAGGCTGGCGAGGCGCAGCAAATGCTCAGCCTCGGCCAAACGCCAATCCTTGCGGCTGGCACCGAGGACGGTTTCCAGGCGTTGATTCAAGCGCTGTTGATCGCCCTGAAGCTGAATGACCAAACGACTGCGCGCATCGAGCTCTTCGGCGGCAGGCATCTGTTCGAGGCGAGCGGTCAGGCGCTGCTCGTTGAGCTTCAGGCTCTGTGCCTGATCGTTCAACGCCTGTACCTGACTCAACTGTTGCTGGTTATTGGCTTGCAGGTGACGCACCTGCCAGACTCCCCAACCGCCTACGGCAACACCGGCAGCGCCCAACAGCAGCGCGACGATTGCCAGCCCATTGCCTCGGCGCTGCTCAGTAGCAGGTGAAGGAGTTTCAACCGGTGCATCAAATACCGGCTGGACGTCATCTTTAGGCAAGGCTGTTTCGCTCACGTATCCATCCTTTGCATTAGAAAACGGGCACGGGGTGCTCCCGTAACGCCGTCAGCAAGGCCGCGGCACTGGCGCCACGACAATCCACAACTGTTTGGGCCCCGGCGGCACGTGCCAGCTCGGCGACCCTGGGGCTTGGAACAAACAACGGCAACCGCGCCATGATCGGCCAGGCATCGCCCGCCAATCGGTGCAGGTGCTCAAAACCCTGTCCACTGCTGACCACCAGCCCGTTCAAGCGTTCCGCCTCGATCCTCGAGGGCAGCGTCGCCGGTGGGTACTGCGGCAAGCCGCGTCGGTACAACTCCAGATACTCGACACTAGCACCAAGCTCACGCAAACGCTCAGCCAGCAGCTCGCGCCCGCCCTCCCCGCGCATGATCAGCACTCGAGCGTCCGGGCGGGCGATAGCCTCGCGCAACAGTGTAAGTTCAAGCAAGGCTTCGCTGTCATCGCCGTCGGCCGGAAAGCTCACGTCCAGCCCGTTAGCCTCGAGGATCTGCGCCGTCGCCGCGCCGACGCTGAACCATCTCAGAACCGGTGCTTGTGGCCAATATTGATGGAGCAGCTCGACAGCGATTCTGGCGGCCGGCTTGCTGACCACGATCACCGCGCAGTAGCGATCCAGATCCTGAATCACTGCGCGCATTGTGGCAGAGACCGGCATTGGCTCGATGTCCAAAAGCGGCAAGCTGCTACTGAAAACCCCCGCGTCAGCCAGCACACGAGCAAGCACCACCGACTCATCCGCAGGGCGGGTCAGCAGCAGGCGCCAGCCAGTCACTCGTGACCTGCCTCGCCATAGACTGCTTTGAGGATGGCGTCGGCGCCTTGACTCAGCAGGTCTTCGGCCACTTGCACACCCAGGGCCTCGGCCTCGCTGCGTGGTGCTCGGGCTTCGGCGCTGAGTAGCAGGCCACCGTTTGGATCGCCCACCAAACCACGCAACCAGATCTGCTCGCCTTCTAGCACGGCGTAGCAGGCGATCGGCACCTGGCAGCCGCCATTCAAATGTTTGTTGAGGGCACGTTCGGCGGTCACGCGAATGGCCGTGTCCTGGTGATGCAGCGGCGCGAGCAGTGCATGAATCTCAGTGTCGGCGCTACGGCACTCGATACCAACCGCGCCCTGGCCACCGGCCGGCAGGCTGTCATCGACACTGATGGCCGAGGTGATGCGGTGTTCGAAGCCCAGGCGAATCAAGCCCGCCGCAGCGAGGATAATGGCGTCGTATTCGCCGGCATCGAGCTTGGCCAGGCGCGTGTTGACGTTGCCGCGCAGGAAGCGGATTTCCAAGTCCGGGCGACGGGTCAGCAGCTGAGCCTGACGGCGCAGGCTGGAGGTGCCGACGATGCTGCCTGGCGGCAACTCATCCAGGCTGGCGTAGGTATTGGAGACAAATGCATCGCGCGGGTCTTCGCGCTCGCAAATGCAGAACAGACCGAGGCCTTCGGGGAAGTCCATCGGCACGTCTTTCATCGAATGCACGGCGATGTCGGCTTCGTTTTTCAGCAGCGCGGTTTCCAGCTCCTTGACGAACAAGCCCTTGCCGCCGATTTTCGACAGGGGCGAATCGAGCAGCTTGTCGCCGCGACTGACCATAGGCACCAGTGTCACGAGCAGGCCAGGATGGGCCTGCTCCAGACGAGCCTTGACGTATTCGGCCTGCCATAGGGCCAGAGCACTTTTGCGGGTGGCGATGCGGATTTCGCGAGAGGACATGGATCAATCCGTACTGAATAGATACGGCAGATAATAACAGCTCAGCCAAATCCACTTTGACTTGTATCAGAAACTGCATGGCCTCCCTGGCCCTCGAGGTCCGGCAACAGGGTAAAAATCCACCCGATTACAGCTGCTGCATCATTTTTCGCACACCGGCCACATGGCGTCGGCTGACGATCAGGGCATCGCCGTTCAGGCCTTTGAGAAACAGCTGAAAATGCCCCAGGGGTGTGCGCTGCAGCCGCTCGATGCGTTCGCGGGCAACCAGTGCGTTGCGGTGGATTCGCACGAAACGGTCGCCGAATTCGTCTTCGAGGGCCTTGAGTGGCTCATCCAGCAGCACTTCGCCGCCTTCATGGCGCAGGGTCACGTATTTATGGTCGGCAATAAAGTAGACCACCTGGCCCAACGGGATCAGTTCAATACCTTTACGGGTGCGAGCGCTGATATGGCTGCGTGGGCCGCTGCCGGTTTCGGCGGCGGGACGCGTCAAGGCGGCGAGCTGGACACGATTGGGGCGTTCGGCTTTTTTCAATGCTTCATGTAGCTGTTCTGTGCGCACGGGCTTCACCAGATAGCCCACGGCGCTGGCCTGCAGGGCTTCCACGGCAAATTCATCGGGCCCTGTGCAAAACACCACGGCGGGCGGGGTTTCGCGTTCGCACAATCGTGCCGCCACTTGCAGGCCATCGAGGCCCGGCATGCGGATATCGAGCAGTACGATATCCGGTTTGTGGCTGTCGATCAGTGCCAACGCCTCTTCGCCATTCGTGGCGCTGGGCTCCAGGACGTTGTATCCCTCGAGTTCGCCGACCATTCGGCTCAGGCGCTCGCGGGCCAGGGGTTCGTCATCAACGATCAGGACATTCATATTGCGCTGGATTCCTGCGTGAGTCTCGCACAAAGATAGCGTAGACAGGTGAAGTGACGTCCGTCACCGCGATCCACGCTAAGACTAGCGCGAGGGCCAAAAAGTGCCGCGAGACCGGCGGCTAAATTTTCATCTGCCGGGTGACTGACGGCCCAGGCCCGCGTTGGCGAGGCATCGCCATAGGGTTTGCTGATACACAATATGAACACCCCTCTTCTCTCTATAGTCAGCTGCAGCATCGAGAAGTGCGCTGATCCTAATGTCCAACTGTAGACGGTTGCCGGGACGATATTGCTCAAATGAGAAATATCGTTGCGCAATTTGCGCATCGCTAGCCTCGAGTATGGGTTGCCCCATGAGAAAAAAACGTATCGACCAGTGTCAGCGACAGGATTGGCAACCCTGTTATTATCCGCGTCAGCGTTCCACGCCAACTTTCTTCAAGCCGATACGAGCGAATTCATGAGCACTGACAAGACCAATCAGTCCTGGGGCGGCCGCTTCAGTGAACCCGTCGACGCCTTCGTTGCCCGCTTCACCGCCTCCGTCACCTTCGACCAGCGCCTGTATCGCCACGACATCATGGGCTCGATCGCCCATGCCACGATGCTGGCCAAGGTCGGCGTGCTGACCGATGCCGAGCGCGACAGCATCATCGATGGCCTGAAGACCATCCAGGGTGAAATCGAGGCCGGCCAGTTCGACTGGCGCATCGACCTCGAAGACGTGCACATGAACATCGAGGCGCGCCTGACCGACCGCATCGGCGTGACCGGTAAAAAACTGCACACCGGCCGCAGCCGCAATGACCAGGTCGCCACCGACATCCGCCTGTGGCTGCGTGACGAGATCGACCTGATCCTGGCCGAGATCACCCGCCTGCAAAAAGGCTTGCTCGAGCAGGCCGAGCGCGAAGCCGGCAGCATCATGCCGGGCTTCACTCACCTGCAAACCGCGCAGCCGGTGACTTTCGGGCACCACATGCTGGCCTGGTTCGAAATGCTCAGCCGCGACTACGAGCGTCTGGTGGACTGCCGCAAGCGCACCAACCGCATGCCGTTGGGCAGCGCCGCACTGGCCGGCACCACCTACCCGATCGATCGCGAGTACACCGCACAATTGCTGGGCTTCGACGCTGTTGGCGGCAACTCCCTGGACAATGTGTCCGATCGCGACTTCGCCATCGAGTTCTGCTCGGCCGCGAGCATCGCGATGATGCACTTGTCGCGATTCTCCGAAGAGCTGGTGCTGTGGACCAGCGCGCAGTTCCAGTTCATCGATCTGCCGGACCGTTTCTGCACCGGCAGCTCGATCATGCCGCAAAAGAAAAACCCGGACGTGCCAGAGCTGGTTCGCGGCAAGACTGGCCGGGTGTTCGGTGCGCTGATGGGCCTGCTGACCCTGATGAAAGGCCAGCCGCTGGCCTACAACAAGGACAACCAGGAAGACAAGGAACCGCTGTTCGACGCCGCCGACACCCTGCGCGACTCGCTGCGGGCCTTTGCCGACATGATCCCGGCGATCAAGCCCAAGCACGCGATGATGCGCGAAGCGGCCCTGCGCGGTTTCTCGACTGCCACCGACCTGGCCGACTACCTGGTACGCCGCGGCTTGCCGTTCCGTGATTGCCACGAGATCGTTGGCCACGCGGTGAAGTACGGCGTAGACAGCGGCAAGGACCTGGCGGAAATGAGCCTGGAAGAATTGCGCAAGTTCAGCGACCAGATCGAGCAGGACGTGTTTGCCGTGCTGACCCTGGAAGGTTCGGTGAATGCCCGTGACCATATCGGCGGGACCGCGCCGGCGCAGGTCAAGGCTGCCGTGGCTCGCGGTCAGGCGCTGCTCGCCAGCCGCTAAATAGCCAAAAGCTTCGCGAGCAAGCCCGCTCCCACATTGAATTTCGGTTGTTCACAAAATTTGTGTTCACCACTGACTTAATGTGGGAGCGGGCTTGCTCGCGAAGGCGCCCTTACAAACACTATAAAACTTACTTCTTCGACGCGATCATCTCCAGAAACGCGGGCATTGCTGCGTCCTTGTCTGCCGCAATTCGCTGCACGTTCGGATTCTGTCCCAGACGCTCCAGCAGCGCCCTGGCCGCCGGCATCTCAGCCAACGGATCGATATCGAACAGCTTCTGCGCCACGGCACAGGCCATCGGCACGCTGTACAGGAAATACAAATCCGCAATGCTGAGACGGTCGCCCGCAACGTAAGGGGCGAACTTGCCGTGCCTGCCCAGTGAGGCGAACCCCAGCAGCAACTCGGCCTTGGTCTTGTCCTTGATCGCTTCCGGCACTGACATGCCGAAAAACGCTTCGGCGTAACAGGCGCGCGCCGGCAGTTCGATGTACAACTCGATTTCCTTGGCCAAAGCCAGCGCCTGGGCTCGCTCGAAGGGCTCGCTCGGCAGCAGCGGTGTGCCTTTCTGGCTCTGCTCGAGGTACTCGAGAATCACGCTGGTTTCGTTGACGAAACCTTGCTCGACGCCCAGTACCGGAACCTTGCCGCGCGGGCTGATGGCCAGCGCCTCGGGGCTGGTGCCTGGGTAAAACGGCACCTCTTCAAACGGCAGTCCCTTCTCCAGCAACGCCAGCTTGACCATGTTGTAGTAGTTGCTGACGCAAAATCCATAAAGCTTGAGCATTACATAGCCTCCAGGCCGTGCAGGGGGTTGGCAGCGCCAGTTATAGAACGCCCAGGCACTTCTTGCCAGCAGTATCACAATGCTGAATGCAGGTAAACTGGCCGCCTTTCCTTGAGGAGCCTGCCATGAGCGAGCCAAACGACATCGACAACGACGAAGAAGAATTCGCCGAAACGACGCTGACCGAAGCGATCGAGAACCAGATCGAAAGCGACAACCCGCCAGCGGCCAAGGCAACCTTCAACAAGCTGACCCTGGTGGGTTACGAGCGCGAAGAAATCCTTAACCTCATGGCCCATGTGCTGGCCTACGAAATCGACGCCATGCTCGATGAAGACCGTGCATTCGACACCGAATGGTATGAAACGGCGCTGCGCGCGCTGCCAGAGTTGCCGCCGGAAAAGCAATAACCCCGCCCCCCCCCTGTAGGAGCGCGCTCGCTCCTACAGAAACCACCCCCGCTGTCCGTACCACCCTTCGGGGAAAGCCTCTCGGGAAGAAAAACCCTGCTGCCAGCACTGGACATGCCTCACCGACGGGTTCACCTTAGGGGCGCTATCGTCTAATTCCTAGAAAGTCTGGAGTCCTTATGTCGCTTACCCCTGAGTTGGTTGCCGAACTGGAAATCCTCGCACTCTTCAACCTGGACAGTTCCCAGGAAGGTTTGAAAATTCATCAGACCGCTGCCCCGAAAGCCATTGCCGCCGCACAAAGACTGTTCGACAAAGAATTGATCACCCAGCCCGATGGCGGTTATCTGACCAGCCTGGGGCGTGACGCCGCACAAAACGTGCAAACCGTTCTCACCATTCTGTCCGTGCGGGAAACAGCCTGAGCATCACTGCATAGCCCACGGAAAGCTCTGTCACGGGATTTCCGCGGGCACACTTGATGACCGGCACTGTTACCTGCCGTCGCCAAACGATAGAAATCTGACGCCAGGAAAACAAAATCAGCTTAAAAGTCCCGGGGCCGAGGCGCTAAACTGCCCCTCACCTTGAGCCCTCCCACGTCCGAGCCCCGCGAGCCGGATTGAGCTGACATGACCCGCACCCATGAAATCCGCCCCGATCTGGACGAGGGAATCGATCGCAAGGTTCTCAGCCAGCTGCGCGCCCGCTTCCTGAAGCTCAACGAGGGTCGCATGGCCCGTGCCATGGAAGGGTTGTCGCCCCGCCAGCAAACGGTTCTGACCCTGCTGCCGCTGTTTTTCCACGTCAATCATCCGCTGTTGCCGGGTTACGTTTCGGGTAGCACCCCGGCTGGCCTGTCGAATTACGAACCCGACACCAACACCCTCGCCGAAGCCCAACGCCTGACCCGCTCGTTTTCCTACAAGCCGCGCCACGGCAGCAATCCGCCGCGACCGATTCACGGTCTGTTCCTGATGGGCAGCCTCGGCACCCTGGCCCAGGCCGATCAGAGCGACATGGACGTGTGGGTCTGTCATGGGCCGGACCTGAGCGAAAGCGAGCTCGCTGAACTGCGCAAGAAATGCCAGTTGCTGGAAGCGTGGGCCGCCAGCCAGGGCGCCGAAGCGCACTTTTTCCTGATCGACCCGGCCCGCTTCGTGCTCGGCGATCGCGATACGCAGTTGAGTTCAGAAGACTGCGGCACCACTCAGCACTATTTGTTGCTGGACGAGTTCTACCGCACCGCGATCTGGCTGGCCGGACGCACTCCCATCTGGTGGCTGGTGCCGGTCTACGAAGAGTCTGCGTACGACCGTTACACCCATACACTGCTTTCCAAGCGGTTCATCCGTGCCGACGAAACCCTGGACCTGGGGCATCTGGCGTACATCCCGCCCGGGGAATTCATCGGTGCCGGGCTCTGGCAGTTGTTCAAAGGCATCGAATCGCCCTACAAATCAGTGCTCAAACTGCTGCTGACCGAGGTCTACGCCAGTGAACACCCGAAAGTCCATTGCCTGAGCCTGCGCTTCAAACAGGCAGTGTTCGCCAATCGACTGGACCTCGATGAACTGGACCCGTACATGGTGGTTTACCGGCGCATCGAGGAATACCTCACGGCTCGGGGCGAACCGGAGCGGCTCGAACTGGTACGTCGCGCGCTGTACCTGAAGGTCAATCGCAAACTCACCGGCGGCAGTCGTACCCAGAGCTGGCAGCGTTCGCTGCTCGAACGCCTGGCCCACGAATGGCATTGGGATCAGCGCCAGTTGGGGTTGCTCGACAGCCGCAGCCAGTGGAAAGTCCGCCAGGTCAGTGCCGAGCGCCGGGCCTTGGTCGGTGAGCTCAATTACAGCTACCGCTTCCTGACGCAGTTCGCCCGTAACGAGCAGACCGTCAGCCTGATCAACAAGCGCGACCTCAATGTGCTGGGGCGGCGCTTGTACGCGGCCTTCGAGCGCAAGGCCGACAAGGTCGAATTCATCAATCCGGGCATCGCCCCCGATCTGGCCGAAGACACCTTGACCCTGGTGCAAGCCCCGAACAAGAGAGAGCCGGGGCAAACCCAATGGGGTTTGTACAACGGCAGCCTGACCGCTCACGAGTGGGAGCATTTTGCGCCGATCAAGCGCAGCCGCCAGTTACTCGAGCTGCTCACCTGGTGCCACCGTAACGGCGTGATCGACAGCAGCACCCGCCTGGCCCTGCACCCCGGCACCAGCGACTTGAGCGAGTTCGAACTGTTCAACCTGCTCGGCAGCCTGCAGCAAAGCATCGCCCTGCCCCTGACCACCGTCGCCGAAGAGCCTTTGCTGCGCGCCAGCGTGCCGAGCGAAATACTGATTCTGGTGAACGTCGGCGTCGATCCGCTCAAGCACCATCGCGACATGAACATCCTGATGACCACCGAGCGCACCGACTCCCTGAGCTACGCCGGCGTGCGGGAAAATCTGGTGCTGACCCTGGATCAGGTCACGCTAAACAGCTGGAACGAGGTGCTGGTCAGCCGCTTTGACGGTCCCCATGCCCTGCTCGACTGTCTGCGCGATTACCTCAACAACCTGCCGGACGGGCCACAGCAGCCCAAGCTGCGGGTACGTTGCTTCTGCCACAACCGCGCGCAATTCATAGCCCGACGAGTCGAAGAAGTTCTCGATACCGCGCAAAACCTGCTGCTGAGCAAACTCAATCACCGCTACCTGATTCAGGTCCAGCAGCATTACCACGTGCTGGAGCTGGTGCCCGGCCAGGTCAATCACGTTGCGCTCGCCACGCTGCCGGCACTGTTTGACTACCTCGGCGAAGAGCTGGCGAGCTACAGCCCGCTGCATCTGGACCCGATGGCGCTGGAAGACCACGATCTGGCGCTGATCCTGCCCATGGGGCAACCCGACTGCGTTCAGGTGTTCTACCGGATCAACGAACACCAGGCCGATCTGTACGTGCTGGATGAATTCAATGCCCTGTGGCAGCAGCGTTTGCCTTACCACGACGAACAAAGCCTGCTGGTGCCGCTGCAACGCTTCCTGCAATCGATCCAGTACCGACGCGACGCCTTGCTGCCGATGGACGCCGCCCAGCCGCTGAGCCTGGAGACTTTGTATTACCAGTTATTGCCTTCAGGCACCGCACGGGCGCGTCGAGTCGAAGCCCGGCCAGCGCCGCAAACCCCGGTCAACAAACCGTTCTACGACGTGCAGGCGATCGTCGGCAAAGCCGCACCGGGGCAGGTGCAGGTCACGTTGTATTGTAATCAGCGGGAATTTTCGGAGCTGGAACATGGCGACCAACTGTTCAGCGTGGTTGCCCGGGAAATCGTCGAGCAGCGCCGCGAGACCGAACGCTATCGCTGCTACATCACCGACCTGGACCTCTCGGGCCTGCTCGGTGATGGTCAGAGTTCAAGCAATTTGTATTTGCGCTACAAGGCCGACCTGGAGCGCGCATTGAACGAGGCGCTCGAGCAGGTCTGAAGGGGTTCATTCCGGGAAAGCACCGCCATTGGCAGGCTGCGCTTCGACTTCCAGCAAGGTCAGTTTCAGGGTTTTACCACCCGGAGCTGGCCAGTCGATGTGCTGACCGACTTTCAAGCCCAGCAACGCACTGCCCACCGGCGCCAGAATGGAAATCCTGCCTTCGTCGGCGTTGGCATCCTTGGGGTAAACCAGAGTCAGGTGATAATCCTTTCCACTGCTCTCTTCACGGCAGTGCACCCGGGAATTCATGGTCACGACATCGGCGGGCACTTCATCGTGACCGACCAGGGTATCGGCGCGATCCAGTTCGGTTTGCAGCGCGATAACGCCCGGCAGCGTGTCATCCAGGCTGTCGATCAGGCGCTCCAGACGTTGCACGTCCAGACGGGTAAGGGTGATGGAAGGTGCGGTCATGATCAGGGCAGACTCCTTTCTTCTGCACGAAAAAAGCAAAACCCCGCCAGAAAAAGGCGGGGTTTTCACGAGCCTCGATGGGTTGAGGCGTATCTGGACACTATCACAGCTCAATAAATAAACAAGCCGGGGGCGACCACGGCCCAGCGCTGACCATTGTGGCGAGGGAGCTTGCTCCCGCTGGGGCGCGCAGTGGCCCTAAAAACCTTGCGGCTGCTTCGCACCCGAGCGGGAGCAAGCTCCCTCGCCACAAAAGCCCTTAAGCCAAGATCTTGCGTTGTACAGCCTGCGCACAAATCACCCGCCGCCGCTCATCATCGGCCGAGCGCCATTCGCGGATATCTTCGACATGCCGAAAACACCCCAGGCAAACCTTCTGTTCATCCAGCCGGCACACACCGCTGCACGGCGAAGGCACTGCCGGGCTGACGTTACTATAGAGCGGTTTGGGCGGGCGAACGGGCGCAGGCTGGGTCACGATCTCACAGACCTTCGAAATCGAGTTCGACGTCGGCTTGCTGCTTGACGATGCGCTCGAGCATCTCACCCAGTTGCTCGTCACTCTTGTCACACATCCAGCGCTTGCTCTCTTCGTCATAGTCGAAGTGGAAACCGCCGGACACCGCCGCCAACCACAATTGCCGCAACGGCTCCTGGCGACTGAAGATCAACTGGCTGCCGTTTTCGAACTTGACGGTGAGCACACCGGCCGAGCTCTCCAGATCGATATCCAGGTCACTCTCATCGAAAATATCCTCCAGCGTCTGCTGGGTGGCATCGACCAGGTCGTGAAAACGGGCTTCAGTCAAACTCATTACGGGAACCTCAAAAAGTGTCTACTCACGCTCAAGCGCCGCAAGATACGGGCGAGCCCCGATGATTGCAAAGAATAACCACCAAGGACGAGGTGCGGTACGAAATATCCCTGCGCAACGCAGGACAAGTTGCTGCGCCACAGTCAAAGGCCCGCCGGACGGGAGCCGCGTCACATAGGCAAGCTGCCGGGTGGCCGGTATACTCCGGCGCAATTAACGCATTTTCAAGGATTTCGCCATGAAGCGCCTGATCTCTTCCCTTGCTGCGCTCGTCGCGGTTGCCTGCCTGGTATCGGCCTGTGGTCAAAAAGGCCCGCTGTACCTGCCCGATGACAGCCAGGATCCTGCAGAGCAGGCCAAGTCATCGCAACAGTCTCCGTCGAAAGCACACAAACACGACGTCTACCAATAAGGGAACGCCATGGACGCTTTTAACTACCGTGACGGTGAGCTGTTCGCGGAAGGTGTTGCCCTGTCCGCCATCGCCGAACGCTTTGGTACACCGACCTACGTCTACTCCCGTGCCCACATCGAAGCCCAGTACCTGGCTTACGCCGATGCGCTGGCCGGCACGTCGCACCTGGTCTGCTTTGCGGTCAAGGCCAACTCCAACCTGGGTGTACTGAATGTCCTGGCCCGTTTGGGTGCCGGTTTCGACATCGTTTCCCGTGGCGAGCTGGAGCGTGTACTGGCCGCTGGCGGCAGCCCCGAAAAGATCGTGTTCTCCGGTGTCGGCAAGACCCGTGACGACATGCGTCGCGCCCTGGAAGTCGGCGTGCACTGCTTCAACGTCGAATCCACCGACGAGCTCGAGCGTCTGCAAGTAGTCGCCGCCGAGCTGGGCGTTCGCGCGCCGATCTCGCTGCGCGTCAACCCGGACGTCGATGCCGGCACGCACCCGTACATTTCCACCGGCCTCAAAGAAAACAAGTTCGGCATTGCCATCGCCGACGCTGAAGACGTGTACGTGCGCGCTGCGCAACTGCCTAACCTGGAAGTGGTCGGCGTCGATTGCCACATCGGCTCGCAACTGACTACCCTGCCGCCCTTCATCGATGCCCTCGACCGCCTGCTGGGCCTGGTCGACCGCCTCGGCGATTGCGGCATCTACCTGCGCCACATCGATCTCGGTGGCGGTCTGGGCGTGCGTTATCGCGATGAAGAGCCGCCATTGGCCGCCGACTACATCAAGGCTGTGCGCGAACGTCTCGACGGTCGTGACCTGGCGTTGGTGTTTGAGCCAGGCCGCTTCATCGTCGCCAACGCCGGCGTGCTGCTGACTCAGGTCGAGTATCTCAAGCACACCGAACACAAAGATTTCGCCATCGTCGATGCGGCCATGAACGATCTGATCCGCCCGGCGCTGTACCAGGCCTGGATGGACGTTACCGCCGTGCGCCCTCGTGATACCGCGGCGCGTGCCTACGACATCGTCGGCCCGATCTGCGAAACCGGCGACTTCCTGGCCAAGGATCGTCAACTGGCGCTGGAAGAAGGCGACCTGCTGGCCGTGCATTCGGCCGGTGCCTACGGGTTTGTCATGAGTTCCAACTACAACACCCGCGGCCGCGCCGCTGAAGTGTTGGTGGACGGTGATCAGGCAATCGAAGTGCGTCGCCGCGAGACGGTAGCCGAGTTGTTTGCTGGCGAAAGCCTGCTGCCGGAGTAAACCCATGCTGCTGCGTTTTACCAAGATGCACGGCCTGGGCAACGACTTCATGGTTCTCGACCTGGTCAGCCAGCACGCGCACATCCTGCCCAAGCATGCCAAGCAATGGGGCGATCGGCACACCGGCATCGGGTTCGACCAGTTGCTGATCGTCGAGGCGCCCAGCAACCCGGACGTGGATTTCCGCTATCGGATCTTCAACGCCGACGGCTCCGAAGTGGAACAGTGCGGTAACGGTGCACGCTGCTTCGCCCGCTTCGTGCTCGACAAGCGCCTGACCGCCAAGCGGCAGATTCGCGTCGAGACCAAAAGCGGCATCATCGAACTGGACATCCGCAACGATGGCCAGATCAGCGTCAACATGGGCGCCCCGCGCCTGGTGCCGGCCGAGATTCCGTTCGAAGCCCCAAGCCAGGCCTTGAGCTATCAGGTCGACGTCGACGGCACCCTGGTCGAACTGGCTGCGGTGTCCATGGGCAACCCCCATGCCGTGTTGCGGGTTAGCGACATCAACAAAGCACCGGTGCATGAACTGGGGCCGAAAATCGAACATCACCCGCGCTTTCCGGCGCGGGTCAATGTCGGTTTTCTCCAGGTCATCGACCGGAACCGCGCGCAGTTGCGCGTCTGGGAACGCGGAGCCGGGGAAACCCAGGCCTGCGGCACCGGCGCCTGTGCAGCCGCAGTGGCCGCGATCAGCCAGGGGTGGATGGATTCGCCGCTATTGATCGACCTGCCTGGCGGGCGCCTGTCCATTGAATGGGCAGGCCCTGGCCAACCGGTCATGATGACCGGCCCGGCAGTACGCGTATACGAAGGACAAGTGCGTCTTTGAGTGAGCGAAATCCATGACCGACAAGCCCCAGGTTCCCGCCCTACAGCCCGACGAATCCCCTTCCGAAAGCCTTGAGGCGGCGGCGATTGCCGCGTACCTGGAGGCTCATCCGGATTTCTTCATCGAGCATGAAGAACTGCTCCCGGCCCTGCGCATTCCGCACCAGCGCGGCGACACCATTTCGCTGGTCGAACGCCAGATGACGATTCTGCGCGACCGCAACATCGAGTTGCGTCATCGCCTCTCGCACTTGATGGACGTCGCCCGGGACAACGATCGCCTGTTCGACAAGACCCGCCGCCTGATTCTCACGTTGATGGACGCAACCAGCCTGGAAGACGTGGTGATCGGCGTCGAAGACAGCCTGCGCCAGGATTTCCAGGTGCCCTTCGTCAGCCTGATCCTGCTGGGCGACAACCCGATGCCGGTAGGCCGCTGGGTCACCCACGCCGACGCACAAACGGCCATCGGCGGCCTGCTCTCGGAAGACAAGAGCGTCTGCGGCAGCCTGCGTGAGCATGAACTGGACTTCCTGTTCGGCGAAGAACAGCGCAAGCAGATCGGCTCCACCGCCGTCGTCGCCATCAGCCACCAGGGCATCCACGGTGTTCTGGCCATCGCCAGCCGCGATCCGCAGCACTACAAGAGTTCGGTGGGCACATTGTTCCTCAGCTACATCGCCGAAGTCATGGGTCGCGTACTGCCACGGGTCAACAACTCCCTGCGCTCGGTACGCTGATCGTGGAACGGCAACTGGACGCTTACTGCGAACACCTGCGCAGTGAGCGGCAAGTGTCGCCGCATACGCTGTACGCCTACCGCCGCGACCTCGACAAAGTGCTCGGCTGGTGCGTCAAACAGAACATCGGCAGCTGGGCCACGCTGGACATCCAGCGGCTGCGCAGCCTGATCGCTCGCTTGCATGCACAAGGCCAATCGTCCCGCAGCCTGGCGCGGCTACTGTCGGCGGTGCGCGGGCTCTATCATTATCTGAACCGCGAAGGCCTGTGCGACCACGACCCGGCCAATGGCCTGGCACCGCCCAAAGGCGAGCGTCGTCTGCCGAAAACCCTCGACACCGACCGTGCGCTGCAACTGCTGGAAGGCGCGGTAGAGGATGATTTCCTGGCCCGTCGGGATCAGGCGATACTGGAGTTGTTCTATTCCTCCGGCTTGCGGCTTTCGGAGCTGACCGGGCTCAACCTCGATCAGCTGGACCTGGCTGACGGCATGGTTCAGGTCCTCGGTAAAGGCAGCAAGACCCGGCTGTTGCCGGTCGGCAAAAAGGCTCGCGAAGCATTGGAGTTATGGTTGCCGTTGCGGGCCATGGCCAACCCGGCGGACGACGCGGTGTTTGTCAGTCAGCAAGGCCGGCGCCTTGGCCCCCGGGCGATTCAGGTGCGGGTCAAGGCCGCCGGCGAGCGCGAACTGGGGCAGAACCTGCACCCGCACATGTTGCGACACTCTTTCGCCAGCCATTTGCTGGAGTCCTCTCAGGACTTACGCGCCGTGCAGGAACTGCTCGGCCACTCGGATATCAAGACCACCCAGATCTACACCCATCTGGACTTCCAGCACCTGGCGACCGTCTACGACAGCGCCCATCCACGGGCCAAACGCATTAAAGGCGATGATTCATGACCATCCAACTGATCACCTTCGACCTCGACGACACCCTGTGGGACACCGCCCCGGTAATCGCCAGCGCCGAAGCCATATTGCGTGAATGGCTGACCGAGCATGCGCCGAACCTGGGCGCGGTGCCGGTGGAGCATTTGTGGTCGATTCGCGAGCGGGTGTTGAGCAACGAGCCGAACCTCAAGCACCGAATCAGTGCGCTGCGTCGGCGGGTGCTTTTTCATGCTCTGGAAGAGGCTGGTTACGACCATGGTCAAGCCTCAGACCTGGCTGATCAAAGTTTTGAAGTGTTTCTGCATGCCCGGCATCAATTGGAAGTATTCCCCGAAGTCGAGCCGACGCTGGAGACACTCGCCAAGCACTACGCCCTCGGTGTAGTGACCAACGGCAACGCCGATGTGCGCCGACTGGGCCTGGCGGACTACTTCAGGTTTGCCCTGTGCGCCGAAGACATCGGCATCGCCAAACCGGATGCGCGACTGTTTCATGAAGCGTTGCAACGTGGCGGCGCGACCGCCGAAACCGCGGTGCATATCGGCGATCATCCTGGCGATGACATTGCCGGAGCACAGCAGGCGGGGTTGCGGGCGATCTGGTTTAACCCGGCGGGCAAAGTGTGGGAAGCCGAGAGGGCGCCGGATGCCGAGATTCGCAGTTTGACCGAGTTGCCTGCGCTGCTGGCGCAATGGAACACCCAACACTGACCCTATGTAGAACACACATCCTGTGGGAGCGGGCTTGCTCGCGAAAGCGGTATGTCAGCCAACATCAATGCTGGATGTGATGGACTCTTCGCGAGCAAGCCGCTCCCACACTGGATCACACCGGGTTCGAGACTTTTGACACCTCCCATGAAAAAGCCCGCAGCGACGGCGGGCTTTTTCAGCAAGCAGGAAGCAGGCGCTTAGATAGGCCGGCTGCCGTACTTGTTATCAGGCTTCTTGGGAGGATCGGCGACCACATTGGCCTCCACTTCCTGCACCTTGCCGCCCCGTGCCAGAAACTCTTCCATGGCCTTGGCCAGGGCATCGCGTTCCTTGTTCTTGGCTTCGACGCTCGGCAGCTCATCGACCGATACCGCTGCCTTGGCCTTGCCTTTGGCAGTGGGAACGGGCGCATCAGCACCGTCATCGTCAGCAACGTCTTCCGCTGCTGCTTCCAGGCCTTCTTCGGCCTCGTCTTCGTCGCCTACTTCGAGGTCGTCGTTTTCCAGATCATCGTCGCTCATGTTCTACCTCATGACTTGCGAAAAGCAGATTAGTTATAGCCCAGCTTCGCCATCTGTCGAAGGCCGCCGGAAAAAATTCAACTGCCGTTGCTGACCAACGGCTTATGCCCCTTCACCGTGTACGGTGGCGAGGACTTTACGGGCACCGCCATGATCACGGTGCTCGCCCAGATAAACGCCTTGCCAGGTTCCCAACGCCAGTCGGCCTGCCGAGATCGGCAAACTGAGCTGACAGCCAAGCACGCTGGCCTTGAAGTGCGCCGGGAGGTCGTCCTGGCCTTCGTCGTTATGCTCATAGTCGTCCGCTCCTTGTGGGATCAGACGATTGAAAAATCGTTCGAAGTCGCGACGTACCGCCGGATCGGCGTTCTCGTTGATGGTCAACGACGCCGAGGTATGCTGCAGCCACAAATGCAACAGACCGACCCGACACGCCTTGAGTTCAGGCAAGCCGGCGAGTAACTCATCCGTTACCAGATGAAAGCCCCGAGGCCGTGCCCGCAGGGTTATCAGAGTCTGTTGCCACATACAGTTCTCCGCACGTTCGGGGCGCATTCTAGCGCGCTCTGGGAAAAAACAAAGACCCTAATATTCCTTCAATCGTGTAAGCCATTGGCCGTAGAAAAACACCCGTTATAAACGTCCCTGAACGTGTATGAAAAAACCTTTCAGCCTTTCCTTCACTGACAAATCCCAGACAAAAAAATGCCCGGCAAGCCGGGCAATTTTTTACGGGCGTGCTTACAAGTTGTAGCCCCGTTCGTTGTGCAGCGCCAGATCGATACCGACTGCTTCTTCTTCCTCGGTGATACGCAGCCCCATGACAGCGTCCAGAACCTTGAGGATGATGAAGGTGACGATCGCGGTGTAGATCACCGTGAAGCCCACGCCTTTGCACTGAATCCAGACTTGAGCCGCGATGTCGGTAACGGTGCCGAAGCCACCCAGGGACGGTGCCGCGAACACACCCGTCAGGATCGCGCCGAGGATACCGCCGATACCGTGCACGCCGAAGGCGTCGAGGGAGTCGTCGTAACCCATTTTGCGTTTCAGAGTCGTGGCACAGAAGAAGCACACCACGCCTGCCGCCAGACCGATGATCATCGAGCCCATCGGGCCAACGGTACCCGCCGCCGGAGTGATCGCAACCAGACCGGCCACCACACCCGAAGCGATACCCAATGCGCTAGGTTTGCCGTGGGTCAGCCACTCGGCGAACATCCAGCCCAGGGCTGCGGCGGCGGTGGCGATCTGAGTCACCAGCATGGCCATGCCGGCAGTGCCGTTGGCGGCCGCAGCGGAACCGGCGTTGAAACCGAACCAGCCGACCCACAACATCGCAGCACCCATCAAGGTGTAACCAAGGTTGTGCGGCGCCATTGGGGTGGTTGGGAAGCCTTTACGCTTGCCCAGTACCAGACAGGCAATCAGCCCGGCTACACCGGCGTTGATGTGCACCACGGTGCCGCCTGCGAAGTCGAGCACGCCCCAGTCGCCCAACAGCGAACCCGGACCGCTCCAGACCATGTGCGCAATTGGCGCGTAAACCAGGGTGAACCAGATCCCCATGAACACCAGCATTGCGGAGAACTTCATCCGCTCGGCGAAAGCACCGACGATCAACGCAGGGGTGATGATGGCGAAGGTCATCTGATAGGTGACAAATACCGCCTCGGGGAACAGCGCCGCGGGGCCGGTAATACTGGCAGGCGTGATGCCGGCGAGGAACGCCTTGGCGAAGCTGCCGACGAACGAATTGAGGTTGACGACGTTGGCTTCCATACCCGTTGTGTCAAACGCCATGCTGTAGCCGTAAAGGAACCACAGGATGGTGACCAGGCCGGTAATGGCGAAGCATTGCATCATCAACGAAAGAACGTTTTTGGAACGAACCATGCCGCCGTAGAACAGCGCGAGGCCGGGAATGGTCATGAACAGCACCAGGGCTGTCGAGGTCATCATCCAGGCGGTGTCGCCGGAGTTTAGGACTGGAGGAGCCACCGGATCTGCCGCCATGGCCAAGCCAGGCATTACGATGGACAACAGGGCTCCTAGCCCTGCGAATTTACGCAGAGTCATTTTGTTTTCTCCTGGGGCGTTGGGTTTGTGGCGGCTTAGATTGCGTCGGTATCGGTTTCGCCGGTACGGATGCGAATCGCCTGTTCCAGATTGACCACGAAGATCTTGCCGTCACCGATCTTGCCGGTGTTGGCGGCCTTGGTTATCGCCTCGATAACCCGGTCCAGATCCTTGTCGTCAATGGCGACATCGATCTTCACCTTAGGCAGAAAATCGACCACGTACTCCGCGCCGCGATACAGCTCGGTGTGACCCTTCTGCCGACCGAAGCCTTTGACTTCAGTAACGGTAATGCCCTGCACGCCGATCTCGGACAGCGACTCGCGCACGTCGTCCAGTTTGAACGGCTTGATGATGGCAGTGACTAGCTTCATGAAAACTCTCTCCCGAATTGGTGGACTTGCCCCAGGAAAACAAACCCGACTCAAGTCTAAGCGCAGTGCCTGGCTTTGTAACGCATCGTCGGCTTTACCTGCCCGTCCGACGCCAGCTAACCACTCCGCACGAAACTTCCCCCGTTCCGCTTGGCGCACTGCATTCGTCACAGCGACTGCATCAGTGCATGGGTCACCAGCGACTAAGCAGAAAGCTTGCCATCTATCCAAAACCCATTGATTTCAAGCCCTTGGCCGCTGCCACAAGCCCTTCCAGTCGATTGGCGCAACGGTTACGCACAACAACAGTGCGCGGCCGTCCACTCGCATGCGCGAAAAGCGTGCATCCCAGCCGCCGAGATTGACTATAGACACTGCGTGGTACACTGCCCGCCATTGTTGACAGGACATTTCCCATGCTCGCGCCCAAAGACTTCCTCGACGCCCTTAGCGGCACCGCTTCCCGCCTCTTCAGCGGCGACACCCCACTGCCGAAAAGCGAAATCGAAAGCCAGTTCAAGGCCCTGCTGCAGAGCGGCTTCAGCAAGCTGGACTTGGTGAGCCGTGAAGAATTCGACAGCCAGATGGTTGTGCTGGCGCGGACCCGCGCCCGGTTGGAGAGCTTGGAGGCGAAAGTGGCGGAGCTGGAAGCGAAGCTCAATCCACCTGCCGAGTAACGTACTGACTCTTCTGTGAAATGCATTCCCTGTGGGAGCGGGCTTGCTCGCGAATGAGGGCGCCTCGGTCTACCAGCCCTCCCATACTGGACAGACCACCTTTGTAGGAGCTGTCGAAGGCTGCGATCTTTTGATCCTTAGCCTCGCAAACATCCCGGCAACGTCCTACAAAGAACACCACCGCCGTCCGATTGCGTCGTAAGGCCTCCAGTTTCTATGCTCATCCCCAGCTGAATGTTCAGCTCTGGGTTTGGCGACCCGGAAGACCCCGACGCACCGCGACCACATTCGACCGAGGAATTTGTTCCCATCTCGAATTATGGCGGCTATGCGTGGGAGACCTTCGGGTCTGCCGGTTTTCGGGCGTCACCGGTTCGCCAACCCGCGCATGGCTGCCACCTTTTTCGTTTGGCGACGATCAGAGGCAGTTTTCTTCATTTGATCCCGAGAACTGCACCATGGACGAAAACTATCTAATCCCCCACATCTTCACCCGCCACAAACTCCACCTCCACGCCCTCCTCCTCGAAAACCAAGCCTGGTTCAGCGCCCGCGACCTCGGCCGATTGCTCCGCCTCTTCCTCGACGAACGAGCGCTACGCAAACTCGATCCCGACCAACACCAGAATCTGCAAATGCTCATCCACGGCACTGTAGAAAACACACTGCTGATCAGCGAATCCGGCGTCTACGCATTACTGGTCTACCACTACTGCCCCGAATACCGAGGCCTGCGCGAATGGCTGACCCACGACGTAGTACCAGCCCTCAGAGACGCCCAACAACCCACCTCAACCGAACGCCCGATTCTGAGCCTGCTCAATTGGCCGCAGATGTCGTTGAGTTTGCTGCACTGGAATAACCAGCCGTGGATTCGGTTGCAGGATGTTCCGCAACTGCTGCCGAATGAGGAGCGACCGCGAAGTATGGTCAATGCTCCGTGGTGGAAGCGTGCGTCACAAATACTCCAGGCATTCTGAACGACAAAAAACCCCACGTTTATCGCGTGGGGTTCGTTCAGGAACAGAGGTTCAGGCGCAGTGCGGGAGCCGCTCAACCTGATCCCGGATCGCAGCCCCTCGTTCGATCTCGGCTTTTCGCAAATCGTATGTCGATTGCAGGTTCAGCCAAAACTCGGGAGTCGTGTCCAGGCAGATAGATAGCCTTAGAGCCATATCGGCACTGACACCTCGACGCTGAAGTACGATGTCGTTCACCGTAGGCGTCGAAACGCTCAACGCTCTGGCCAAGGCTGCAGCCGTAAGGCTCAGAGGCTCCAGGTATTCCTCTTTGAGGATCTCGCCAGGGTGAACCGGGCGCATACCATTCTTAGTCATTACTCACCTCAGTGATAATCGACGATTTCGACATTCTCTGGTCCGTTAAGACCCCAAACAAAGCAAATTCACCATTGAGCGTTGATGCGGATGCTGTGCTGACCTTTTCGATCTCCTTCCAGCGCCTCCAATCGATTGCCTGGTGGTGATCGAAGGTCCATCAGCACCGCAGCAGCATCAAGCATCGTCAGCTTTCGTTCCACGACACTCAGAATGGCTGACCACATACGGGTCTTTCCGTTGCGAAACAGGTACTCGGTCTCAGAACACTTAAAGCCAACGATCATAATTTAAAGCTTAACGTTATGCATTAATCTTGAGTGTATAACCTGAATTCACTAATGCAAACGCGGTGTTGCGATTCTTGGTCCCCCTCTCAAAACTTTAGGAAAAGGACTACCTGAGCCCTTCAGAAGGCTTTCGAAATCCAGCCGAATCCTACAAAAACAAGCGCCAATTCCCATTGCATCAAAACCGTGTCCACCTCTTAAGCTGACTGACCCAAAAAAACCAATCTACAAATCGAAAAGGTCGCTATGAAATCTAAAAAACAAAAAGCCAAACTGTTACTCGCCACTAAATATCATGCTGAGGCACTCCGGTTAGCCGGGAGCGTATCGGCCAATCAACGCCGCTTTTTTGATGTCGCCGCTGCTCAGGGCAAAGAACTTGAACCGAATGGCTGGCTTGCAGGCACGAGCCTGACGAAGCTCCCGGATTAGCTCACCAAAACTCGCAACATCCTGCGAAAGTTTCCTTCCCTAGCCGCCACGCTAAACCCTCACTCCCCGTCTACCCTTCAAAAACCCGCAGGAAGCGGTTCCCCGTCAGCTCAAGGAACGACCATGTCCCTATCCATCGTCCACAGCCGCGCCCAAGTCGGCGTGGATGCGCCCGCCGTCACCGTCGAAGTGCATCTGGCCAACGGCTTGCCATCGCTGACCATGGTCGGGCTGCCCGAGGCGGCGGTGAAGGAAAGCAAGGACCGGGTGCGTAGCGCGATCATCAATTCGGGACTGCAATTCCCTGCGCGGCGGATCACCTTGAATCTCGCTCCCGCCGATTTGCCGAAGGACGGCGGGCGGTTCGATCTGGCGATTGCCTTGGGGATTCTGTCGGCCAGCGTGCAGGTGCCGACGTTGACGCTGGATGACGTGGAGTGCCTGGGAGAGCTGGCGCTGTCGGGCGCGGTGCGGGCGGTTCGGGGGGTATTGCCGGCGGCGCTGGCAGCGCGCAAGGCCGGGCGCACGCTGGTGGTGCCGCGAGCGAATGCCGAAGAGGCGTGCCTGGCGTCGGGGTTGAAGGTGATTGCGGTGGATCATTTGCTGGAAGCGGTCGCGCATTTCAATGGCCACACGCCCATCGAACCCTACGCTTCCAACGGTTTGCTCTACGCCAGCAAACCCTACCCCGACTTGAATGAAGTTCAGGGACAACTGGCGGCCAAGCGAGCCTTGCTGATTGCAGCGGCGGGGGCTCATAACCTGCTGTTCAGCGGTCCGCCGGGGACGGGGAAAACGTTGTTGGCGAGTCGTCTGCCGGGGTTGTTACCGCCATTGGCCGAGAGCGAAGCACTGGAAGTCGCGGCGATTCAATCGGTCGCCAGTTGTGTGCCGTTGAGTCATTGGCCACAGCGTCCCTTCCGACAGCCACACCACTCCGCCTCAGGCCCGGCACTGGTGGGTGGCGGCTCGAAACCGCAACCCGGCGAAATCACCCTCGCCCACCATGGCGTGTTGTTCCTCGATGAGCTTCCAGAGTTTGATCGCAAGGTATTGGAGGTGTTGAGAGAGCCATTGGAATCCGGCCACATCGTGATTTCCCGCGCCAAGGACCGCATACGCTTTCCGGCGCGCTTTCAATTGGTGGCTGCGATGAATCCCTGCCCCTGTGGATATCTTGGCGAGCCAAGCGGCCGTTGTTCCTGTACGCCGGACATGGTGCAGCGCTATCGCAACAAGCTGTCGGGGCCGCTGCTGGACCGCATCGATCTGCACCTGACGGTTGCTCGGGAGGCCACGGCGTTGAATCCTGCGTTGAAACCCGGCGACGATACAGCCACCGCCGCCGAGTTGGTTGCTGATGCAAGAGAGCGGCAACACAAACGCCAGGGTTGCGCCAATGCCTTCCTCGACCTGCCAGGCCTACGCCGGCACTGTAAGTTATCCACAGCCGATGAAAACTGGCTGGAATCCGCCTGCGAGCGTTTAACGCTGTCGTTGCGAGCGGCCCATCGACTGCTCAAGGTCGCGCGCACGCTGGCGGACCTTGAGCAGGCTGACGGGATCAGACGCGAACACCTGGCCGAAGCGCTGCAATATCGGCCAACAACGCTCTAGTCCGTATCACCCCTTGGTCAGATCAACCAACGGCGTCTGCCGCACTTCAGTCTCGCGCCCGCCCTGAATCTCGCTCACCCGTTTCAACGCCTTATCCACAGCCGCCTTATCCGCCAACAAGCTGTAGCTGATACGGAACTGCTTCTGTTCCTTCGGCGCAATTGTCGGCACCAGGTTCAGTGGCCGCTGATACCGGCGGTTATAGGAAAAGCTCGTTCCCGGCTCCAGCCCCGTAACATAGCCCTGGCCCTGGGTATCGGTGTTTTTCCACAGGGAGAACACCGGCAGTGTTTGAGTGTTGAAGCCGACCGAGACACCCAGGCTGCCGGCCTTGTTATGCAGCACGGTCAACGTATCGCCCTTGGCATCGGCATACGGCACCACGTTGTAAACCGTTTCGTCGTAGTCCTTGGTCGGTGCGCGGTAGGTTTGCCAGTCCGGCAAATCGCCCTTGGCTTTGTCGTTGAACGGCGACACCTGCTTCACCGGCGCGGCGAAGCGGGCGCCCTGTTCCAGGAACGGGGTGCTGAAGTTGCTGTGATACAGCGCTTGGTATTCCTTCGGATAATCACCGTTGTTGGTCAGAGTGTCGTTGAGGGCGAACACAACGCTGCCGGGGTCGGTGACCAGTTCGGTCGCGACGGAGAAGTCGACTTTCTTGAATGCCTGCTCTTTCAGTTCACCGCGCAGACTGATGGCGTATGGCGGTTTTTCATCAATGTGCAGGGTGACTTTGTTGGCCGGGATGTTGGCGGCGCGACCGTGCAGGGTCAGCAGCTCGCCATTGTCCATGCCGGGATGGCCGACCCATTCGTAGCCGCAGCGGGTGACCAGTTCATTGAAACCTTCCAGCCAGCCCAGGCCACCGCGGCCGTTGAGTTCGATGAAGGACGGGTTGACCACTTCCTTGACCGGCGAATCCCAGCCCATGCGCACATTGCCGACCGAAGCTTGCAGCACGTTCATGCCGCGAGTCGGCACCACCGAGAGTTTCATCGTGCCGTTATCGATGTCGACGATGCTGACACCCTCCTGCCGACCGCCGTGCAAGGTGCGCAGGGTTACGGAGAAGGGTTTGGCGGTTTTTACCCCGAGTTGCTGGCTGGTGATCTGCCAGTTCTGGGCGGCTTTGTCGGTATCGAGCAGGACGTAATCCCAGGCCATGGCGTGGGAAGCAGCGGACAGTGCGCTGAGGGCAACGAAGAGTTTGAGCGGGGTCATGGCAGCAGCCTTTATTGGAGTTGTGCCATTTTTATAAACTTGAAGAAACGTTTCAGCAAGCATAAAAATCGAGATCACGACGGCAAATGCCAAATGATCGTCGATACGGGGCTTGTGGATAACGCGCAGAATCGAGTTGATGCCATCGCGAGCCTACTCGCGATGGCGATTTGGGCAGCGCCTCAACGAAACCGGTCAACCTCACGCCGCAAGTCCGCCGCGAGCTTCTCCAGCTCTTTGGCAGTCACCGCCAGGTTCGACACCACTTCCCGCTGCTCACTGTTCGCCAGGGCGATGCTTTGCAGGTTGCTGCTGAGCAAGGTCGCGGTGCTGCTTTGTTCATGGGTCGCGGTGGTGATGGCGGCGAACTGCTGACCGGCAGAGCGGCTTTGCTCATCGATCCGCGCCAGGGCTGAGGCGACGTTGGCGTTGCGCGACAAGCCTTCCTGCATCAGCACGTTACCCTGCTCCATGGTGCTGATCGCGTTGCCGGTTTCCTGCTGGATACTTTGGATCATCCCGGAAATTTCATCAGTGGCCTGGCGAGTACGTGAGGCCAGGTTGCGCACCTCATCGGCAACCACCGCAAACCCACGACCTTGTTCACCGGCACGGGCGGCTTCAATGGCGGCGTTGAGCGCCAGCAAATTGGTTTGCTCGGCGATCGCAGTGATCACCCCGACAATGCCGCCGATTTCCTGGGAACGCTGACCCAAGGTGTTGATCACCGTCGCGGTGCTGTTCAGCGCACCAGCGATTTGTTCCAGGGACGAGGACGCTTCGTCCATCGACGTACGACCGATCTGAGTTTGCTGTGCGTTTTCCTGCGCCAGGCGCTGGGTGTTGCCCATGTTGTCGGCAATGTTCAACGAGGTGGCGCTGAACTCTTCCACGGCGCCGGCCATGCTGGTGATCTCGCCGGACTGCTGCTCCATCCCTTCATAGGCACCACCGGACAAGCCAGACAACGCCTGGGCGCGGCTGTTGACCTCTTCCGAGGCTCTACGAATGTGCTCGACCATGGTCGACAAAGCCTGGCTCATCTGGTTGAAAGCGCGGGCCAACTGACCGATTTCGTCGTTGCTCGACACATTCAGGCGCACGCTCAAATCACCGGCACCCAAGGCTTCGGCCTGACGCACCAGATCCCCCAGCGGCGCCAGTTTGCTGCGCAACAACCAGACCGCCGAACCCACCGCCAGCAACATCGCCAGCAGACTGCCGATGGCCAGGCGAATGCCGACGCTCCAGGTCACCGCGCGGATTTCCGCTTTCGGCATGCTCGCCACCACCGACCATGGGCCGCCTTCGAACGGCACGGCAATGCTGTAGAAGTCTTGCGACTTGTCGCTCCAGAAATCGCCCTTGCCCGGTGTCTTGGCCAGACCGACGATGGCCGGGACAGCTACGTCCAATGCTTGCGCACCGGCGATCGGCACCAGCCATTTGTTCTGCTCATCGAGCAGCGCCAGGGAGCCAGTCTGGCCGATGCGGAAGCGCTTGAGGTTTTCGAACTGGGCGTTCTGGGCGTCGGTGTAATCGAAACCTACGAACAGCACGGCAATCAC
The DNA here is from genome assembly GCF_058148225.1 of Pseudomonas sp. DF5. NCBI lineage: Bacteria > Pseudomonadati > Pseudomonadota > Gammaproteobacteria > Pseudomonadales > Pseudomonadaceae > Pseudomonas > Pseudomonas sp. DF5. The sequence continues at coordinate 158,192 of NZ_JBYVYM010000001.1, forward strand.
CTTACCGCCGCTGTCGCGTACGGGGGTGTACTGAGTCATGTAGGACCGTTCAAAGAGCAAAGCACGACCGACGTAGCTCTGGCCGGCCATCAAGCGCGCATAAGCCGGGTGAGCGTGATCCAGCAATGTGCCGATGGCCCGGGTGCCGTCCTGTTTGCTCAGGGACGTGCTGACCCGAATGAAGTCTTCGCCACTGCGCACGAACAGCGTCGCAACGCCGGCAGTCATTTGCTTGAACTCATCCACTTCCTTGAAGTTGTTGTTCAACACTTCGCCACCCAGGTGCAGGCCCGGAGTCTGCACACCCGCCACGGTCACCGGCTCATCCGGGTGCACGCTCAGACCGGCGCTGAAGCGCTTCTCGAACAGGCCGCTCAGGCGCTGGGTACTTTCACGCAACGTGCCGTGGAACGTGCTCAGCTGATCGGCCAGCAGCCGCGCCTCGCTGGCCAGGTGCTCTTCGCGGGTGGCGAGGTTGGCGGCGTCCAGCGAGCGCAGGGCAAACACGGTGCTGCCGCTGATGACAATCGCCAGTATCACGGCAAGCGCAAGACCCAGCTGTGAGGCAATCCGAGCACGAGGTTGAGACATGACAGCTCCTGACCCAGTGGGCCGGATCATCCTGATCCCGTCGCACTCGGCTAAATTTCTGATAGTGGGGAAAACGTGGAGCCTGGCACGAAGGTTCCATCAGCAGATTTTCGGCGGCAAAGCCGAATACTTGAGTGATTAACGGGGATATGGCTCAAGGCCGCCATTGCAGCGGCTCCATCGATTCAGCCCAGGCGCTCGACATCCGGTAATTCCATAGCCCGGACTTCGCCTTGCAGGAAATCGCTGAGCCGGCGCAAACGTTCACCTCCCGGGCGGGTTTTCGGCCACACCAGGTAATAATTCTCACCACTGGCGACGGCCGTCGGCCACGGCAAACTCAGGCGTCCTTGGGCGACATCCTCCGCCACCATCAGCAAATCACCCATGGACACGCCGTAGCCACGGGCGGCAGCGATCATGCCCAGTTCCAGGGTGTCGAACACCTGCCCGCCCTTGAGCGAGACCTGATCGCTCAGGCCCATGCGCTCCAGCCAGTTGCGCCAGTCACGGCGGTCCGGCGTCGGGTGCAGCAGTTCGGTGCTGGCCAGGCGCGCAACGTCCCACGGTTGATCCTTCAGCAGATTCGGCGCGCCCACCGGAATCAACTCTTCGGGGAACAGCAAAGTCGTCTCCCAGTCCGGTGGAAAATGCCCGTTGCTGAGGATGACGGCGCAGTCGAAGGGTTCGTGGTTGAAGTCCACCGTATCGACGTCCATCCAGGCGCTGGTCAATTGCACCTCGTTCCCCGGGCGCAAATGCCGAAAGCGACTGAGCCGCGCCAACAGCCAACGCATGGTCAGGGTCGACGGGGCTTTCATGCGCAGGATGTCGTCTTCGGCGCGCAAGGTGTTGCAGGCCCGCTCAAGGGCGGTGAAGCCTTCGCGAATGCCCGGCAGGATCAGCCGCGCTGACTCGGTCAGTTGCAGGTTGCGCCCGCTGCGATGAAACAGCCGACAGGCGAAATGCTCTTCGAGCGTACGAATGTGCCGGCTGACCGCACTTTGCGTGATCGATAATTCTTCGGCGGCGCGGGTGAACGAGCTATGCCGCGCCGCCGCTTCGAATGCTCGAAGGGCATACAAGGGAGGAAGACGACGAGACATTCGGAAAGCTCCTATAGCGCGGTTGCCTCAACTTATCAGAAAGTCCCAAGCATGAGTTTTAATCATGCCACCCATCCTTTTTATCCCTTTGTGGAAACCCCGCAGAGCGCCGAGAATCGACGCTTCCTGTTCTCTTTGACAATCGAGCGTGATGATCATGCAGCATCCAGCGCGTATTGAACTCTGGGCCATCCTGCGGCTGGCGGGGCCGTTGATTGCCTCGCAGTTGGCGCACATGTTGATGGTCCTCACCGACACCTTGATGATGGCGCGCCTGAGTCCCGAGGCGCTGGCCGGCGGCGGTCTGGGCGCGGCGACGTATTCGTTCGTGTCGATCTTCTGCATCGGCGTGATCGCGGCGGTCGGCACCCTGGTGGCGATCCGTCAGGGCGCGGGCGACATCATTGGCGCGGCAAGGCTGACCCAGGCCGGTTTGTGGCTGGCCTGGTTGATGGCGCTGGTGGCGGGTCTGCTGCTGTGGAACCTCAAACCGGTGTTGCTGTTGTTCGGCCAGACCGCAACCAACGTCCAGGCGGCCGGCCAGTTTCTGCTGATTCTGCCGTTCGCCCTGCCCGGCTACCTGAGTTTCATGGCACTGCGCGGCTTCACCAGCGCCATCGGCCGGGCGACGCCGGTGATGGTCATCAGCCTAGGCGGCACCGTGGCCAACTTCCTGCTCAACTATGCCTTGATCACCGGCATGTTCGGCCTGCCGAAATTGGGCCTGATGGGCATCGGCCTGGTCACGGCGATCGTCGCCAACCTCATGGCGCTGGCGCTCGCACTGCACATTCGTCGGCACCCGGCCTATGACGCTTATCCGTTGCGCCAGGGTCTGTCGCGACCCAATCGTCAGTATTTGAAAGAACTGTGGCGCCTGGGCCTGCCGATTGGCGGCACCTATGCGGTGGAAGTCGGCCTGTTTGCCTTCGCCGCGCTGTGCATGGGCACCATGGGCAGTACGCAATTGGCAGCGCACCAGATCGCCCTGCAGATCGTCTCGGTGGCGTTCATGGTTCCGGCGGGGCTTTCCTACGCGATCACCATGCGCATCGGCCAGCATTACGGCGCCGGGCAATTGATGGATGCGCGGCTGGCCGGACGGGTCGGGATCGCCTTCGGGGCGGTGTCGATGCTGGGGTTTGCGATGGTCTTCTGGCTGCTGCCGAATCAGTTGATCGGCTTGTTCCTCGACCACAACGACCCGGCGTTTCGCCCGGTCATCGAACTGGCCGTGAGCTTGTTGGCGGTGGCGGCGTGGTTCGAGCTGTTCGACGGCACGCAAACCATTGCCATGGGCTGCATCCGCGGACTCAAGGATGCCAAGACCACGTTCCTGGTGGGTTTGGGCTGCTATTGGCTGATTGGTGCGCCGGCCGCCTGGTGGATGGCCTTCCATCTGAACTGGGGGCCGACGGGCGTTTGGTGGGGATTGGCCCTGGGGCTGGCGTGTGCGGCGGTGAGCCTGACGCTGGCGTTTGAGTGGAAGATGACTCGAATGATTCGGCGCGAGCCATCGTCACAGCCGAGCTTCCAAATCACCCAGCCTGACTAAACCCTGTAGGAGCGAGGCGTGCCCGCGAAGGCGGAGTGTCAGTTAACAACAATATCGACTGACACTCCGCCTTCGCGGGCAAGCCTCGCTCCTACGGTACGTTGTTAAGCCAGCACAGCCTGCTGGCTGGAGCCGAAGGTCAAATACTCAACCAATTCCGCCAACGGCAATGGCTTGCTGATCAGATACCCCTGCACCTGATCGCAACCAAACCCGCGCAACAAATCCAGCTGCTCCGGTGTTTCCACCCCTTCGGCAACCACTTCGAGGTTGAGGTTGTGCGCCAGGTTGATCATGGCATGCACCAGTTTGCGATTCTCTTCCCGCTCTTCCATGCCGCCGACAAAGCTCTTGTCGACCTTCAGCAAGGCGATCGGCAGGCTGTTGAGGTGCACGAACGAAGAGAACCCGGTGCCGAAATCGTCCAGCGAGAAGCGCACGCCGAGGCGTCCCAGGGCGTCCATGGTCTGCTTGACCAGATCGCTGCGACGCATCACTGCCGTTTCGGTCAGTTCGAACTCCAGCCATTGCGCCTCGACGCCACGCTCGGCAATCAGCCGGCTCAATGTCGACAGTAACTGGCTGTCCTGAAACTGCCGGAACGACAGGTTGATCGCCATGTGCAGCGCCGGCAGCCCCCGCTCGCGCAACGCCTGCATGTCCCGCAAGGCCCGGGAAATCACCCAGTAACCCAGCGGTACGATCAAGCCGCTCTGCTCGGCCAGCGGCACGAATTCGCTGGGGGCCAGCAAGCCACGCTCGCCATGACGCCAGCGCACCAAGGCTTCGAGGCCGACGATCTGGCCGTCCTCGAGGTTCAGGCGCGGCTGGTAATGCAACTCCAGCTCATCGCGGCGTAAGGCCCGGCGCAGCTCGCTTTCAAGGTCGGCGATGCTGCGGGCATTGCGATTGATCCGTTCGTTGAAGATGTGAAAGGTGCAGCCCTGAGTGCTCTTGGCCTGCTGCATGGCGATGTGCGCGTGCCACATCAGCGGGTCGGCGCCGGCCTGCGCCCGGGCGTGAGCAATGCCGAGGCTGGAACCGATCAACAGGCTTTCGCCGTCGATCCAGTAGGGTTCGGACAAGGCTTCGGTAATCCGTTCGGCCATCCATTCGGCGCGCTGAGGAGCGCGACGGGTGTCGATCAGCAGGGCGAATTCATCGCTGCCCAGCCGCGCCAGTTGATCGCCGGCCTCCAGCTGGCTTTTCAGCCGCGAGACCACCTGCAGGATCAACCGATCGCCAGCCTGATGGCCGAGGGCGTCGTTGGCGTGTCGAAAATTGTCGAGGTCGAGGTGACCGAGGGCCAGGCCGCGGCCATCGTTGTCCGCCAGACGCGCCGCCAGCAAGGTCTGAAAACCCTGACGGTTGGCGATGCCGGTCAGCGGATCCTGTTCGGCCAGGCGCTGCAAGGTGTTTTCCAGTACGCCGCGCTCACGCACATGGCGCAGGCAGCGGCGCAACATGCCGGGATCCAGCAGATTGCGCACCAACCAGTCGCTCACGCCATCGGGCGGCGCCAGCGGCTCGTGTTCGAGCAGCAACACCGTCGGCAGGCTGCAACGGCCGGGGGCCGGCTGCAGAGCAGGAATCGTCAACAACACCGCGCTGCGGTTGTCATCGAACAGGTTGCTGACCGACTCCCAGCTCGGCGCGCTAAGCAGCACCGCTGAGCTCCCCATCGGAGCCAGACACTCGCGCAACAACGCCGCCCATGCTGGCTCTTCGGCCAGTAGCAGCAAACGCAAGGGTTCGACAGGCGTAGACAAGCTAGCTCCCTAGACTCTGCAAAGATGTAGGCGGCGGGCATTATGCCGCTCGGGTAACCAATGACCAAATGACATCGGTTATCAATCACGACTTCGAGTCTTGAATACGTACATTAGACGCGAATTCACTGCGCATCCTGCGTGAAAGTATCAAAACCGGCAAATAGAGATCGCGTGTTGCGTCACAAGTCGGAGAGAGCAGCACAATTCGCTGAGCCTGTTAAAATGCCGGCCCATTTCGCTGATGACTCCCTGATTTCGTATGTCCCGACTCAATCCCCGGCAGCAAGAAGCCGTGAGCTACGTCGGCGGCCCTCTTTTGGTGCTCGCCGGCGCAGGCTCCGGCAAGACCAGCGTGATCACGCGCAAAATTGCGCACCTGATCCAGAGCTGCGGCATCCGTGCCCAGTACATCGTCGCCATGACCTTTACCAACAAGGCCGCGCGGGAGATGAAGGAACGGGTCGGAACGCTGCTCAAGGGCGGCGAAGGCCGTGGCCTGACGGTCTGCACCTTCCACAACCTGGGCCTGAACATCATCCGCAAGGAACACGTGCGGCTGGGCTACAAACCGGGCTTCTCGATCTTCGACGAGACCGACGTCAAAGCCCTGATGACCGACATCATGCAGAAGGAATACTCGGGCGACGATGGCGTCGACGAGATCAAGAACATGATCGGCGCCTGGAAAAACGACCTGATCCTGCCGCCCGAAGCCCTGGAAAACGCACGCAACCCCAAGGAACAGACCGCCGCCATCGTCTACACCCACTACCAGCGCACGCTCAAGGCGTTCAACGCGGTGGACTTCGACGACCTGATCCTGCTGCCGGTAAAACTGTTCCAGGAACACGACGACATCCTGGAAAAATGGCAGAACAAGGTCCGCTACCTGTTGGTGGACGAATACCAGGACACCAACGCCAGCCAGTATTTGCTGGTGAAACTGCTGATCGGCAAACGCAACCAGTTCACCGTGGTAGGCGATGACGACCAGTCGATCTACGCCTGGCGCGGCGCCCGCCCGGAAAACCTGATGCTGCTCAAGGACGATTACCCGTCCCTGAAAGTGGTGATGCTGGAGCAGAACTACCGCTCCACCAGCCGCATCCTGCGCTGCGCCAACGTGCTGATTTCGAACAACCCGCACGAATTCGAAAAGCAGCTGTGGAGTGAAATGGGTCACGGCGACGAGATCCGCGTGATCCGCTGCCGCAACGAAGACGCCGAAGCCGAGCGCGTGGCCGTGGAAATCCTCAGCCTGCACTTGCGCACCGACCGGCCCTACAGCGATTTCGCGATTCTGTATCGCGGCAACTACCAGGCCAAGCTGATCGAGCTGAAGCTGCAGCATCACCAGGTGCCTTACCGACTGTCCGGCGGCAACAGCTTTTTCGGACGTCAGGAAGTGAAGGACCTGATGGCCTACTTCCGCCTGATCGTGAACCCGGACGACGACAACGCCTTTCTGCGGGTGATCAACGTCCCACGCCGGGAGATCGGTTCGACCACGCTGGAAAAGCTGGGCAACTACGCCACCGAGCGCAAAATCTCGATGTACGCCGCCACCGACGAAATCGGCCTGGGCGAACACCTGGACAGCCGCTTCACCGATCGCCTGTCGCGCTTCAAGCGTTTCATGGACAAGGTCCGCGAGCAGTGCGCCGGCGAAGACCCGATCTCCGCCCTGCGCAGCATGGTCATGGACATCGACTACGAGAACTGGCTGCGCACCAACAGCTCCAGCGACAAGGCCGCCGATTACCGCATGGGTAACGTCTGGTTCCTGATCGAGGCGCTGAAGAACACGCTGGAAAAAGACGAAGACGGCGAGATGACCGTCGAAGACGCCATCGGCAAACTCGTCCTGCGCGACATGCTGGAGCGTCAGCAGGAAGAGGAAGACGGTGCCGAAGGTGTGCAGATGATGACCTTGCACGCCTCCAAGGGCCTGGAATTCCCTTACGTGTTCATCATGGGCATGGAAGAGGAAATCCTCCCGCACCGCTCCAGCATCGAAGCCGACACTATCGAAGAGGAACGCCGTCTGGCCTACGTCGGGATTACCCGAGCGCGTCAGACGCTGGCTTTCACCTTCGCCGCCAAGCGCAAGCAATATGGCGAGATCATCGACTGCGCGCCCAGCCGCTTCCTCGATGAACTGCCGCCGGACGACCTGGCCTGGGAAGGCAACGACGACACCCCGACCGAAGTCAAAGCCGTTCGTGGCAACAGCGCATTGGCAGATATACGCGCAATGCTAAAGCGCTAGAATTGACCACATTTATTTAGACCTTCGGCGCAACAGACGCCAACAGAGGACAGCTTCATGGAAGCACTGCACAAGAAAATTCGCGAAGAAGGCATCGTGCTTTCCGACCAGGTCCTGAAAGTCGACGCCTTTCTGAACCACCAGATCGACCCGGCCCTGATGAAGCTGATCGGCGACGAATTCGCCTCGCTGTTCAAGGATTCGGGCATCACCAAGATCGTCACCATCGAAGCCTCGGGTATCGCCCCGGCGATCATGACCGGCCTGAACCTCGGCGTACCGGTGATTTTCGCGCGCAAGCATCAGTCCCTGACCCTGACTGAAAACCTGCTGTCGGCGACGGTCTACTCGTTCACCAAGCAGACCGAAAGCACTGTGGCGATCTCCCCGCGTCACCTGACCAGCAGCGACCGCGTGCTGATCATCGACGACTTCCTGGCCAACGGTAAGGCTTCGCAAGCGCTGATCTCGATCATCAAACAGGCCGGCGCGACCGTGGCCGGTCTGGGCATCGTGATCGAGAAGTCGTTCCAGGGTGGCCGTGCGGAACTGGATGCCCAGGGTTATCGCGTGGAATCGTTGGCTCGCGTTCAGTCGCTGAAGGATGGCGTCGTAACCTTTATCGAATAAACCAGCTGCATCACCGAACCTGTGGGGGCGGCGGTGCGACGATTCGACTTGCCCGCGATGAGGTCTTAACATTCAACATTGATGTTGGCTGTTCTACCGCCATCGCGGGCAAGTCGAATCGTCGCACCGCCGCCTCCACTGGTTTTTTGTGGCGGCTATTAATGCGCGGTGGCTTTGAGGCCAGTGAGCAACAACCGCTGAAACAAATCCTCTTTCAATCCTTCGGGTTTCGTCAGCTGCATGCGCTCCAGATGCTCGGGAAACTCCGCCGGCTCCGGCGCATCCAGCGCCGCCCTGCCCAATTCCAGAATCTCCGTGAGCTTGAACTTGCTCTTCAACCAGTTCAGCGCCCGCAATAAATCCCGCTCCTGCGTCGTGAAATCGCAGCCCAACGGATATTCCGGAAACAGATTCGAATGCCGTGCCCGAATGGCCTGTAAACGCTGCGGGCTGTTGTCGGCGAAACGCGGATCTAGGCGGAAATGCTTCGGCAATTTGCCAGCGTTCTGCGCCTGTTCGATCAGCCCCGGCTGGAAGCGTGAGTCGCTGATGTGCAGCAACGCCTCGATCACCGCCGCGTCGGTCTTGCCCCGCAGATCGGCGATGCCGTACTCAGTGACGACGATGTCCCGCAGATGCCGTGGGATCGTGCAATGGCCGTATTCCCAGACGATGTTCGAACTGACCTCGCCGCCCGACTCACGCCAACTGCGCAGAAGCAGGATCGAACGCGCGCCTTCCAGTGCATGGCCTTGAGCGACGAAGTTGTATTGCCCGCCAACGCCGCTCAGCACCCGCCCGTCTTCAAGTTGATCGGCCACGCCTGCGCCGAGCAGGGTCATGGTGAACACAGTGTTGATGAAGCGCGCATCAAGGCGCTGCAAGCGTTTGAGTTCTTCCTGGCCGTAGAGCTCATTGATGTAGCTGATGCGGGTCATGTTGAATTCGAGCCGTTTGCTCTGCGGCAACTCGCGCAAGCGCTCGTAGTAACTGCGCGGGCCGAGAAAAAACCCGCCATGCACCGAGATGCCGTCAGGTTGCGCCGCCTCGTCCAGCATCCCAGCATTGGCCTGCCGCTGGGTCGGCACGTCCGGGTAGACCTTGCGTCGCACGATCCCGGCATCCGCCAGCACCAGCAAGCCGTTGACGAACATTTCACTGCATCCGTAAAGGCCCTTGGCGAACGGTTCGATGCCCCCTTCGCGCTCGATCAGCGGCGCCCACTGGCTGAGATTCAGATCCGCCAGCAACGCCTTGTAACCGTCATTGTCCGCTTGCCGCGCCAGCAACGCCGCCGTCAGGGCATCGCCCATGGCGCCGATGCCGATCTGCAAGGTGCCGCCATCGCGCACCAGTGTGCTGGCGTGCAGCCCGATGAAATGATCCTGGCAACCCACCGGCATGTTCGGCGTGGAGAACAACGTGGTGTTGTCCTTGGCGTCGATCAGCAGGTCGAAGGTGTCGATGCCGACTTCCGCATCGCCGGGCATGTACGGCAAATCGTTGTGCACCTGGCCCACCATCAGGATCGTCTCTCCCGCCGCCCGGCGTTTGGCGATCATCGGCAACAGGTCGAGGGTGATGTCCGGGTTGCAGCTCAGGCTCAGACGATCGGGATGTTCGCTGTGGCTGGCGACCAGTTGCGCCACCAGGTTCAAACCGGCGGCATTGATGTCCCGTGCGGCGTGGCTGTAATTGCTGCTGACGTAATCCTGCTGGGCCGGGGCGCTGTTCAGCAGGCTGCCCGGCTGCATGAAGAACTGATGAATGTGGATGTTGTTCGGCAAGCTGTCGCGATGCAGGTCAGCGAGGAAATCCAGTTCCGGGTAATCGCCGAACACCCGGTCGATGAAGGGTTCGAGGAAACGCTTTTGTAAACCATCGCCCAAGGGCGGGCGTCCAAGGCACAGGGCGGTGTAGACCGTCAGCTGCCGCTCGGGCAGTTGCGCGATGCGTTGATACAGCGCGTTGACGAAGTGGTTGGGCTTGCCCAACCCCAGCGGCAGGCCCATGTGGATATGCGCCGGCAATCGTGCCAGGACATCATCGACCGCCTGCTCGATAGAACACAACTGCACCATCTGATCCTCCCGCCCACCCCATGAATTGGGTTGGGCCGAGCTTGCCGGGTCTTTGCTGCAAAGAATAGCCTCAGGCAAATCGCAGGCACAAAAAAGCCGCTCGTAGGCGGCTTTTCGTTGAAGACAGGCTTATTTCAGGCCAGACATCTTCTGGATGGCGCCTTCAAGGTCTTTCAGTTCGCAGTCACTGCAGGTGCCTTTTGGCGGCATCGCATTGAGCCCGCTCAACGCTACCTTCGCCAAGCCAGCAGCGGTGCCGCCTTCTTTATCGGCACGTTTCTTCCAGTCTGCGGCATCACCGATCTTCGGTGCGCCCAACAGGCCGGTGCCATGGCAAGCATTGCAGTGTTTGGCAATAATTTCGTCGGGAGTTTTCGATGCACCGCCGCCAACCGAAGCAGCGACTTCCATCCCCTTGCATTCTTTACCCTGCACACAGACTTGGCCGACTGGTTCAAGACGTTTAGCGATATCGTCGTTGGTCGCAGCTTGTGCGCTGACTGCCCAAAGGGCCAATACGGTTGCTGGTGCGGCCAGCATTTTCATAATTAGGTTCACGCGTACACCCTCAATGGTGGCTAGTCACGCCTGCGGCCACGGTTCGCAGGCGGGCGCAAGTATAGCGGTAAGCCCGCCACACTGAAACAACCCCAAAGTCGAAGGGGTCTTATCACAAGGCGGGAATACAGCATGGGCGTCTGTGCAATCCGGGCACGACGCCGTGTCTCTTAGAAATTCGCTGGAGTGGCTGCGCTGATTAGTCGCGCCGGGGCATCGAACGGATTCCGGAAACGGTGCGGCTTGGTACTTTCAAAGTAGTAGCTGTCGCCGGCCTCGAGCACAAATGTTTCGAGCCCTACCACCAGTTCCAGTCGACCTTCCACCAGAATCCCGGTTTCCTCGCCCTCGTGGGTGAGCATCTCCTCACCGGTGTCGGCGCCTGGCGGGTAGATTTCGTTGAGGAACGCGATCGCGCGGCTCGGGTGAGCCCGGCCGACGAGCTTCATGGTCACTGCGCCATCGGAAATATCGATCAGCTCGTGGGCCTTGTAGACGATCTGAGTCGGCTTTTCCTGCAGGATTTCTTCGGAAAAGAACTCGACCATGGACATGGGAATCCCGCCCAGTACCTTCCTCAGCGAACTGATCGAGGGGCTGACGCTGTTCTTCTCGATCATCGAAATGGTGCTGTTGGTAACACCCGCGCGTTTGGCGAGCTCACGCTGGGAAAGACCTTTGAGCTTACGGATCGATTGCAGTCGTTCACCGACGTCCAATGCTGGAGCCTCCAGGGATTCAGGTTGCAAGAATATTGAGCGTTATCATGGCGACAGCGTTCAGTATTTACAACACTTGAGCCTGAATCCAGCCTGGCGAAGCGACTTTCGGTTCGGAGGACTGTTCGTCAAGCCCCGGAATAGAGCAGCGGCACCCGGCGCAGGTTGCAGAAGATCTGATAAGGAATCGTGTCGGCGGCCGTCGCGACGTCACTGGCGAGGATATTTTTGCCCCACAACTCGACGGGCGAACCGAGGCCGGCTTGCGGTACGTCGGTCAGGTCGACGCAGAGCATGTCCATCGATACCCGCCCCAGCAACTGACTGCGCTGCCCGGCCACCAGCACCGGCGTGCCGCTCGGTGCCTGACGCGGATAACCGTCGGCGTACCCCATCGCCACCACGCCCACACGCATCGGTTTGGGGGTAATGAATTTCGCGCCGTAACCAATCGGCTCGCCGGCCGGCAGTTCACGCACGCAAATCACCTTCGATTCCAGGGTCATCACCGGTTGCAGGCGAGACGCCACGGCATTGGCCTCTTCGAACGGCGTCGCGCCGTAGAGCATGATGCCCGGGCGCACCCAATCGCTCGGAATCTGCGGCCAACCAAGCACCGCCGGCGAGTTACGCAGGCTGATTTCGGCCGCCAAACCCTTACGCGCCGCTTCGAATACCGCGACCTGATCGACGCTGGCGTGGCAGTGCAGCTCATCGGCGCGGGCGAAGTGACTCATCAACACGATCTTCGCCACTTGGCCGCTGGCCAGCAGCCGTTGATAGGCGGCCTGGTAATCCGCTGGATGCAGACCAACCCGATGCATGCCGGAGTCGAGCTTGAGCCACACCGTGATCGGTTTGCTCAGCGTGGCTTTTTCGATGGCTTCGAGTTGCCACAACGAATGCACCACACACCAGAAGTCATGCTCAACGATCAGCGCCAACTCATCGGCTTCGAAAAAACCTTCCAGCAGCAACACCGGCGCACGAATACCGGCGGCGCGCAGCTCCAGGGCCTCTTCGATACACGCCACGGCAAATCCGTCCGCCTCGGCTTCCAGTGCCTGGGCGCAACGCACCGCGCCATGGCCGTAGGCATCGGCCTTGATCACCGCGAGGGCACGGGCACCCGTGACTTCACGGGCAATCCGGTAGTTGTGACGCAGGGCTTGAAGGTCAATCAGGGCACGGGCAGGACGCATGGCGGCAGACTTCTAGGCGGTCATTGGGAAAAAAACCGGCGCTGGCTGACAGCGTGAACCACCAACAGCGCCGGGAGAGGGATCTTTGTGACTTGATTTATGGCAGAGCGTTTACGGCAGCGCGGCAACGACCGACAGCTCGACCAGGATTTGCGGTTCACACAGCTTCGATTCGACCGTGGCACGGGCCGGCGCGACGCCTTTTGGCAGCCACTGGTCCCACACCGAATTCATGCCTGCGAAGTGCGCGTCGATGTCTTTCAGGTAAATGGTCACCGAGAGCAGACGGTTCTTGTCCGTCCCGGCCAGATCCAGCAGACGCTCGATATTGGCGAGGGCTTCACGGGTCTGCTGTTCAATCCCGGCGCTCATGTCGTCGCCGACCTGTCCTGCCAGATACACGGTACCGTTATGGACAACGATCTGGCTCATGCGCTCATTGGTGAGCTGGCGCTGGATTGACATGTTTTGCAGGCTCCTTAAGTTTGTTGCCATAACGGGAAATATCGAGGCCTTCGGCGCTGATCTGCGGCGTTCTCTTGGCCATCAGGTCAGCCAGCAAACGACCGGAACCACAAGCCATGGTCCAGCCGAGCGTGCCGTGGCCCGTATTCAAGAACAGATTTTTAAACGGTGTGGCGCCGACAATCGGCGTCCCGTCCGGAGTAGTCGGACGCAGGCCGGTCCAGAAACTCGCTTCGGGCAGATTGCCGCCCTGAGGATAAAGGTCGTTGACGATCATCTCCAGGGTTTCGCGCCGGCGCGGGTTCAACGACAGGTCAAAACCGGCGATTTCAGCCATGCCGCCGACGCGGATGCGGTTGTCGAAGCGGGTGATCGCGACCTTGTAGGTCTCATCGAGAATGGTCGACGTCGGGGCCATCGCCGGGTTGGTGATCGGCACGGTCAGCGAGTACCCCTTGAGTGGGTACACCGGGGCCTTGATACCCAGCGGCTTGAGCAACTGCGGCGAGTAACTGCCGAGGGCCAGCACGTAACGGTCGGCGGTTTCCAGCTTGCCGTCGATCCACACACCGTTGATGCGATCACCGGCGAAGTCGAGACGCTGGATGTCCTGGCCGAAGCGGAACTCCACACCCAGTTTCACGGCCATTTCGGCCAGGCGGGTGGTGAAAATCTGGCAGTCGCCGGTCTGGTCGTTCGGCAGGCGCAAGGCACCGGCGAGGATGTCGGTGACGCTGGCCAGGGCCGGTTCGACCCGGGCAATGCCGGCGCGGTCGAGCAGCTCGAACGGCACGCCGGACTCTTTCAGCACGGCGATGTCTTTGGCGGCGCCATCAAGCTGCGCCTGGGTGCGGAACAGCTGAGTAGTACCGAGGCTACGGCCTTCGTAGGCAATGCCGGTTTCGGCGCGCAATTCGTCGAGGCAATCGCGGCTGTACTCGGACAGACGCACCATGCGCTCCTTGTTCACCGCGTAACGGCTGGCGGTGCAGTTGCGCAGCATCTGCGCCATCCACAGGTATTGGTCGATGTCGGCGGTGGCCTTGATCGCCAATGGCGCATGGCGCTGCAGCAGCCACTTGATGGCTTTGAGCGGCACGCCCGGTGCGGCCCACGGCGAGGCATAACCCGGCGAAACCTGCCCGGCGTTGGCGAAACTGGTTTCCATGGCCGGCGCTGGCTGACGGTCCACGACCGTCACTTCAAAGCCGGCTCGTGCCAGATAATAGGCACTGGCGGTACCGATGACGCCGCTACCCAAGACCAGAACGCGCATTTTCATATCCCTCATCGCGGCTTACCGCTGACGTTTATTGTGCAGACCGAAGATGTGGGCAGTTTAAAAAAGATCAGCCAGTGCTTTTCACTATATAAGCGCCTATATTTGGCGACAATTCTCGGCAAAAACCCTTTTCACGGAGGCGCATCCCCTATGCGGACCAACACTCAGACCAAACGTGAGCTGGACAAGATCGACCGCAACATCCTGCGGATCCTGCAAGCGGACGGGCGTATCTCCTTCACCGAACTGGGGGAAAAGGTCGGACTCTCCACCACCCCCTGCACCGAGCGGGTACGACGTCTGGAGCGCGAAGGGATCATCATGGGCTACAACGCCCGGCTGAATCCGCAGCACCTGAAGGGTAGTCTGTTGGTGTTCGTCGAGATCAGTCTCGACTACAAATCCGGCGATACCTTCGAAGAGTTCCGACGTGCGGTGCTGAAACTGCCCCACGTCCTTGAATGCCATCTGGTGTCAGGGGACTTCGACTATCTGGTGAAAGCGCGGATTTCCGAGATGGCCTCGTACCGCAAACTGCTGGGCGACATCCTGCTCAAGTTGCCACATGTGCGCGAATCCAAGAGCTATATCGTGATGGAAGAAGTGAAAGAGAGCTTGAGCCTGCCGATTCCGGATTGAGGCTTTGTGGTGCATGTCCGGGCCCCATCGCGGGCAAGCCCGCTCCCACAGGTGTTGCGCCGATCTTGTGGGAGCGGGCTTGCCCGCGATGGCGGTCGACTCGGTGAGTCTGACTTACGCAACAGTCAGACCAACACCTGTCGGGTAGAAGCCATGTACTCATGAATCTGCTTCTCGACCCGCGGATGGATCAGTTCCACCGGTCGCCGCCCGTTGGGGCATGGCAACGTCTTGGTGGTGCCGAACAGCCTACAGATCAACGGTCGTTCGTCATACACCGTGCAGCCGTTGGGCCCAAGATGGACGCAATTGAGTTCGTCCATCGCCGCGTCCTGCTCGGCCCGGGTCTTGCGCGGCAGGCGGGACATTTCTTCGGGCGAGGTGGTCACCGGCCCACAGCAGTCATGGCAGCCGGGCACGCACTCGAAGGTGGGAATCTGCTGGCGCAGCGTGCGAATTTTCTGACTGTTGCAGCTCATCGAAGCGGTGACCGAATGCGAAATAGATGGGGATTCTGACGCAAAAGCCCCGACCCAGACAGCACCAACCGACCAATGTTGCCCGTATTCGAAGGGGCGGCTTATGCTCCGTCAACTTTTTCAAACACACGCAACAGGATGACGTCCATGAACGCCCCCGTTCAGCAACCTGCCCCTGACCACCGGCACGTCGCCTCTTATTACGCCGCCAGCAGCCTGCCGCAACCCGACCTTCCAACACTCACAGGTGAGCTGGTCGCGGACGTGTGTGTGGTGGGTGGCGGGTTCTCGGGGCTGAACACCGCGCTCGAACTGGCCGAACGAGGCTTGCGCGTGGTGCTGCTGGAAGCGCACAAGATCGGTTGGGGCGCCAGTGGACGCAATGGCGGGCAATTGATTCGCGGCGTCGGCCATGGCCTCGATCAGTTCGCCGATGTGATCGGTGCAGACGGCGTGCGTCAGATGAAACTGATGGGCCTGGAAGCAGTGGAAATCGTCCGACAGCGAATCGAGCGTTTTCAGATTGCTTGCGACCTGACCTGGGGCTATTGCGACCTCGCCAACAAAACCCGCGACCTGGAAGGCTTCGCCGAAGACGCCGAAGAGTTGCGCCACCTCGGTTACCGTTACGAAACCCGTTTGCTGCAAGCCAACGAAATACACAGCGTGGTGGGTTCCGATCGCTATGTCGGCGGTTTGATCGACATGGGCTCAGGGCATCTGCACCCACTGAACCTGGCACTGGGCGAAGCGGCAGCGGCTCGGCAATTGGGCGCGAAACTGTTCGAGCAATCGGCGGTGACCCGCATCGATTACGGTCCCGAGGTCAAGGTCCACACCGCTCAGGGCACGGTTCGCGCCAAGACCCTGGTGCTGGGCTGCAACGCCTACCTCAACGATCTCAACCCGCAACTTGGCGGCAAGGTGCTGCCCGCCGGCAGTTACATCATCGCCACCGAACCCTTGAGTGAAGAGCAGGCTCACGCGCTGCTGCCGCAAAACATGGCGGTCTGTGATCAACGGGTAGCGCTGGATTATTACCGACTCTCGGCGGACCGCCGCCTGCTGTTCGGCGGCGCCTGCCATTATTCAGGACGCGACCCGAAAGACATCGCCGCCTACATGCGCCCGAAGATGCTGGCGGTGTTCCCGCAACTGGCGGAGGTGAAGATCGACTATCAGTGGGGCGGGATGATCGGCATCGGCGCCAATCGCCTGCCGCAGATCGGCCGGCTCAAGGACCAACCGAATGTGTATTACGCCCAGGCCTATTCCGGTCATGGCGTAAATGCCACGCATTTGGCGGGCAAGTTGCTGGCTGAAGCCATCAGCGGGCAGCACAGCGGCGGGTTCGATCTGTTTGCCCAAGTGCCGCACATTACCTTTCCGGGGGGCAAACATTTGCGTTCGCCGTTGTTGGCGTTGGGGATGCTTTGGCATCGCTTAAAAGAACTGGCCTGAAAGATTTTTAGTGTCCGTGCCGGCGCTTTCGCGAGCAAGCCCGCTCCTGCATTTGACCGGGTTCATATCCAGCAACCTGGCATAATGTGGGAGCGGGCTTGCTCGCGAATCAATTCAAAGAGCGCTGCAATGTTCAGATCCGCCAGAACGGTTTAAGTCCCTCATTCCGCGCCTGCTCCAGACTCAACCCGACATCCTTGAGTTGCTCCGGCGTCAGCTCCAGCAGCGTCTTGCGCGTGTGCAGACGATGCCAGAACAGGCCCCAGCGACCCAGGCAGGACGGTGCGTTGCGCATGACCGCCTCACGCGTGCCGTTCTTTTGCCCTGCCGCCAGTTCCTGACTGTGTAACGTCAGCCGCACATCGCTCAAGCCGTTCATTTTCGTCGCTCCTGTTTACATGGGTAGCCAGAGCTTTCATGATGCGCGGACGGCCAAAAGCATTACAGATTCAACAGAGCTGTATTATTTCCATACAGATTTTCTGTTTCGGCCTCTGAATCGCTTATTTTTACCCCATCTGTATTGGTTAACCGAATCACCCACATCGAGACTGCACCATGACCCTTTACGTCAACCTCGCCGAGTTGCTCGGCACACGTATCGAACAGGGCTTCTATCGCCCCGGTGACCGGCTACCGTCGGTGAGGGCGCTGAGTGTTGAACACGGGGTCAGCCTGAGCACGGTGCAGCAGGCCTATCGCGTGCTGGAGGACGTGGGCCTGGCGATGCCCAAACCCAAATCCGGCTATTTCGTACCGGTGAGCCGCGAACTGCCAGAGCTCCCCGTGGTTGGCCGTCCAGCCCAACGACCGGTGGATATTTCACAGTGGGATCAGGTGCTGGAACTGATCCGCGCCGTGCCGCGCAAGGATGTCGTGCAATTGGGCCGCGGCATGCCGGATATCACCTCGCCGACCATGAAACCGCTGCTGCGCAATCTGGCGCAAATCAGCCGTCGGCAGGACATGCCCGGCCTGTATTACGACAATATCTACGGCACCCTGGAGCTGCGCGAGCAGATCGCTCGCCTGATGCTCGACTCCGGCTGCCAGTTGAGCGCCAACGATCTGGTGGTCACCACCGGTTGCCACGAAGCGCTGTCCACCAGCATCCGCGCCATCTGCGAGCCCGGCGACATCGTGGCGGTTGATTCACCAAGCTTTCACGGCGCCATGCAGACGCTCAAGGGGCTGGGCATGAAAGCCCTGGAAATTCCCACCGACCCGCTCACCGGCATCAGCCTCGAAGCGTTGGAGCTGGCGTTGGAGCAATGGCCGATCAAGGCCATACAGTTGACCCCCAACTGCAACAACCCACTGGGCTACATCATGCCCGAGTCACGCAAACGTGCGCTGTTGACGCTCGCGCAGCGTTTCGACGTGGCGATTATCGAGGACGATGTGTATGGCGAACTGGCCTACACCTACCCACGCCCGCGCACGATCAAATCCTTCGACGAAGACGGCCGCGTCCTGCTCTGCAGTTCCTTCTCCAAGACCCTGGCACCGGGCCTGCGCATTGGCTGGGTGGCACCGGGCCGTTATCTGGAACGGGTGCTGCACATGAAGTACATCAGCACCGGCTGCACCGCGCCGCAGCCACAGATCGCAATTGCCGAATTTCTCAAGGCCGGACACTTCGAACCACATTTGCGGCGGATGCGGATGCAATACCAGCGCAATCGCGACGTAATGATCGATTGGGTCACCCGTTATTTCCCCGCCGGTACCCGCGCCAGCCGTCCGCAAGGCAGCTTCATGCTGTGGGTCGAACTGCCGGAGGGCTTCGACACGCTGAAACTCAATCGTGCGCTGCATGATCAAGGCGTACAGATTGCCGTGGGCAGCATCTTTTCCGCCTCGGGCAAATACCGCAACTGCCTGCGGATGAACTACGCTGCCAAAACGACCCCGCAGATTGAAGAAGCAGTGCGCAAGGTCGGTGCGACAGCAATCAGACTGCTGGCTGAAACCGACTGACCTTTCTTCGGGATACGGCGTCCATATGCTATCCGCCACCATCCGGAATACGCTCCGTGAGAATCAGACAGCCCCTGCTTGCTCTTCTGTTACTCGCTTCGTTCCTTGGTAGCTGCACGACACTCAATGTCCCTCGGGAACCGAGCCAGGCCCTGCCCGCGACCGACTCTGCTTTCGGCCGTTCGATCCAGGCCCAGGCCACGCCCTACAAGGGCCAGTCGGGCTTCCGCTTGCTGTCCGATAGCACCGAAGCCTTCACTGCTCGCGCCGAGCTGATTCGAAGCGCCCAGAGCAGCCTCGATTTGCAGTACTACATCGTCCATGACGGCATCAGCACACGGATATTGATAAGCGAGTTGCTCAAGGCCGCCGACCGCGGCGTGCGGGTGCGAATTCTGCTCGACGACACCACCAGCGACGGCCTCGACCAGATCATCGCAACCCTTGCTGCGCATCCGCAGATTCAGATTCGCGTGTTCAACCCACTGCACCTGGGCCGCAGCACCGGCGTCACGCGAACCATGGGCCGGTTGTTCAACGTGTCACTGCAACACCGGCGCATGCACAACAAACTGTGGGTGGCGGACAACAGCGCGGCAATCGTTGGCGGACGTAACCTGGGGGACGAGTATTTCGATGCTGAACCCAAACTGAATTTCACCGACATCGACATGCTCAGCATTGGGCCGGTTGCAGAGCAATTGGGGCACAGCTTCGACCAGTACTGGAACAGCGCCCTGAGCAAGCCGATCGAGCAGTTTCTCTCAAGCAAGCCGAGCGCCAAAGACCTGAGAAATACCCGAACCCGACTGGACGAGTCCCTGGAAGAAACACGCAAACAGAATCACGCGCTCTATCTGCAGTTGATGACCTACACCACTCACCCGCGCCTGGACGCCTGGCGTCGGGAGCTGATCTGGGCCTGGAACCAGGCACTATGGGACGCTCCGAGCAAGGTGCTGTCCGACGGCGAACCTGATCCGCATTTGCTGCTGACCACCCAGTTGGCGCCTGAACTCAATGGGGTCAGCAAAGAGCTGATCATGATCTCGGCCTACATCGTGCCCGGTCAACCAGGGCTGGTGTACCTGACCGGTCGCGCCGATGCCGGGGTGTCGGTCAGTTTGCTGACAAACTCACTGGAGGCCACCGATGTACCCGCCGTGCACGGTGGGTACGCGCCTTATCGTAAAGCCTTGCTGGAACATGGCGTGCAATTGTTCGAGTTGCGCCGCCAGCCCGGAGACAACATCGGCAGCGGACCGAGCCTGTTTCACAGCGGATCATACAACCAAAGCTCCGATTCCAGTTTGCACAGCAAGGCCATGATCTTCGACCGACAAAAAGCCTTCATCGGCTCATTCAATTTCGACCCGCGCTCGGTGCTCTGGAACACCGAAGTCGGGGTACTGGTGGACAACCCGGAGCTTGCCGGGCGTGTGCGCGAACTGGCGCTGGAGGGTATGGCCCCGGCCCTCAGCTATCAGGCGCGACTGGAAAAGGGTCAGATAGTCTGGGTCACCGAAGACGACGGCAAGCAGCACACATTGACCAAGGAACCGGGGAGCTGGTGGCGGCATTTCAATTCGTGGTTCAGCAGTACGATTGGCCTGGAGAAAATGCTGTAGTCAGGAGTCTGGTGATAAATTGTGGCGAGGGAGCTTGCTCCCGCTCGGCTGCAGCAGTCGCAAATCGACGTCCACGCTCTACCTGAGTAAGCGACAGCACATGATTTAGGGCCGCTGCGCGCCCCAGCGGGAGCAAGCTCCCTCGCCACAGGTTTTGTGCAGCGCTCAGGCCGGCTCGGCAACCATTCCAAACGCTCCTTGCCGCGACACCAGAATCACCAACCCCAACGCGCCCGCCGCCATCAGCAATGGCAAGGCATGCCCGCTGATCCACTGGCTGCCGGCACCGGCCGCCAACGGCCCGATCAGGCAACCGATCCCCCACAGCTGCGCGATATGGGCATTGGCCCGCACCAGCGCATCGTCGCGATAACGCTCACCGATCAGGATCAGCGACAAGGTGAACAGACCGCCGGCGCTAGCGCCAAACAACACCCACAGCGGCCAGATCAGCAACGTATCGATCAGCAACGGAATTGCCAGGCTCGACAGCAGCAAAAGCACCGCACAGCCGGTAAACAATGTACGCCGCGACAAGCGATCAGCCAGCGCGCCAATCGGCAACTGCAACAAGGCATCCCCCACCACCACCGTGCTGACCATCGCCAGGGCGATTTCCGTGGTGAAGCCCTGACGCAGGCAGTAGACCGGCAACAAGGTCAGGATCATCGCTTCGAACGCAGCAAACAGCGACACCGCCCAGGCAATTGCCGGCAGGCCGCGGCAGAAATTCAGCAAGTCGTTAAGGGTCACGCTGCAAGCTTCGCTGGTGGGCGCTCCGCTGCGACCCAGCAGCAACAACGGTGACGTCATCAGCAAACCGACGCCCACCCAGAAACCATAATCGTGCTCGGTGCCCAACGCCCCCAACAGTAACGGCCCGGCCAGCTGACTCAGGGCATAACTGCTGCCATACAGCGCCACCAGCCGCCCGCGCCATTGCTCGACCACCAGTTGATTGATCCAGCTTTCGCCGAGGATGAAGACGAGGGTCAGGATCACCCCGATCATCAACCGCAGCACCAGCCAGATCGGGTAGCTTGGCCACAGTGCCAGCAAACCGATGGATACTGCCCCGGCCCACAGGCACAGGCGCATCAGATTCGCCGTGCCGAGACGGGCCGCGAGGTGGCTGGAGATCTTCGCCCCCAGCAGCACGCCAATGGCCGGCATCGCCGCCATCACGCCAATGGCGAACGAGCCGTAACCCCAGCCCTCCAGACGCAGCGATACCAACGGCATGCTGACGCCCAAGGCCAGGCCGACACTCAAGACAGACGCCAAGACGGCGAAATAAGTCGCCCAACGCATGTTCCACGCTCCTGTGGATTGTTATTTTTACTGGCCGCACAAAGTAAATGTGGGAGCGGGCTTGCTCGCGAAGAGGCCATCACATCCAACATCATCGTTGGCTGTTACGGCGCCTTCGCGAGCAAGCCCGCTCCCACAGGGGATCTGTGTCGCTCGGGAGCCCGATGTTCGATCGGGCTCCACACAGGCTTACAACTTGATCCAGGTCGCCTTCAGCTCGGTGTACTTGTCGAACGCGTGCAATGACTTGTCGCGACCGTTCCCGGACTGTTTGAAGCCACCGAACGGCGCGGTCATGTCGCCGCCATCGTACTGGTTGACCCAAACGCTACCCGCACGCAATGCCTTGGCGGTGAGGTGGGCCTTCGAGATGTCCGTGGTCCATACTGCCGCCGCGAGGCCGTAAGGGGTGTCGTTGGCAATCGCAACGGCTTCTTCGGCGGTATCGAAAGTGATCACCGACAACACCGGGCCAAAGATTTCTTCCTGGGCAATTTTCATCGCGTTGCTGACACCGTCAAAAATCGTCGGCTCGACGTAGGTGCCCCCGGTTTCCTGAAGAATACGCTTGCCGCCAGCCACCAGTTTGGCGCCATCGGAGTGACCGGATTCGATGTAGGACAGCACGGTGTTCATCTGCTGGGTATCCACCAGCGCACCGACGTTGGTCGCCGGGTCCAGCGGATTGCCTGGCTTCCAGGCCTTGAGGGCTTCGATTACCAGCGGCAGGAATTTGTCTTTGATCGAACGCTCGACCAACAGGCGCGAACCGGCGGTGCAGACTTCGCCCTGGTTGAAGGCAATGGCACTGGCAGCTGATTCGGCGGCAGCCTGCAGGTCCGGTGCATCGGCGAAAACGATATTCGGGCTCTTGCCACCAGCTTCGAGCCAGACACGCTTCATGTTCGATTCGCCGGAGTAGATCAGCAGTTGCTTGGCGATTTTGGTCGACCCGGTGAACACCAGGGTATCGACGTCCATGTGCAGGGCCAGGGCCTTGCCGACGGTGTGACCGTACCCCGGCAGCACGTTGAGCACACCTTTCGGAATACCGGCTTCAACCGCCAGCGCTGCAATACGAATAGCAGTCAGCGGCGATTTTTCCGAAGGCTTGAGGATCACCGAGTTACCGGTAGACAGCGCCGGGCCGAGTTTCCAGCAGGCCATCATCAACGGGAAGTTCCACGGCACGATCGCACCGACCACACCGACCGGCTCGCGAGTCACCAGCCCCAACTGATCGTGCGGGGTGGCGGCGACTTCGTCGTAGAGCTTGTCGATGGCCTCACCACTCCAGCTCAGGGCTTGCGCCGCGCCAGGAACGTCGATGTACAGGGAATCGCTGATCGGCTTGCCCATGTCCAGGGTTTCGAGCAGGGCCAGCTCTTCGGCGTGCTGTTTCAACAAGCCGGCAAAACGAATCATGGTGGCTTTGCGCTTGGTCGGCGCCAGGCGCGACCAGACGCCGGAATTGAAGGTGGCGCGGGCGTTTTCCACGGCACGCTGGGCGTCGGCGGCGTCACAGCTGGCAATCTTGCCCAGCAGACGGCCATCGACCGGGCTGATGCACTCGAAGGTCTCACCGGAGACGGCATCGGTGTATTCGCCATTGATGTAGGCGCGGCCTTCGATCTTCAGATCACGAGCCCGTTGTTCCCAGTCGGCACGAGTCAGGGTGGTCATACGAGTGTCCTCCTCTTATTGAATACGAGCACCCCGCGCTCTTCGCGGGTGCTGTCAGGAATTCTGCCCGGCCAGCCTGTTTTTCGGCTCAAGGCAACCGTTACCCTAAACCAGCGGCGGGTGAAGTTTCAATATATTTGACATAAGGCCGTTAAACGGCCTTGCGATGTTCATTTTAATAAACATAGACTTTCAATTTTCCAGCCAGTCGCGCCGTAATCACGGGGGAATACCAGCATGAGCATTCAGGATATCGTCGATTTCAGTCAGGCCACCACCCAGCCCGATCGCTATCGGCCAGACCCGGCAAAAGTCCTCAAGGGCGACCCCGAGCAGGTGGTGTACAACCATTACAACAGCCCGTGTGGCCAGATGAGTGCAGGTGTCTGGGAAGGCGAAGTCGGTCAGTGGCGGGTGAACTACACCGAACACGAATACTGCGAAATCGTTCAGGGGGTGTCAGTACTGCGCGATGACGATGGCGGCGCCAAGACCCTGCGCATGGGCGATCGCTTCGTGATTCCGGCCGGTTTCAAAGGCACCTGGGAAGTGCTGGAACCGTGCCGCAAGATTTATGTGGTGTTTGAACAGAAGGCCTGAAAATCTTTATCGTTTAAGCGCCCCACACTGGATCTGCGTCATTCACAGATCCAATGTGGGAGCGAAAGGGCCGGCCCAGGCAATGCAAAACGACAGGCAACAAAAAAGGCCCGTATCTCGCGATATGGGCCTTTTTCGTAAGAGGGAAAAATCAATTACTTGATTTTGCCTTCTTTGTAGATCACGTGCTTGCGAACAACCGGATCATATTTCTTGATCTCGATTTTGTCCGGAGTAGTGCGCTTGTTCTTGTCAGTAGTGTAGAAGTGACCAGTACCGGCGCTCGAAATCAAACGAATCAATTCACGCATGATTAGCTCCCTTAGATCTTGCCAGCTTTGCGGATTTCGGCCAGCACGACAGTGATGCCACGCTTGTCGATGATACGCATGCCTTTGGCAGATACGCGCAGACGCACGAAACGTTTCTCTTCTTCAACCCAGAAGCGGTGATGCTGCAGGTTCGGCAGGAAACGACGACGGGTTTTGTTGTTTGCGTGGGAAATGTTATTCCCAGTCACCGGACCCTTACCGGTAACTTGACAGACTCTCGACATGCCTCAGCCCTCTAAAACCACATGCCCAACCCGGCATGGGTTGGCCGCTTAATCTCTCAGTCATTTGGCGCCAGGCGCCGCGTTTCTTTAAGGGTCTTACCGGCTACACCTACAAGCGAAGGAACCGGGCCCCTAGAAAAGAGCGCTGCTTTATACCAGAAAGACCAGAGAGCAACAACAACCGGTGTGAATTGAGTTGATAAAAACCCGGCTTTTCGGGCGCCGAGTGCCTTGGACAAAGGCTGAGCCCGATAGCGACCGCTCGTCGCAGAAAATCGGCCAACAGGCCAATCCAGGGGTTTTATCAATCGTCACCCACCGAAAACAATCGCCCATACTCCCCTCAAAATGAAAAAGGGGATAGTCATTTTCAAAAGAGCCCACTAGGGTAGGCCTTTTCCAGACTGCACTTGCAGATGGGCCTTCATCTGTAAAGGAATCCAACCATGCGCCTCGCTGCCCTACCGCTGCTGCTCGCACCGCTTCTACTGAGCCCCCTGGCCCATGCAGCCGCCCTGAGCGTCTGCACCGAGGCCAGCCCGGAAGGGTTCGATGTGGTGCAATACAACTCGTTGACCACCACCAATGCCTCGGCCGATGTGCTGATGAACCGCCTGGTGGACTTCGATACCGTCAGCGGCAAGGTGGTCGCCAGCCTCGCGGACAGCTGGGAAGTTACGCCGGACGGCCTGACTTACGTTTTCAAATTGCACCCGCAGGTGAAATTTCACCACACCGAGTACTTCAGCCCGACGCGCGACCTGACCGCCGAAGACGTCAAGTTCAGCTTCGACCGCATGCTCGACCCGGCGAACCCGTGGCACAAAGTAGCCCAGAGTGGTTTCCCACACGCTCAATCGATGCAGTTACCGACGCTGATCAAGAAGATCGACGCACTAGACCCGCTGACCATTCGCTTCACCCTCGATCACCCGGACTCGACGTTCCTGCCGACCCTGAGCATGGGCTTCGCCTCGATCTATTCGGCCGAGTACGCCGACCAACTGATGAAGGCCGGCACTCCGGAGAAGCTCAATAGCCAGCCGATCGGCAGCGGCCCGTTCATCTTCACGCGCTTCCAGAAAGATGCGTCGATTCGCTACAAGGCCAACCGCGACTACTTCCAGGGCAAGCCATCGGTAGACCCGTTGATCTTCGCAATCACTCCGGATGCCAACGTGCGCCTGCAGAAATTGCGCCGCAACGAGTGCCAGATTGCCCTGTCGCCGAAACCGCTGGACGTACAGGCTGCGAAGCAGGAACCGACCCTGAAGGTGGAAAAGACTGACGCGTTCATGACCGCATTCGTCGGCATCAACAGCCAGCATCCGCCGCTGGACAAGCCGGAAGTGCGCCAGGCAATCAACCTGGCGTTCGACAAAACTAACTACCTCAAGGCCGTGTTCGAAGACACCGCCGAGCCTGCCAATGGGCCCTACCCGCCCAATACCTGGAGCTATGCCAAAAACCTGCCGGGCTACCCTCATGATGTCGAGAAAGCCCGGGCACTGATGGCCAAGGCCGGGCTCAAAAATGGCTTCCAGACCACCATCTGGACCCGCCCTTCCGGCAGCCTTCTGAATCCCAATCCAAGCCTCGGCGCACAATTGCTTCAGTCGGACCTGGCGGAAATCGGCATTCAGGCCGAGATCCGCGTGATCGAATGGGGCGAGCTGATTCGTCGCGCCAAGGCCGGCGAACATGACCTGCTGTTCATGGGCTGGGCCGGCGACAATGGTGACCCGGACAACTTCCTCACGCCGCAGTTTTCCTGCGCGGCGATCAAATCCGGCACCAACTTCGCCCGCTACTGCAACCAGGACCTGGACAAACTGATCAGCGCCGGCAAAACCACTGGCGAGCAAGGTGTGCGCACCAAGCTCTATGAACAGGCCCAGGCGCAGATCCAGCAACAGGCGTTGTGGCTGCCACTGGCTCACCCGACGGCCTTCGCCCTGACACGCAAAGACGTAGAGGGTTATCGGGTCAGCCCGTTTGGCCGGCAGGACTACTCGAAGGTTAACCTCAAGTAATCCGACCCGACAAAAAACCCTGTGGGAGCGGGCTTGCCCGCGATAGCGGACTTTCAGGCGACAACCATGTTGAATTTGCCGACGTCATCGCGGGCAAGCCCGCTCCCACAGGGACTTACTTAGCTCCGTATCCCTCGCTCACATCCACCCATACTCAGCCATCGACAACGGATCGCCATCACCGACAATGAAATGGTCGAGCACCCGCACATCGATCAGGTCCAGTGCCTCTTGCAGGCGCTTGGTCAGCATTCGATCGGCTTGACTGGGGTTGGAGTTACCCGACGGATGGTTGTGGCAGAGGATCAACGCTGCGGCGTTGTGGGCTAAAGCGCGTTTAACCACTTGCCTTGGATAGACACTGGTGCTGTCGATAGAGCCACGAAACAGCACCTCAAAGGTCAGCACTTGATGCTTGGAATCCAAAAAAAGACACCCGAACACCTCATGAGGCTCGTGGCGCAGCATCGACTTCAGGTAATCACGAACCGCCTGCGGATTTTCCAGCGCCGACTTCTGGCGTGCACGCTCGGCCAAATGCCGCCTGCCCATTTCCTGTGCCGCTTGCAACTGAGCGAATTTTGCTGGCCCGAGCCCCAATTGCCTGCTGAACGCAGCCTGATCGGCTTCGAGCAGTGAACGCAGGCTGCCAAACTGACTCAACAGATGTCGCGCCAGATCTACTGCACTTTTACCCGATACACCGGTACGTAAAAAAATCGCCAGCAACTCGGCGTCCGAAAGACTCGCCGAACCCAACTCAAGTAACCTCTCCCGCGGTCGCTCCGCCGCTGGCCAATCGCGAATGCTCATAACACCTCCATGTCTGTGGGCGCCGCTGTTCCGTAGCGGTCGCTGTGATATCGTAGCCCATCTTTTTTGCGGGCGATTTCACCCCTGGGGAGGGGGTATCGCCATGCAGTCATCAACGAAATGAAAGGCAGACCTATGCAGCGGCTGTATCGGAAACGCATCGTTCTGGGCGTCGGCGGCGGCATCGCTGCCTACAAGAGCGCCGAGCTGGTTCGCCGCCTGATCGACCAGGGCGCCGAAGTGCGCGTGGTCATGACCCGTGGCGGCAGTGAATTCATTACCCCGCTGACCATGCAGGCCCTGTCCGGGCATCCGGTCCATCTGGACCTGCTGGACCCGGCGGCCGAAGCCGCCATGGGCCACATCGAACTGGCCAAATGGGCCGACCTGGTATTGATCGCACCCGCCACCGCGGACCTGATCGCTCGCCTGGCCCAAGGCATTGCCGACGACCTGCTGACCACGCTGGTGCTGGCCACCGACGCGGTAGTCGCCGTGGCGCCGGCGATGAATCAGGCCATGTGGCGCGACCCGGCGACCCAGGCCAACCTGCAAACCCTCGAAAGCCGCGACTTCAAAGTCTTCGGCCCGGCCTCCGGTAGCCAGGCCTGCGGCGACGTCGGCATGGGCCGCATGCTCGAAGCCACCGACCTCGCCCAGTGCGCGGCAGACTGCTTCCAGCGTCAGGCGCTGACCGGTAAACACGTGCTGATCACCGCCGGCCCGACCCAGGAAAACATCGACCCGGTGCGCTACATCACCAACCACAGCTCCGGCAAAATGGGCTTTGCCCTGGCCGAAGCCGCGGTAGAAGCCGGCGCCCGCGTGACCCTGATCACCGGCCCCGTGCACCTGCCGACCCCGGATCGCGTCACGCGCATCGACGTAGTCAGTGCCCGGGACATGCTCGCCGCTTGTGAAGCCGCGATTCCTTGCGACCTGTTCATCGCCTCGGCAGCGGTCGCGGATTACCGTCCGGAAGTCGTGGCCCCACAGAAACTCAAGAAAGACCCTACAAGCGGCGACGGCTTGTTGCTACAAATGGTGCGCAACCCGGATATCCTGGCCACCATCGCCACCCGCCCCGACCGTCCGTTCAGTGTCGGCTTTGCCGCCGAAACCGAACACCTGCTCGACTACGCTGCCCGCAAGCTGAAAGACAAGAACCTCGATCTGATCGTCGCCAACGACGTCGCCAACCCGAGTATTGGCTTCAACAGCGAAGAAAACGCCTGCAGCGTGATCGACCGGGAATTGCACGCCACTATTTTTGCCCAGACCAGCAAAGGCAAGATTGCCCGCCAGCTGATCACTTTTATCGCCGAACGTCTGAACCAGGTTTAATTTACATGCACGCTTTGCAAGCCAAGAT
Organism: Pseudomonas sp. DF5; assembly: GCF_058148225.1. Taxonomy (NCBI): domain Bacteria; kingdom Pseudomonadati; phylum Pseudomonadota; class Gammaproteobacteria; order Pseudomonadales; family Pseudomonadaceae; genus Pseudomonas; species Pseudomonas sp. DF5. The sequence goes on from NZ_JBYVYM010000001.1 coordinate 186,977, forward strand.
CCTCGACCCACGCATCGGTAGCGAATTTCCGCTGCCGCAGTACGCCACGCCCGGCTCCGCCGGCCTCGACCTGCGCGCCATGCTGGAAAAAGACACTGTCATCAAGCCGGGCGAGACTCTGCTGATCCCTACCGGCCTGTCGGTGTACATCGGCGATCCGGGCCTGGCGGCGTTGATTCTGCCGCGCTCGGGCCTGGGCCATAAGCACGGCATCGTGCTGGGCAACCTGGTCGGCCTGATCGACTCCGATTACCAGGGCCCGCTAATGGTGTCGTGCTGGAACCGTGGCCAGACCGATTTCAACATCGTCGTTGGCGAACGCCTGGCCCAATTGGTGCTGGTACCGGTGGTTCAAGCGCATTTTGAAATGGTCGAAGAGTTCGTCGAAACCCAGCGCGGCACCGGCGGGTTCGGCCACTCCGGCAGCCACTGATCATCGGCATTCAGGCTGGGAGCACTGCCTGGCCTGACCTGCCCTCTGCATTTTAAGGATGAAAATTGCACAGACGTCATCTGGAAGGTTTACCACTGGAAATCAAGGCATCGGCCGGCCAATTGCTCGCCGATGTTGATGGCATGGCCTTTTCACACCACGAACTCTCGGTGGAAAACACCGTCATACCCTTCAGTTTGAGCCTGCCGACGAGTTTTTCGCCGGCAGGTCCAGCCACTTTCAAGATGGAGCATTCCTACAGATGAGCACCCCAGCCCAAGTCGCACCCAAGTTCCCCGACAGCATCTTCCGCGCCTACGACATTCGTGGCACCGTCCCGGAATTCTTGAACGCTGAAACCGCTTATTGGCTCGGTCGTGCCATTGGCTCCCAGAGTCTGGCCCAGGGCGAACCCAATGTATCCGTCGGCCGCGACGGTCGCCTGTCCGGCCCGGAACTGGTGGAACAACTGATTCAGGGTCTGGCCGACAGCGGTTGCCACGTCAGCGACGTCGGCCTGGTGCCAACGCCAGCGCTGTACTACGCCGCCAACGTACTGGCCGGCAAATCCGGGGTGATGCTCACCGGCAGCCACAACCCGTCGAACTACAACGGCTTCAAGATCGTCATTGCCGGCGATACCCTGGCCAACGAACAGATTCAGGCTCTGCACGACCGCCTCAAGACCAACAACCTGAGCAGCGGCAAGGGCAGCATCACCAAGGTCGAGATCCTCGATCGCTACAACACCGAAATCGTCCAGGACATCAAACTCGCCCGCCGCCTGAAAGTGGTGGTCGATTGCGGTAACGGCGCGGCCGGCGTGATTGCCCCGCAACTGATCGAAGCCCTGAACTGCGAAGTCATCCCGCTGTTCTGCGATGTCGATGGCAACTTCCCGAACCATCACCCGGATCCGGGCAAGCTGGAAAACCTGGTAGACCTGATCGCCAAGGTCAAGGAAACCAACGCTGACCTGGGCCTGGCCTTCGACGGCGATGGCGACCGCGTAGGCGTGGTCACCAACACCGGCAGCGTTGTGTTCCCGGACCGCCTGCTGATGCTGTTCGCCAAAGATGTGGTAGCACGCAACCCCGACGCGGAAATCATCTTCGACGTCAAATGCACCCGCCGCCTGATCCCGCTGATCAAGGAATATGGCGGTCGTCCGCTGATGTGGAAAACAGGTCACTCGCTGATCAAAAAGAAAATGAAACAATCCGGCGCACTGTTGGCCGGCGAAATGAGCGGGCACATCTTCTTCAAGGAGCGCTGGTTCGGTTTCGACGACGGTATCTACAGCGCCGCACGCTTGCTGGAGATCCTCAGCAAGGAAAAATCCACCGCGGAAGAGTTGTTCGCGACCTTCCCGAACGATATTTCTACGCCTGAAATCAATATCCATGTGACCGAAGAGAGCAAATTCAGCATCATTGATGCACTGCACGACGCACAGTGGGGTGAAGGCGCCGACCTGACCACCATTGACGGCGTGCGAGTCGACTATGCCAAAGGCTGGGGCCTGGTTCGCGCCTCCAACACCACACCGGTGCTGGTGCTGCGCTTCGAGGCCGATGACGAGGCTGAATTGCAGCGCATCAAGGATGTATTCCACGTCCAGCTGAAGCGCGTTGCACCTGATCTCCAACTACCGTTTTGATCTATTGAAGCACCCGGAGCCCTGAATGACCCTCGAACGCGAAGCCGCCGCCAACACCGCCAAGGTCCTGTCCGAAGCGCTGCCTTACATTCGCCGCTATGTCGGCAAGACGCTGGTGATCAAATACGGCGGCAACGCGATGGAAAGCGAGGAGCTGAAAACCGGCTTCGCCCGTGACATCGTGCTGATGAAAGCCGTCGGCATCAACCCGGTGGTGGTTCACGGCGGCGGCCCGCAAATCGGCGACCTGCTCAAGCGACTCTCGATCGAGAGCCACTTTGTCGATGGCATGCGCGTCACCGACGCCGCGACCATGGACGTGGTGGAAATGGTCCTCGGCGGCCAGGTCAACAAGGACATCGTCAACCTGATCAACCGTCACGGCGGCAGCGCCATCGGCCTGACCGGTAAAGACGCCGAGCTGATTCGCGCGAAGAAGCTCACCGTCACCCGCCAGACCCCGGAGATGACCCAGCCGGAAATCATCGACATCGGCCACGTCGGCGAAGTGGTCGGCATCAACACCGACCTGCTGAACCTGCTGGTCAAAGGCGATTTCATTCCGGTGATCGCGCCGATCGGCGTCGGTGCCAACGGCGAGTCGTACAACATCAACGCCGATCTGGTGGCCGGTAAAGTGGCTGAGGCACTGAAAGCTGAAAAGCTGATGCTGCTAACCAACATCGCCGGCCTGATGGACAAGTCGGGCAAGGTGTTGACCGGCCTGAGCACCCAGCAAGTCGACGATCTGATCGCCGATGGCACCATCTACGGCGGCATGCTGCCGAAGATCCGTTGCGCGCTGGAAGCGGTACAGGGCGGCGTGGGTAGCTCGTTGATCATTGACGGTCGGGTGCCGAATGCAATTCTGCTGGAAATCTTCACCGACACCGGTGTGGGTACGTTGATCAGCAATCGCAAGCGTCCCTGATTCAAAACCTTAAAAAGATCGCAGCCTTCGGCAGCACCTACGGATTTCGGATGTACGAAAAACCTGTAGGAGCTGACGAAGTCTGCGATCTTTTTTATGCGCGCCGGAAATGCCTGACCTGATTGGGCGAAACGTCCGACATCACCAAGGAAGCCATCTGCATAGGATCTTCTCTGAATCCACAGGAGGTCTACCCATGCAAAAAGACTACGTCCCTTACGGCAGCGATGTTTCACCTGGCACCTACGCCTGCGTCGATTGCGGTCACGAATACTCGAATCAGGGCAAAACATCGATGCCACCCTGCCCACAACTCCGCAAAACCGCGCACACCCGTCATGGCTGGAGAATTCTTACCGGGCAGGGCGATGCTGTAGCTGATCCGTATCCGGAGAAAACCAATAAACCCACCGGGATCAAAAAAGCCGAGACATTCAGCACCAGTAAAGAATAATCCTGAGGAGACTGGGCCATACATAAACAAAAGACCCCGCTCAGCTTGCTGAGCGGGGTCTTTTGCTGCCTGCGATCCCTGTGGAAGCGTGGTTACACGCCGAACTGGGCGCGGTAGGCTTCAACCGCAGGCAAATGTTGCTTGAGCTGCGGATCGTCAGCCAGGAACTCCAGCACCTGGTTCAGCGAAACGATGCTGATCACCGGAATGCCGAAGTCACGTTCCACTTCCTGGATGGCCGACAACTCACCGTTGCCACGCTCCTGACGGTTCAGGGCGATCAGCACACCGGCAGCTTTGGCGCCGTCCTGGGAAGCGATGATCTGCATCACTTCGCGGATGGCGGTGCCAGCAGTGATCACGTCGTCGATGATCAGCACGTCACCGGTCAATGGCGCGCCGACCAGGCTGCCGCCTTCGCCATGGGCCTTGGCTTCCTTGCGGTTGAAGCACCATGGCAGGTCACGGTCGTGATGTTCGGCCAACGCCACGGCGGTAGTGGCCGCCAACGGGATGCCTTTGTAGGCCGGGCCGAACAGCACGTCGAAGGGAATACCGCTCTCGACGATGGCTGCCGCGTAGAAACGACCCAGCTGCGCCAGGGCTTTGCCTGAGTTGAACAGGCCGGCATTGAAGAAGTATGGACTGGTGCGCCCGGACTTCAGGGTGAACTCACCGAAGCGCAAAACGCCGCGATCGATGGCAAAACGAATGAAATCGCGTTGATACGCTTGCATGAAAAAAACCCCAAATACCACGGATTTAGCTAATTAGGTAGACGCCGTGTATCATACCCGCACGCGATTTTTGGGGCCACTTATGCGGATCATCAGTGTGAACGTCAATGGTATTCAGGCTGCAGTCGAGCGTGGTTTGCTCAGTTGGCTGCAAGCACAGAATGCCGACGTCATCTGCCTGCAGGACACCCGCGCCTCCGCCTTTGAACTGGACGATCCAGCCTTCCAACTGGATGGCTACTTCCTTTATGCCTGCGAAGCCGAAGTTCCCGCCCAAGGTGGCGTGGCTTTGTACTCGCGGTTGCAACCGAAGGCTGTCATCAGCGGTCTCGGCTTCGAGACGGCCGACCGCTACGGGCGCTACCTGCAAGCCGATTTCGACAAGGTCAGCATCGCGACCTTGCTGCTCCCTTCGGGGCAGAATGGCGATGAAGACTTGAACCAGAAGTTCAAGCTAATGGACGACTTCGCCCGTTATCTGGATAAACAGCGGCGCAAACGTCGCGAGTACATTTATTGTGGCTCGCTGTACGTGGCGCAACAGAAGCTGGATATCAAGAACTGGCGCGACAGCCAGCAATCCCCGGGCTTCCTGGCGCCTGAGCGTGCCTGGATGGACGAGATTGTGGGCAACATGGGTTATGTCGACGCCCTGCGGGAAGTCAGCCGCGAAGGTGACCAGTACAGCTGGTGGCCGGACAACGAGCAGGCGGAAATGCTCAACCTGGGCTGGCGTTTCGACTACCAGTTGCTGACTCCCGGCCTGCGCCGCTTCGTACGCAGCGCACGTCTGCCGCGTCAGCCACGGTTCTCGCAGCACGCACCGCTGATCGTGGACTACGACTGGACGCTGACCATCTAAGCGTCTTTTCGCAGATGCAAAAAAGCCGACATCGCTGTCGGCTTTTTTGTGCGCGCTGATTTTTACTGCCTGTTATTTGATCAACCGCCAGGTGAAGGGATAGCGGTAAGGCACCCCGTCATTAGCCTTGAGCCCGGCAATGATGCACAGCACCATCGCCCCGATCAGGACCAGCGGCAGCAGCGCAAAACCGATCAACACCAGCATCAGCACGTAACAGATGCCCGAGACCAGTGCCACGGTGATCTGAAAGTTCAGCGCTTCTTTGCCTTGGGCATCGATGAACGGGTCGGCTTCACGCTTCCACTGCCAGAGTATCAGCGGCCCGATCAGGTGACCGAACGGAAACCAGACACCGAGAAACGCCGAGAGGTGACAAAACATCGCCCACTGGCGAGCCTCGGAGCTCGGGGTGGGAAGTAACTGCTGTTCATCACTCATGGCGCTCTCCTTTGCCGGGCATCAAAACAATCAGTCAGCCAATGCAGCCTTCTGCAGTTCGAAAATCTCGATCATGCCTTTCTTCGCCAGTGCCAGCATCGCGTTCAGCTCTTCCGGCTGGAACGGCGCGCCTTCGGCAGTACCCTGGACTTCGATGAAACCACCAGTGCTGGTCATCACCACGTTGAGGTCAGTCTCGGCAGCCGAGTCTTCCAGGTAGTCGAGGTCAAGCACAGGCTCGCCCTGATACATGCCCACCGAAACGGCAGCGATCATTTGCTTGAGCGGGTCGCCACCTTTGAGGCCGCCACGCTTCTTGATCACTTTCAAGGCATCGACCAGTGCAACCATGGCACCGGTGATGGAGGCGGTGCGGGTGCCGCCGTCAGCCTGGATCACGTCGCAGTCGACGTACAGGGTGACGTCGCCCAGCTTGGACATGTCCAGCGCAGCGCGCAGGGAACGACCGATCAAACGCTGGATTTCCAGAGTGCGGCCACCCTGCTTGCCGCGGCTCGCTTCACGCTGATTACGTTCGCCGGTGGCGCGCGGCAGCATGCCGTATTCAGCGGTCAACCAGCCCTGGCCCTGACCTTTCAGGAAACGCGGCACGCCGTTCTCGACGCTGACGGTGCAAATGACCTTGGTATCACCGAACTCGACCAGTACAGATCCCTCGGCGTGTTTGGTGTAGTTGCGGGTAATGCGGATCGAGCGGAGCTGATCGGCAGCGCGACCACTTGGACGTTTCATAGGGATTACCTGTACGGGGGACGGAAAACTGCCGAGCATTATAGAGCCGTGGGGCGCGAGTGGGCACTTCTAAAAAAATCGCCCGACGATCGAAGCCCCTGAATAGAGCGTAGCCGACGGCCTGCAGCTCATTGTCACAGCGTGTGATTGGGCGCACCCGCCCCACTGCGCTACAATCCTGCGCCTTTGCTGCCTGTCGGCTTTAATTCACAGATAGCGGGTCCGCGAACCATGGGTTACGCGCCGACCTGCATTGCGAGGTACCTCCATGGTGCACAGCATGACCGCCTTCGCCCGCGTCGAGAAAGCCGGCGTCCAGGGCACCCTGAGTTGGGAGCTGCGCTCGGTCAACAGCCGCTACCTGGAACCCCACCTGCGTCTGCCGGAATCTTTCCGCGACCTCGAGGGCGCGGTCCGCGAAGCCCTGCGCCAGGAATTGTCCCGGGGCAAACTCGAATGCACCTTGCGTTTCACCGAAGAAAGCACTGGTAAACCGCTGCAAGTGGACCGCGAGCGCGCCGCGCAACTGGTCGCCGCTGCCGAGATCGTCGCCAGCCTGATCAAGAACCCCGCCGCATTGAACCCGCTGGAAGTCCTGGCCTGGCCCGGCGTGCTGGTGGCCGATGCCGCCGACCCGCAAGCGCTGAATGCCGAAGCCATGGCGCTGTTCAACCAGGGCCTGAAAGAACTCAAGGCCGGTCGCGAGCGCGAAGGCGCGGAGCTGGCGCGGTTGATCAACGAGCGCCTGACGTCCATTGAAAAAGATGTGGTGATCCTGCGTGAACTGGTCCCGCAGATGCTCGCCACCCAGCGTCAGAAAGTCCTCGACCGCTTCATCGACATGAAAGCCGACCTCGACCCACAGCGCCTGGAGCAGGAAATGGTCATGCTCGCGCAAAAGAGCGACGTCGCCGAAGAACTGGATCGCCTGAGCACTCACATCATCGAAGTTCGCCGGGTGCTCAAATCCGGCGGCGCTGCCGGTCGGCGCCTGGACTTCCTGATGCAGGAGCTCAACCGCGAAGCCAACACACTGGGCTCCAAAGCCTTCGACCCGCGCAGCACCCAAGCGGCGGTCAACCTCAAAGTGTTGATCGAGCAGATGCGCGAACAAGTGCAGAATATTGAGTAAGGCAAACCTGACATGACCCACAGTACCGGCACCCTGTACATCATTTCCGCCCCTTCGGGTGCGGGCAAGAGCAGCTTGGTCAAAGCCCTGACCGACGCTGACCAGGAGATCCGCGTCTCGGTCTCCCACACCACCCGCGCCATGCGCCCCGGTGAAGTGAACGGTGTGAACTATCACTTCGTCGAACGCAGCGAGTTCGTGAAGATGATCGAGCACGGAGATTTCCTCGAGCGCGCCGAAGTGTTCGGCAATCTCTATGGCACTTCGCAAAGCCACCTGCAGCAGACGCTGGACGAAGGCCACGACCTGATTCTGGAAATTGACTGGCAGGGTGCAGAGCAAGTGCGCAAGTTGATGCCCCAGGCCCGCTCGATCTTCATTCTGCCGCCGTCCCTGGAGGCACTGCACCAGCGCCTGACCAATCGCGGCCAGGACAGCGACGAGATCATCGAAGGCCGGATGCGCGAAGCCGTCAGCGAGATGAGCCACTACGTCGACTACGATTACCTGATCATCAACGACAATTTCGCCCACGCGCTGGACGACCTGAAGGCAATTTTCCGCGCCAATCAGCTGCATCAGAAGCGTCAGCAGCAGCGTCATGGCAAATTATTGGCTGAATTGCTCGGCTAATCAGCTCTTCCCAAAACCGCTGCAAGGGCTTTACATTGGCGCTTATAGCGCGTTGAAGAGCCTGGTCAAAAAATCAGCGCTTCCCTAATCGCTGGTGATTTTTTAAACTGTTCAGTCCGCTCGCCCAACCGGGCAGCGCGCATATTGCATTCGCTCCGAGGAATACCATGGCCCGCGTAACCGTTGAAGACTGCCTAGAACACGTGGAAAACCGCTTTGAGCTGGTCATGCTCTCTACCAAGCGTGCCCGTCAACTGGCCACCGGTGGCAAAGAGCCCCTGGTTCAGTGGGAAAACGACAAGCCTACAGTTGTAGCGCTGCGTGAAATCGCTGAAGGCCTGATGAGCTACGAGTTCATCGCCGAGCAGGAAATCGTCCAGGATGAACCGCTGTTCGCAGCGTTCGAGGACGAGTCCAACGAGGCAGTATAAGGTCATGCCTGGTCGACGTAGCACGGCGCGGGGTCATAGCAAACGGCAGGTGTCATCATGCCGAGCATAGACGCCCTCGCCGATCGCTTATCGACCTACCTCGGCAAGGACCAGGTCAACCTGGTCCGCCGAGCGTACTTCTACGCCGAACAAGCCCACGACGGTCAACGCCGCCGCAGCGGTGAGGCGTACGTCACGCATCCTCTTGCGGTGGCGAATATTCTTGCCGACATGCACATGGACCATCAAAGCCTGATGGCCGCAATGCTGCATGACGTGATCGAAGACACCGGTATTGCCAAAGAAGCGCTGCAAGCGCAGTTCGGCGAAACCGTGGCCGAACTGGTCGATGGGGTCAGCAAACTGACCCAGATGAACTTCGAGACCAAAGCCGAAGCCCAAGCCGAAAACTTCCAGAAAATGGCCATGGCCATGGCGCGCGACATTCGCGTGATCCTGGTCAAGCTGGCCGACCGCCTGCACAACATGCGCACCCTGGAAGTGCTGTCGGGCGAAAAGCGCCGGCGAATCGCCAAGGAAACCCTGGAAATCTATGCGCCCATCGCCAACCGGCTGGGCATGCACGCCATCCGCATAGAATTCGAAGACCTCGGTTTCAAGGCCATGCACCCGATGCGTTCCGCGCGGATCAACCAGGCGGTCAAGCGCGCCCGGGGCAACCGCAAGGAAATCGTCAACAAGATCGAAGAGTCCCTCAGCCACTGCCTGGCCATCGACGGCATCCAGGGCGAGGTCAGCGGTCGTCAGAAACACCTCTACGGCATCTACAAGAAAATGCGCGGCAAGCGTCGGGCCTTCAACGAGATCATGGACGTGTATGCGTTCCGGATCATCGTCGACAAGGTCGACACCTGCTATCGCGTGCTGGGTGCTGTGCATAATTTGTACAAACCGTTGCCGGGGCGCTTCAAGGATTACATCGCGATTCCCAAGGCCAACGGCTACCAGTCGCTGCACACCACGCTGTTCGGCATGCACGGTGTACCGATCGAGATCCAGATCCGCACCCGTGAAATGGAAGAGATGGCCAACAACGGCATCGCCGCCCATTGGCTGTACAAATCCAGCGGCGACGAACAGCCCAAAGGCACTCACGCCCGAGCCCGCCAGTGGGTCAAAGGCGTGCTGGAAATGCAGCAGCGGGCCGGCAACTCGCTGGAATTCATCGAGAGCGTGAAGATCGACCTGTTCCCGGACGAGGTCTACGTGTTCACGCCCAAGGGCCGGATCATGGAGCTGCCCAAAGGCTCCACGGCGGTCGACTTCGCTTACGCGGTGCACACCGACGTGGGCAACAGCTGCATTGCCTGCCGGATCAACCGTCGTCTCGCGCCGCTGTCCGAACCGCTGCAAAGCGGCTCCACGGTCGAGATCGTCAGCGCCCCCGGCGCGCGGCCGAACCCGGCGTGGCTCAACTTCGTGGTCACCGGCAAGGCGCGGACCCACATCCGCCATGCGCTGAAACTGCAACGCCGCTCTGAATCCATCAGCCTCGGCGAACGCCTGCTGAACAAGGTACTCAACGGCTTCGACAGCTCCCTGGAAAAAATCCCGGTCGAGCGCGTGCAGTTGATGCTCCACGAATACCGCCTCGAACTGATCGAAGACCTGCTCGAAGACATCGGCCTGGGCAATCGCATGGCTTACGTGGTCGCCCGTCGCCTGCTCGGCGAAGGCGAACAGCTGCCGAGCCCTGAAGGTCCGCTGGCCATTCGTGGCACTGAGGGTCTGGTGCTCAGTTACGCCAAGTGCTGCACACCGATCCCGGGCGACCCGATAGTCGGCCATCTGTCCGCCGGCAAAGGGATGGTGGTGCACCTGGACAACTGCCGCAACATCAGCGAAATCCGCCACAACCCGGAAAAATGCATCCAGCTCTCGTGGGCCAAGGATGTCACCGGCGAATTCAACGTCGAACTGCGCGTCGAACTGGAACACCAGCGCGGCCTGATCGCCCTGCTGGCCAGCAGCGTCAACGCGGCCGACGGCAACATCGAAAAAATCAGCATGGACGAACGCGACGGTCGTATCAGCGTGGTCCAACTGGTGGTCAGCGTGCACGACCGCGTGCACCTGGCCCGCGTGATCAAGAAACTGCGCGCCCTGACCGGGGTCATCCGCATCACCCGCATGCGCGCGTAGCCCACCCTTCACAAGGAGTCATACATGACCAAGACCGTTATCAACAGCGACAAGGCCCCGGCCGCCATCGGTACTTACTCCCAGGCGATCAAGGCTGGCAACACCGTGTACATGTCGGGTCAGATTCCTCTGGACCCAAAAACCATGGAACTGGTCGAAGGCTTCGAAGCCCAGACCGTCCAGGTCTTCGAGAACCTCAAAGCCGTGGCTGAAGCCGCTGGCGGTTCGTTCAAGGACATCGTCAAACTGAACATTTTCCTCACTGACCTGAGCCACTTCGCCAAGGTCAACGAGATCATGGGCAAGTACTTCGACCAGCCTTACCCAGCCCGCGCCGCCATCGGTGTTGCAGCCCTGCCAAAGGGTTCGCAGGTTGAAATGGATGCCATTCTGGTCATCGAGTAATGTGTCCGACGCAGCCTTGCGAGGCTGCGCCGACTGATCTTGTAAAAGGGTTCTGAAAGGATTCCATCATGCGCCATGCGCTAGCTCTCTCGCTGGTCGCCCTACTCCTGGGCGGATGTGCCAGCAACCCTGCCGACCGCGACATCAGCGGCACCTGGATCAATCAGGCGGCGATCGATTCAGCCTCCAAAGGCGGCTCCCTGCGTGAAGCGCTCCAGGCCTATGGCCCGAACCTGGAATGGAACGTCAACACCAGAGCCGGTCAGGCCCGCTACACCAATGGTTTTGAAAACGTCGAAGGTAAGTTGCTGGGTGAAGAGTCCGGCGCCTGGAAAGTCGACTTTTATGGCAGCTCCGCCAGCGAGCTGAAGCGTGATGGCAAGCAACTGCACCAAGTCGCCAGCGAAAACGAACCAGAGCAGCTTTTCGACCGCGCCCAGATCCAGGTCCCGGATGGGGCACCGATCGGTGCCAGCTTTGAGCGTGCGTTGTACTCGGCTTACATGGGCGGCAGCTGGAAAATCATCAACGGCCCAGGCGAAGGTGGCACCGTGCAGTTTCAGGCCGATGGCCAAGTGTCCGGTCTGCCCGGCGCCGACCGTTACGCCCTGTGCCTGACCGGCGATTGCGCATCGATGAGCATCGGCAACGACAACATCTGGCTGCAACTCAATGGTCAGGGCAATACCTGGATCTTCGCCCGCAAAGGCAAGGAACTGGAGCTCTTTCAGGCCGTGAACACCGCCTTGGCAGACGAGATGCCACAGTTTGCCCCCGGCGAGCGCAAGTGGTTGCTCAAAAAGCAGTAACCCGGCCCTAAGGCCAACGCAAAACCCATTGTAGGAGCGAGGCTTGCCCGCGAAGACGGTGTAACAATCAACGTTGATGTTGGATGTTACGACGTCTTCGCGGGCAAGCCTCGCTCCTACAATATTGATGGGCCCGGAAATTAGCAGCGACCTTCAAGAATCGCGGCATAGCCCTCGCGGAAACTCGAATACTTCGGCGCCCAACCCAACGCCTTCGCCCGGGCATTGCTGCAGCGCTTGCTGCCGGCGCGGCGCACACTCGCATCCTCGGCCCATTCGGTCACACCCAAGTACTCACGCAACCAGCCCACCACCTCTGCCATTGGCGCTGGCGCATCGTCGACGCCGATGTAGTCATCATCCAGCACCACCCCACGCCGATCCGCCTCCAGCAGAAACGCCAGCAGCCCCGCCGCGTCATCGACGTGAATGCGGTTGGCGTACAACGGCGGATCGATCGCCACGCGATAACCGCGACGAACCTGAGTCAATAGCCACTCTCGACCCGGACCATAAATACCGGTCAGGCGAACGATGCTGGCCGGAATGCCGCTATTACGCGCCACTTGCTCGGCTTCCAGCATCAAACGCCCCGAATAACCGCCCGCCACCGTCGGCGAGGTTTCATCGACCCACTCACCGTCCTGCTGACCATAAACACTGCTGCTGGAAACGAATAGCAGCCGATTGGGCACTTGCCCGTAGTCGCCCAGCCATTCCAACACGTGCTGCAAACCCTGAACATAAGCGGCGCGGTATCCGGCCTCATCGTGATCGGTAGCTGCCGCGCAATACACCAGGTAATCCACCGCCCCGATTGGCCAGGTCGCCGGGCAGTCTTTATTGAACAAGTCACCGGCAACGCCAATCACCCCTTGGGGTAGGCGTGAGACGTCACGCCGCAAGCCGTGAACCTCCCACCCCGAATTCAACAATTGCGTAGCCAGACGGCTGCCGACATCACCGCAACCGGCGATCAAAACAGTGGGCGCGGACATCAGAAAACTCCCTCAAGAAAGGTACAGACCAGCGCCCGAAATGAATGAGCAGCTAGCAATGGAAGAAAAAAAGAGACGCTATTACTTTTGTTAACAAGAATTAATTGCAATAATGCCAGCCACTTTTGTTCTCGGCCTTACGAGGCCTGGAAGAGCATTTACCCTTTTCTTTCTCAGGTCCGGCCAGCATGACACCCAATCAATTCCCCGCTTCGCCAACCAAACGACCTCGCGCCTGGAGCGCGGTAGCCGCCCTGCTGCTCAGCCTGATGCTGACGCCGGCCGCCGCATTCGCCGATGTACAAGCGCCGGCCACACAGCCTGCTGCCACTCAAACACCAACCGTTCAAACCGCACCTGCCGCGACCGATCCGGCCCAGGCCGTAGACGCCGCTGACATGCCGCAAGTACTCGAAGCCGACAACTCGCTGGGCATGGCCCACGACCTGTCGCCATGGGGCATGTACAAGAACGCCGATATTATCGTGAAAATCGTGATGATCGGCCTGGCCATCGCTTCGATCATCACCTGGACTATCTGGATCGCCAAGGGCTTTGAGCTGATGGGCGCCAAGCGTCGTCTGCGCGATGAAATCGCCCACCTGAAAAAAGCCGCCACCCTTAAAGAAGCCAGCTCGACAGCGGCCAAGGAAGGCACCCTCGCCAATCTGCTGGTCCACGACGCGCTGGAAGAAATGCGCCTGTCGGCCAACAGCCGCGAGAAGGAAGGCATCAAGGAACGCGTGAGCTTCCGCCTCGAGCGTCTGGTTGCCGCCTGCGGTCGCAACATGAGCAGCGGCACCGGCGTGCTGGCCACCATCGGTTCCACCGCACCGTTCGTCGGCCTGTTCGGCACCGTGTGGGGCATCATGAACAGCTTCATCGGCATCGCCAAAACCCAGACCACCAACCTCGCCGTCGTGGCTCCCGGCATCGCCGAAGCCCTGCTGGCGACCGCGCTGGGCCTGGTGGCGGCGATTCCTGCCGTCGTCATCTACAACGTCTTCGCCCGCTCCATCGCCGGTTACAAGGCGCAAGTGTCCGACGCCTCGGCAGAAGTTCTGCTGCTGGTCAGCCGCGACCTCGACCACCAGCCGCCCGAGCGCAGCTCGCATCCGCACATGGTGAAAGTGGGGTAATCGGCCATGGGCCTGCATTTGAAAGAAGGCGCAGACGACGATCTGGCCGAGAACCACGAAATCAACGTCACGCCGTTCATCGATGTGATGCTGGTGCTGTTGATCATCTTCATGGTGGCGGCGCCGCTGGCCACCGTGGACATCAAGGTCGACCTGCCCGCCTCCACCGCCAAACCGGCGCCGAGGCCAGAGAAACCGGTGTTCCTCAGCGTCAAGGCTGACCAGCGCCTGTTCCTCGGCGAAGACGAAGTGAAGGCCGAAGCCCTCGGCGCCACACTCGACGCCAAGACCCAGGGCAAGAAAGACACGACGATCTTCTTCCAGGCCGATAAAGGCGTGGATTACGGTGACCTGATGAGCGTGATGGACGCCCTGCGCGCCGCCGGCTACCTGAAGGTCGGTCTGGTCGGACTCGAGACGGCAGCCAAAAAATGATCAACACGCGCCAAAAGCTGACGCGTTACAGCGGTAGCCTGGCCGTGGTGCTGGGCGTCCATGCGCTGGCCATTGCGCTGGCGCTGAACTGGACGTCACGCCCTCCGATCGAGCTGCCGCCGCAAGCGATGATGGTCGAGCTGGCGCCGATGCCCGCACCACCACCGCCCGCACCGCCGAAGGTGATCACGCCGCCACAGCCGCCGGCGCCGGTGGAAGAACTACCGGTTCCGAAACTCGCTGAAGCGCCGAAGGCCGAGATTGCCGTGCCCAAGCCGGTCAAACCCAAGCCCAAACCGCAACCGCCCAAGCCTGTGGAGAAAAAGCCGGAGCCGCCGAAGGAAAAGCCTTCCGAGGAGAAGCCTAGCGACACGCAGCCAACCCAGGCGCCGACGGAGAAATCCGCTCAGCCGGCTCCCGGTCCATCACCGGCACAGCAAGCGGCTAAAGCTAACTGGCAAGGAACCCTGCTCGCGCACTTGGCCAAGTACAAAGAGTACCCGGCCAGTGCACGGATGCGAGGCAAGGAAGGTTTGAATCGCCTGCGCTTCGTGGTAGATGCCGAAGGTAACGTGTTGTCATTTGAACTGGTGGACCGCTCGGGCACTGCCGACCTGGACCGGGCCACACTGCAAATGATCCGCCGCGCCCAACCGCTGCCCAAGCCACCGGCCGACATGCTGAACAACGGCACCATCGAAATCACTGCACCGTTTGTTTACTCGCTGGAAAAACGCCGACGCTGAAACACCGCCGCTCCCACAGGTTCTTCGGCGACTGCAAAACCTATGAAAGGCACCGAAAGGTGCCTTTTTGCATATCTGGAAACGGCAAACCTGCATTGCCCAGTGTCACTTAGCACACTCAGTCTGATAACGTGCGTCTATCGATTGCAGCCGGTATGCTTGGCCCGCAACTTCATGGACGCTTGCTATGACTCTCACAGAATTACGCTACATCGTTACCCTCGCCCAAGAGCAGCACTTCGGCCACGCGGCCGAGCGTTGCCACGTCAGCCAGCCGACCCTGTCGGTGGGCGTGAAAAAGCTTGAAGACGAACTCGGTGTGCTGATTTTCGAGCGCAGCAAGAGCGCCGTGCGCCTGACCCCGGTGGGCGAAGGCATTGTTGCCCAGGCGCAAAAAGTCCTGGAACAGGCCCAAGGCATCCGCGAACTGGCCCAGGCCGGCAAGAACCAGCTGACTGCACCGCTGAAAGTTGGCGCGATCTACACCGTCGGCCCGTACCTGTTCCCGCACCTGATTCCGCAACTGCACCGGGTCGCCCCGCAGATGCCGTTGTACATCGAAGAAAACTTCACCCACGTGCTGCGCGACAAACTGCGCAACGGCGAGCTCGACGCGATCATCATCGCCCTGCCGTTCAACGAAGCCGACGTGCTGACCTTGCAGCTCTACGACGAGCCGTTCTACGTCCTGATGCCGGCCCAGCATCCGTGGACCCAAAAAGAATCCATCGACGCCGCCCTGCTCAACGACAAGAGCCTGCTGCTGCTCGGTGAAGGCCACTGCTTCCGCGATCAAGTGCTGGAAGCCTGCCCGACCCTGGCCAAAGGCAACGACGGCGCCAAGCACACCACCGTGGAATCCAGCTCGCTGGAAACCATCCGCCACATGGTCGCCTCTGGCCTGGGCATTTCGATCCTGCCGCTGTCGGCGGTGGACAGCCACCACTACGCCCCCGGCGTGATCGAAGTGCGTCCATTGAGTGCGCCGGTGCCGTTCCGCACCGTAGCCATCGCCTGGCGCGCGAGCTTCCCGCGGCCCAAGGCGATTGAAATCCTCGCCGACTCCATTCGCCTGTGCTCGGTGGCCAAGCCGCCAGCGCCGGTGGTGGCCGGTTAAGTCGCTGTCATGACCGAGTTGTCGCAAGTGTCGGTGACGGCACTCAAGGGTGTCGGCGAAGCCATGGCCGAGAAACTGGCCAAGGTCGGTCTGGAGAATCTCCAGGACGTGCTGTTCCACCTGCCGTTGCGCTATCAGGACCGCACCCGCGTGGTCCCGATCGGCCATTTGCGACCCGGGCAAGACGCGGTGATCGAAGGCACCGTCAGCGGCGCCGACGTGGTCATGGGCCGGCGCCGTAGCCTGGTTGTCCGTCTGCAGGACGGCACCGGCGGGCTCAGCCTGCGCTTCTACCATTTCAGCAACGCCCAGAAAGAAGGCCTCAAACGCGGCACGCGTATTCGCTGCTACGGCGAAGCCCGGCCCGGTGCCTCGGGGCTGGAGATCTACCACCCCGAATACCGCGCCATTACCGGCGATGAGCCGCCGCCAGTGGATGAAACCCTGACCCCGGTCTACCCGCTCACCGAAGGCCTGACCCAGCAGCGCTTGCGCCAGTTGTGCATGCAAACCCTGACCCTGCTCGGCCCCAGCAGCCTGCCCGACTGGCTGCCGACCGAACTGGCCCGGGACTATCAACTGGCGCCGCTGGCCGATGCGATCCGCTACCTGCATCACCCGCCCGCCGATGCTGACGTCGATGAGCTCGCCCTCGGTCATCACTGGGCCCAGCACCGCTTGGCCTTTGAAGAGCTGCTGACCCATCAACTGTCCCAGCAACGCCTGCGCGAAAGCATGCGTGCCCTGCGCGCGCCGGCCATGCCCAAAGCCACCAAGCTGCCAGCACAGTATCTGGCCAACCTCGGCTTCACCCCGACCGGCGCCCAGCAACGGGTCGGCAACGAAATCGCTTACGACCTCAGCCAGCACGAACCGATGCTGCGGCTGATTCAGGGCGACGTTGGCGCGGGCAAAACCGTGGTTGCCGCCCTCGCCGCGCTTCAGGCGCTGGAAGCGGGTTATCAGGTCGCACTGATGGCGCCCACCGAAATCCTCGCCGAGCAGCACTTCATCACCTTCAAGCGCTGGCTCGAACCGCTGGGCATCGAAGTTGCGTGGCTGGCGGGCAAGCTCAAGGGCAAAAACCGCGTGGCCGCGCTGGAGCAGATCGCGGGGGGCGCACCGATGGTGGTCGGCACCCACGCATTGTTCCAGGACGAAGTGCAGTTCAAGAACCTGGCGCTGGCGATCATCGACGAACAGCACCGCTTCGGCGTGCAGCAGCGCCTGGCATTGCGGCAGAAAGGCGTCGGCGGGCGGATGTGTCCGCACCAGCTGATCATGACCGCTACGCCGATCCCGCGGACGCTGGCCATGAGCGCCTACGCCGACCTCGACACCTCGATCCTCGACGAACTGCCCCCCGGTCGCACCCCGGTGAACACGGTGCTGGTCACCGACACCCGGCGCGTCGAAGTGATCGAACGGGTGCGCGGCGCTTGTGCCGAGGGCCGTCAGGCCTATTGGGTGTGCACGCTGATCGAAGAGTCGGAAGAGCTGACCTGCCAGGCCGCCGAAACCACATACGAAGACCTCACCGCCGCCCTCGGCGAGTTGAAGGTCGGCCTGATCCACGGCCGCATGAAGCCCGCCGAAAAAGCTGCCGTCATGGCCGAATTCAAGGCCGGCAACCTGCAACTGCTGGTCGCCACCACCGTGATCGAAGTCGGCGTGGACGTGCCCAACGCCAGCCTGATGATCATCGAAAACCCCGAGCGCCTTGGCCTCGCGCAACTGCACCAACTGCGAGGCCGCGTCGGCCGAGGCAGCGCCGTCAGCCATTGCGTGCTGCTTTACCATCCGCCGCTGTCGCAGATTGGCCGTCAGCGGCTGGGCATCATGCGCGAAACCAACGACGGTTTTGTCATCGCCGAAAAAGACCTCGAACTGCGCGGCCCCGGCGAAATGCTCGGCACACGCCAGACTGGCCTGCTGCAATTCAAGGTCGCGGACCTGATGCGCGACGCCGACTTGCTGCCCGCCGTACGCGACGCCGCTCAGGCTTTGCTCGAGCGCTGGCCGGATCACGTCAGCCCGCTGCTCGACCGCTGGCTACGCCATGGGCAGCAATACGGCCAAGTGTGAGCACTGTCGCAGTTTCTGGACCCTGGCCGTAAACAAGCTGGTTATACTCCTGCAATTGTTTGAAAACGGATACAGACCATGACAGAAGCTGCCCTCGCCCCTGAAACCCCGCACGCTCCGTCTGTTATTCGGCTGCTGCTCGGCAAACTGGGCATCGCCTACCAGGAAGTCCTCGACCATCACGGCCTGAACGCCGCGCGCAAAGTGCAGGCGGTTTTGCTGGACGATGCCGTCGGCGCGCTCATGGTGCTGTTTCCGCAAAATCAATTGCTCGACCTCAACCGCCTCGCCGAACTCACTGGCCGCCGGTTGACCGCTGTATCCACCGAACGCCTGGTAAAAATGCTCGGCAAACACAGCCTGAGCCTGCTGCCCGGCCTGCCGGCGCTCACCAGCTCACCGTGCCTGTATGACGAAAGCCTGCTGCGCGAACCGAAGTTGCTGATCAACTCGGGCGAGCCAGGCGTGCTGCTGGAAATCACCAGCGAAGATTTCAAAACCATGCTCACCAAGGCCAGCGCCGGCAACTTCGGCGAAGCCGTGCACAGCATCCGCCCGAACCTCGACCGCCCCGACGATGACCGCGAGGAAATCACCCAGGCCGTGCAAGCGTTCACCGCGCGGCGCATTCAGCAACGCCTGGAAGCGACCATCGAAATTCCGCCACTGGCCGAAACCGCGCAAAAAATCATCAAACTGCGGGTCGACCCCAACGCCACCATCGACGACATCACCGGCGTGGTCGAAACCGACCCAGCCCTGGCCGCGCAAGTCGTCAGCTGGGCGGCGTCGCCGTACTACGCCTCGCCGGGCAAGATTCGTTCAGTGGAAGACGCCATCGTCCGCGTGCTGGGTTTCGACCTGGTGATCAACCTGGCGCTGGGCCTGGCCCTGGGCAAAACCCTGAGCCTGCCCAAAGACCACCCGCAACACACCACGCCGTACTGGCAGCAATCGATCTACACCGCCGCCGTCATCGAAGGCCTGACCCGCGCCATGCCCCGCGCCCAGCGCCCGGAAGCCGGCCTGACCTACCTCGCCGGCCTGCTGCACAACTTCGGCTACCTGCTGCTGGCCCACGTCTTCCCGCCGCACTTCTCGCTGATCTGCCGCCACCTGGAGGTCAACCCGCACCTGTGCCACAGCTACGTGGAACAACACCTGCTGGGCATCAGCCGCGAACAGATCGGCTCATGGCTGATGCGCTACTGGGACATGCCCGAAGAACTGGCCACCGCCCTGCGCTTCCAGCACGACCCAAGCTACGACGGCGACTACGCCGAGTACCCGAACCTCGTATGTTTGGCCGTGCGTTTGCTGCGTAGTCGCGGGATTGGCTCGGGGCCGGATGAAGACATTCCGGATGCCTTGCTGGAGCGCGTAGGCCTGACTCGCGACAAAGCCAACGATGTGGTCAGCAAAGTGCTTGAAGCTGAAGTGCTGCTGCGCGAATTGGCTTCGCAATTTAGCCAGGCCTAAAAGCATCGTCGGATCGCCGCCCGGACCAAGCCACGCAGGATTCAGGTAATCCTTGTGGGAGCGGGCTTGCCCGCGATGAGCCAACGAAGACAGGAAGCAAGCCCGCTGCTATGATTTGACTGCAAATAGAGGGCTTTCCGATGACCCAAACAGCTGCTGTCAGTGTTGCAAGCCAAGTCCGCAAGCTTGCTAAAGACAACAAGGTTACTGCTAGACGTGACGGCATGAGTCGCATGGCCGTGTGCATTACCCGTTTGGCTGGTGATGTCGTCGAGTTGGATGGCATCGAACAGTTGCTCGTCAATCTCAAGAGAAAAGGCGTTCTGAGCAAATCTGAAATCCTGGCGCTCCAAGGGCGCTATCTTCAGGAAAGGCGTGCACAGAAACGTAGCGCATGACTTTTGATCCGTTCGGCGACTTCGAAACTGCTGGATATCTTCAAAACTCGCTGCAACTGAAAGATCCCACTGAAGTAAAAGAGTCAGAGCATCTTTCGTTCGAATTGAGTATCGAAGATGCGCTTACCTATTTGGCTAAGAAGAAGCCAATCGATTACAAGACAGTACTCAAAGTTCACGAAATACTGTTCTCCGGCCTCTATCACTGGGCGGGAAAAGACCGGAACGAGCTTGTCCCTCACCTCGCAGTCTTCAAGGGCTCCCTCGACGATCCCCGCAGCACCGTCTTCGAGCGCCCGGACTCCATCAAAATGTCTGTCGACTATGCGCTTCAGCTAGCAGCTGACAAGAAACGCTTCAGGGACCATCCCGGCGGGGTGATGGGCCAGCTGGCTTTCGCACACCCCTTCCTGGACGGCAATGGGCGCACGATTCTATTAGTCTTCATGGAACTCTGTTATCGGGCCGGGTTCGCCATCGACTGGTCAAGGACAAGCAAAGACGACTATCTGCGGGCACTCAGCGACGAGATCCGAGAGCCTCGCGAAAGGCATCTCGATAATTACCTCAACCCGTTCGTAGTCGAGATATCCAGTCGTGACGAATGGCCAGAGACCATCAGTGGCATCAGAGGCCTGGATGGCCTGGACAAGGAAGACATCACATACGAAAACCTGGACAACCCGCAAGTCCAGCAGATCTACAAGACATACCGGGGCCAGCCACTGGACGCCGGGCCTCCTGAGCCGGAAGGCTGAAGAAGCCGGCTTGTCCTGGCGAACTACCTGAAAGACCTATGCCTTCGGCTTGGCCTTCTTCGGCTTCAAATACTTGGTCAACCCCTGAAACCAGATCACCAGCGCCGGGTTGCCCTTGATCTGAATCGACTTGTCCTGAATCCCCGTCATAAACGCCAGCTGCTTGTTCTTCGCCTGCATCGTGGCAAAGCCATACGCCGCGTCTTTAAAGGCAATCGCAAACGCAGGCTCGGCATACACGCCCGACTTGCTGGTAATGCGCTGGTCCTTCACAAAGAAATGCCGAGCCACCTTCCCGTCCAGGGTCTGTAGCTGAAACACCAACGCCTTGTCACCCAACTGCTGCTGAAACGCAGGATTAGTCCGACTGGCCTTACCCATCAACAAACCCAGCATCCACAGAAGAAAACGAAATTTCATGCGCACAGCCTCAAAAGAAAAATGAACGGCCGGCGCAGTGTAGCGGCTCCAAGCCAGAACGCCACTGTCGGGTTGTGTTAGAAGAAGATGAACCGCTTTTCCCGCATGATGACCGCTAAGTCACGCTTTGCACTTCATTCTGAGGGACCCGACCTACACCTAAAGAAACACATTCCTGTAGGAGCTGCCGAAGGCTGCGATCTTTTGATCTTAATGCCCTCAAACCACTCGGACATTTCCTTCAAAACGCCGGGCTGTCCGTGAACTAGGCGACCTTGGCGTTCACCGATAACCTCTGTTCGTCACCGCAAAATCGGTGACTCGGACGTGCAAGTCCGGAATCGGCACACAATCGGTTATGGCTATTCATTGAGCGTTTTCTTATGCTCCCGAATCGTTATGGCGGCTGTGTGTGGGAGACCTTCGGGTCTGCCGGTTTGCCGATTCCGGTCTTGCACACCTATACACAGCTGCCACCTCATTCGAAGTGCAAGCGAAACGGTGCTAGCTCCTAATATCGGTACTACTCAAATGATCAAGCCAACACCGAATCCCCCAGAAAACCCAGCCACATCCCCCTACGAATCCTTAGATTCCAGAAAACTCCACGAAGCCGCCGAACGCGCCCTCGACCACCATTTCGCCCCACCACCCAAAGAAAAACCCAAGCGCAAAGGCAAACTCTTCACCGTCTCCCCCGACATCGACACCGAAGCCCTCCTGGCCAACGCCTCCGAAGACCTGAAGTCCATCAGCGCCATCGCCGTCGACCTGGCCGACGACATCGAAGGCACCCGCCGCTCAGTCGCCCTGGCGCTCAGCAGAATGGCGGATGGAGTGCAGTTGTTGGTGGAGCGAGCGCTGGATCATATTGATTCGCCGAATCCGGCGGAGCATCGGGCTAAGGCATAAAGGGACCACAGAAAGAGAAAGGGGACGTTGAGTCCCCTTTCTCGATCTTCATTACCAGCCCGGGCTAGCGAAAGTCTTCTGCGCTTTTAGGACGTGACTGCAACCCTTGGAGCGCTGCCCGGTTGATATAAGAATAACTTCCCGCACCGCAACGCTGTCTGAACACAAGCTTGTCATCCTTGAGCACGGTCAGATAACTGACAAAGGCTTGGTTAACGAGATAGGTATAAGGACCAGTTTTGAACTTGATAATGTTCAGGTTCACGCTGCCTTCCGACGCATTCACAACAAAGAACTTGCCCTTGGGCGGTAAGGCACTCTTCGGATAGATCATCTCTATTTTTCCCGGCACGCCATAACGGTACTGAACAGAGCCGGCCGTAGGCTTGCTGTTTCCACGTGCACAAACAGAAACCGTTTTGCCGCCGTCCAACGGACAGCTGAAGTAAATATCTTCGTCATCCGAGCACAACGTTCCATCCTGCCCGCCCTTCAATGGCGCGGTCTCTTGCGAGACGCGCTCCGGCGTTTGTGCGACATCGGCACAATTGGACAGGCACACCAGCTTCGAAAGATCCGGAACATCGCTTTCAGTAAACAGGTACGTCGCAGAACCGTCGCGGTTGCGGGCGTGGTAAACGGGGACGCTGACGGCCAGACCTTTGGCCGATACGGGCACCACAGAATCCTTCCCCGAGACGACCCAGCCTTCGGCACCACCGCACAACTCTTCCAAAGCGGCGTCACTGAAAGGCTCACTACCTGGGTTTGTGAACAGACTGGAGTTTCCTCGGCAGTCATAGCCATGCCAGTACGGCCCCGTCTCAGCCATGTCTATCGAAAAAATATACGCGCCGTCTAGCACCACCCTGCCGTTGTTATAGGTAAAAACCAACCAACGACGCGACTTCGCCTGAGAGTAATTTTCGTTCTCGAGGATGTACCGATCTCCATCTCGATACAGCCAGAAACCATTCAAAGCCCCTGCCGACTCCGCGGTCTCGGACAGTCGCTTCCCGGAGGCGACGTCCACCAGGAAAAAATTGCTATCGAGCCTCAACACGCAATCGCTACCAGCACTCTCGCAGGACTTGAGTGCCGGGAACATCGGTTGCGCAGCCACAGGCAAAGAACAAAGTAGCAACGCCAGCAACAGTAATTTTTTCAACATGCCTCCCTGGTTACAAACTCATTCCTGATCGAACAAAACCCTGCCGCTCGGTAACGCCTCCTGCGTTTTTAAAGCGAATAATCCATCACTTCTTCCAGCCGCCAACATTGCCCACGAACAAACCGGTACTCGAAGACATAGTCGGTATCCGGCTTCTGCAGGATCGCCGTGGCGTTGTTGCTCCGCTCTTCCTTGACGGTCAACGTAAGACCATCGGCCTCTCGTTTCACACGATCCGGGATGATTGGAAACTTGATCTGATCACCACTGACGCTGCGCTTTTCCATCTCAGGCTCGGGATCTCCCGCCACAGTCGTGACCATTTTCAGCGGTTGTTGGACGAAGGCTTTCTGCACGTCTGCGCGTTCGGAGAAAGCTGAGAGGAACGTTAAAAAGTCGGTCGAGGGGCAAGAATCACTGGCCGCGCCACCATCGGCTTGTAGTGTCTTCTGACGGTTGCCCTGACCCAGTTTTGAATCCGCAATCATCTTTGCATCCAAGTCTTCCAAGCGCTTCTTAATGCTCGCCGCATCCTTGTAAGCACACTCGACTTCTACGTCATCTTCCAGATTTAGACCGTCGCGGCAGTTCTGCAACTCAGGGTCTGGCGGGTCACCGCGAAAAAACTGCAAGGACAAGTGATCGCCGTCCTTGAAGAGCGGCAGTTCCAGCACCGAATAGGAATCACCTTCGAAATGGCTGTGCGAGACTTTGTGTTTTGTCAGAACAAACATGGACTTCCCCGCTCGCTCAGGGAATTTGCGCTCGAAGAAGAACACCGAGGCAATTTGTTCGCCTTCGACCTTCCACACATAATTCAGCGAAGGCTTCACCGCATTCATGGGTGCGTAGAAAATTTCAGCATCAGGCACATGCACGCCCCCAACCTGACCTTTAAGGTTGTTCTTCAAAAAGAACACCGTGATCTTTTGATCACCCAACGAAGCAACCACCGGCGGATGCAGCTCGCCTATGGTTTGTAGGTCACTTGCCGATGCCGGTTGAGCCGCCAAACCGACCATGCATCCGAGCGCAGCAATAAAACTTAAGAGCCTGGCCAATTCCACCCACTTCCCTGTTGATCAATTTTCAAATGTTTACACTGATGGTTTCACGCTGCCTCAGGTGCGCCGCACTTCAGTTCTTTGATTTGCTCATTCTGAATCGGAATCACGCAGGCGAGACGCTTCTCTCCGTCCCCACGAAGCTCGAACAAGCTGAGCGTCAGGTGTAAACCATCGGCAGAAAATGCATGATCCTCAAACAACGCACTGGCATAGCCATCCCAAAACGATTTGCCGTCAAAACTGCAAAACCGCTTGGAGGAAAGCACTCTCCAACCGCCGTTAGGCGCCAAAATCTGAACCGTCAAACAAGGGCTGCCAAAGGTGCTGACATAACGCGCTACGACATCGCCGAAGCGCTGGGAGCCGGACAGGAACACCTTGTTGAGATCAACCACATTACCCGGCTCATCAGCGACGATAGTGTCCAGATAAGCCGCACGCTCCAGGCTCATTCTGGCCACGCAGTTGTTGATAGTCGTAACATGCAGCGCCACACCGGGCTCGCTTTCCGTGGCTTCGAGCGGGCACGTGGTGTCGCGCAGCTTGATCCACGCGCGCTGGGCCTCTCTGGCCATCGCCATCAACGCCTTGCCCTGTTCAGGGTCGCGCCGCTGCTGAGACTCGAACCGCGCTAGCAGTTTCTTGTAACTAGCATTGAGCTGTGCGTCGGCTTCTTTGCGTGCCGCTTCCACGCACAGATCGATCTGCCAGCTCACGGTGGTCTCTTTGCATTCGTCCTTGGCCATCGCGATGGAGGCAAACAGGCATCCAAAGGACAACGCGATACAGCGCACAAACATATTCAATTTTTCATTCCCTGAATTACAGATCGCTCAACTACACGTTGCGGAATTTTCTGCGCCTTGCCGTCGGCGCTCATTGCGTCGCGGTATTGGCTGTAATATCGCTGCGCTTCGTCTTCGCGACCAAGGCGCCACAGTGAATCGGCGATGTTCAACATCAACACTGTGCGTTTACCGAGCGCCTCAACGCCTCGATAAAATTTCAGTGCAAGCTCATCGTTACCACCCTCGGCCAAGTAGAAACCCAAGTCATTGAACGCCTGAACATTACGCGCCGGTGGATGACACGCCATGTAGGACTCCGGACTCAAAAAGCTCAGGCTCCATTCGATGGATTCCGCGCGGGACTGCGCCGGCTCGATGTCCACGACATGCCTCAACAAGTCCTTTGGGGGCTTCGTCTCCAGGACGGGATTGAACACTTCACCGTCGTTGGAAACCCACTGATTGCCCACCCATTTACCGACACAAAAACTGGCAGAACGCTCAGCCAGCACGCAACCGGTCTCCATCGAGATCACATCGCAATGCTGTTGCGACACCAGTTTTTCTTCACCACTCTCGACCGACAACATGCCGAAGCTCACCGGGTCGAGCAACAAGGTTTTCTTGTCAGGACTGAGCCAACCGGAGTGCCCATCAGCACCAACGTCGATGCTGAAGAGCGGGAACGTTTTACCACTTGCGGTGAACCAAGCAGTCGCCGACTCCACACCGGGCATCGTCCATTCTGTCGCCCGAAACGTCACTGCGTGCCCGCCGACACCGACTATTGGCAGGTCTTCGGCAAAGGCTCTGGCGGCAAACAGGCTGCCGAACATCAATACCCACTTAAGGCTGGCCATAAACGATCCTTTTCACTGCAGGGCTTTCCGATTGCAGTTGTCTCTTCGTGACGCCATAAGCCTCGATGAGCCCCTCCCAAGAACCTTTCGAACCAAACGACCGATAGCTATTGCTGTAGCTGTAATGCTCTAACCGTCCGGCCGTGGAGTAATAACCGCGCCATTCAGGGCAGGATCCGCACCCGCCATAACCGCCGATTGAAACCAGGCTGCCCGTGGTTCCTTTCACACAATCCATCGCCACTACCACGTTACTCAGCATCTTCGTCTTCGCACCGTCGGACGTGAGCTGTGAAACTTTGTCGATGTTGCGCCGAAGCACTTTGCCGCCGATGTTGATTGTCTGGTCGGAGCAGACCGGGATTACGTGGGTTTCAGTGTCCTGCACCGTCACGGATCGACAGGACGACACCAACACCACTTCAACGCCGTCACACTGCATGACATCGCGTTGGGTGTAGGCATCCGAAGGCGCGGCGAAGGCTGGAAACGAGAGCAGCAGCGAAAGGCTGCCCGCGAGAAGACGCTGATTCATGGAAAATTCCCTTTCACCGTTAACTGGGCTGTTTTTTTGCGAGGCACTTTGCATAGCCGTCGGCTCCTGCTTCGGCGGTTACCGGGATGGCGTAGGCGAGGGGCAAAAGTAAAAGAGCATTCAGCGTGGGCTGAATGAAAAAACGGTTCATCCAATCATCCTTAATCAAGCGGCGGTGATTCCGCGTCAGTGATCGTCAGCAGCCGAAACTCATTGTTCACAAACTCGTAGTAACGATCCCGGTAACGACTTTCCAACCGATTGCCTTGCGCGTCTTCTTCGCCATCGAGCGCGAGGCCGGAAATGAAGATCAAGCGGCTATCGGGCTGGTAGGCCATATCGAAAGTGCTGCCGTCGTATGCGTTCGGCAGCCCGACGACAACGTCCCCCGTACGCGCATCCAGCACTTCGCCGCAAATGGCGCTGCCGCCACAACCGAGCCTGTACAGGATGTAATGACCGGCGAAATTGACCTTGCCTTTCAGAGCCCGCGCTCGTGCTTGATCCATCATCGCGTTGCCGTTTTCTTGCGGTACCGGTTCATGGTTGGCGCTGGTGAACACTGGGGTGACGGTGTAGTCCTTGAAGTCCGGGTCGGCGGCGAAAGCCATGGACGTGGCAATGGCCAAGAGGCCTCCGAGTAGAACTGAACATCCTTTCACGCTGTAACTCCGTATATGGGGTACATCATTGGGCTGCTTTCTCAAAAACAATACTGCGCACCGCTGTTTTGATTTGTTCAAACCCTTCGGCGCTGATAGCCAAAGGAGTGGATGAGCCTGACTCTGCTGAGCCGATCAGTACGCTTTCGCCCCTGAGCAAGCAGAAAGCAACGCGAGTGATGTGACGTCGTGACTTGTCATGGAAACCGAAGATGAACCCAGATGACTTCTCCCCACCCAGTGCCTCGAAGGTGTAGCTTTTCTTGGGGCCCGCCAGCGACGTGGGCTCCCAACCGTGATCGGTCAGGGTCGCCGGGCATCTGCGGTCGTTGTCATCACGTAGGACTTGCAGCGCGATGGAGTCCTCTTCCGGGGGCTTCCGGGCCGTGAGCCGGGAGAAGCTGTCAGCGTTTTCACACATCACGCCAAACCACGGCTGACTCAGGTTGCCGGACTTCTCGAAATGCCAGTCATAACCGCTCGACGTTTCCGCCTGCCATAAACCAGGCGCGCGGGCCCCAGCGGGCAGTTGTTTACCCGCGACAAACACCAGATAAAAGCGATCGAACGTCAGCCATTGGTCTTGCAACAACGGCATGGAGAACCGACACGTATCCAGCTCGATAACAGCCTCGGTCGGACCGTGTGCAACCGCCGACTGGCCTGACTCACCGCCGACCACCACGGCATCGGCGGCGAGAGCTGTATGCGTCAGCGCAACCCAGCCAAGTAGCGAACCCCGCAGCCATGAAGACTTGATTAAGCCCATCAACCGACATCCCTGTGCATAACGTTATCGACGACTGCTCAACAGCAGTCGGTTCATCCTTTGTTCGCTGGAATGATCAACTTCAACTCACCATCGCGGTACACCACCTCACACCCCAGCCACGCCGGATCAACCTGCGGCATCACCGCCGAGGGCTTGCGCAGTTCACGCAACAGCGTCGAGCCGTGAGACAACCGCCCGCCCATTCGCGCAATCACCGCCCGCGCAGCCTGATAGTGGGCATGACGCCCCGGATCGAGGGTGTCTTCCAGCAAGATGTCAGCGCCAAGAATGCCCCGCACCTGCCCCGGATAAATCATGAACCCGGTCGCCTGCTCCGTGCCTTCGCGACCGTCCTGCCAGAAGCTGCCGTCGCGGGTACGAACGTCGGGATGCGGCGCAAACCAATGCTCGCGATCTGCCAGCGGCATGGCGTGATGGAGGCGGAAGAAGATCCGCATGAGATTGTCGCGATACCACTCACGCACTTGCAGGTAGTAGCCGCGCAGGCCCGGCAGGCCAGTTGAATGGGCTAAGCGGATAAACCCCGGCCACTGCGGGAAGGCCTGCAACGGCAGGTCGGTTGGTGCCGGGCGCGGTGTGGCGGGATCGGTTTCCCACGGCAGACGATGTGGGCTGTGTTCAAGGTCGTCATAAGCCGTCGGTGGCCGTCCCAACAGGTCGCCGCCGCTGCTGGCCAGTGAGGTGGCGATGCACAGATTGCCTTGCACCACGAACACATAAAATCGGGTGAACCAGTCGGCCAGTTGCCGGCCGTCGGCGCCTTGGGTGGTGAGCTCGGACAGCTCACCGTCGAAGCGCCGCAAGCCATGCTCAAGGCTCAGCAAATGCCCGCGAGCAACGCGCTGCATACGCAGGAATAACGGTAGCGAATGTAACATCCGTAGCGGTCGCCAAGGCAGATACGGAGTCGCGCCACCGACTTCGCCGGCGTAGCTGCTGGCAGAGATGCCCCAGTCTGCGAGTCGTGCGAGAAACAAATCGTTGTTGATGTACGAGGCGCCGCTAAACACCGCCGTGAACGGTTCGTTGTCCTGCAACACCCGCGAATCCCAACGCGCCATGATCGCTGGAATACTCGCCGCTGCACGCCGTTGGGCGTACTCCACCAAAGTGCTGGGTTGGGGCGGCAGGATCTCGGCGATGTTGGCGGCAGTCAGGTGCCGACGCCAGCCGTAATCGCTGATCGGCCGGTATTGCAGCAACCATAGTTGTTGGCCATCCCAGGCCCATTCGACGTCGCCAGGCACGTAATGGAAGACTCGCAACACGTCTTGCAGAAAACGCCACAACAGGTCCGCTGTCAGGCCGTGGGAAGGTTTGAAAGTATCGCTGCCCCAAGAGTCGCCGAGGCGGGAAAGGATCGCCCGCTCGGGGCTCACCCGACCATCGGCCAACGACTCAAGATGACCTTCGACCCATTCCAGTTCCACCGACAGATGTCGCACAAAAGCGATCCCGGACAACTGCGGTGTGATGAAGCGTTGCACCACCACTTCTTCCACACCTGCCGCGCTCAGCTCGGCAATGCGCGCAGGCACGTTGGGCGTCGGTTCCCGCAGGAATGTGGTGCTCAGCCCGGCGTTCGCCGCATCGGCTTGATCCTCGCCATAACTGGAGGAGCGCACCGCCCACGTGGCGTCCGGTTGGCTCGCGAGAAACGCCGGCAGACGTTCATCGTGACAATCATTGAGTGACAGCGCCGGCGGCACAGCTTGCCCGGCCAACTCGACCAGACGCAAGCGCCCGCCCTTGGTATGCGCGACGAACCCACGCTCGCCCGACTCCAGCCACGCAGCGAATTCGGCCGGCGAGTCGACCCACGGGTAATGACCCCAACCGGGTTTCAGGCTGATGGTCAAATCGGCGCGGGCAAGAATGGCTGACCATGCTGCGGCCTGAGCGATGCCCAGCACATTGTCCTGATCGCCCCAGACCAGCTCGACCGGATCAGTGATCCACTCCAGCAGCGGCAACGCGGTGTCTGCTCGCACCAAGTCCCAGTGCGGCACAAACGCGCGGCAGCGGGCATACCCGGCGCCCATGCGCTGGTATTGCGCGGGTGTCCAAGTCTGATTGGAGAACTTGTGTTTAAAAAGCGCTGGTTTGTTCGCCAGCAACCAGTGAATGGTCTTGCGAATCGGCAGCGGCGACATCAACGCTGGCAGCCGTCGTTGCCACAAGAACGCCCCGACTGGCGCGAGCAACACACTGCGGCAAAAGTGCCCCGGCTGACGTTGCAGCGCATGCAACACCAGCAACGCATTCACCCCGACCGCCATGATCGCGCTGCCCTGCACCGTCATCGCGAGCAACGCTTGAGCGTACGCCGCGAGGTCTTCGCAGGGTGCCTGTGAATTGTTGCCAAAGCCCGGCAACTCCAGCGGCACCACCTGATAGCGCTGAAAGTGCGGCAGCGCATCATCCCACCAATCGGCGGCGCTACCGTTGCCGGCCAGCAGGTACATCAGGGGCTTGCTCATGAACAATCCTCAGGCCAGATCGCGCAGGGCGGCGTCGAGGGTTGGATAGCGGAACGTGTAGCCCGCCTCGCTCAAACGCTCGGGCACCACACGCTGGCCGTCGAAAAACAGTTGAGCCATTTCCCCCGCCAGTGCGCGCACCGGTGCCGCCGGAATGTGAAACCACACCGGACGCTTCAAGACCTTGCCGACCTGCTCGGCAAACGCTGCCTGACTGACCGTATCCGGCGCCACCAAGTTGTAAGTGCCGCTCAAGCTCTCATCATCGAATGCGCGTGCGATCACTTGAATCACATCGTCGCGATGCACCCAGCTCATGATCTGCTGACCATCGCCCATGCGTCCGCCAAAGCCCAGGCGAAACGGAATCAGCAACGGCAACAACGCACCGCCCGGCCCGAACACCACGCCGAGGCGCATCACCACCTGACGCACACCGAACTCAGTGGCCGGTTGCGCGGCCGTTTCCCATTGCGCGCAGAGTTCGGCCATGAAGCCATCGCCCCTGGTCGATGTTTCATCGAGACGTTCGCTGGCATCGCGCACGCCGTAGAAACCAATGGCCGACGCCTGAATCCACAGCGCCGGTTTATGCGTGGCATTTTTCAGCCAAGTCATCAGCGCTTCGGTGGTATTGACGCGACTGGCGATCAGTTGCGCCTGACGCTTGGCGCTCCAACGCGGACCAGCAACCGGCGCCCCCGCCAGGTTGATCACCACGTCGAAGGTTTCGTTGTAACCGAGTTTGCTCAGCGAGCGCAGGCAACGGGCGCGGCCGTCGAACAGGTACGCGGCTTTCAAAGGATCGCGAGCCAGCACGCTGACGGTGTGGCCGGCGTCGAGCAATTGATTGACCAAGGCTTCACCAATAAACCCGGTGCCACCGGTCACCAGTACCCGTTTGTAAGCTCCGCCAGCGAACGGGTTAGACGGCTTACCTTCGCGCTGCATGCGCAACGCCGCCAATCCGTCACGAATACCCGAAGCCGTAACGCCGATAGCGAACAGCGTCAGCAACCAGCCACGCCAGCCGAAATCGATAGCGCTCAGGCCGGTAGGCAAACTCGCCCACTGCGCCAATTGCCCCCCGTACAGAGCAAAGAAAGCCCCGCCGTTCACCGCCAGCACGGTATGCATGATGCGCTCGATGGCCGGCAACTTGCGGCTGCGGTCCTCGACCACGAAGTCCCACAGCGTCAGGCCGATCTCCAGCGCGAACAGCAGCGCAATCACAATCGCCCACGTGCCGTGGAATGCCAGATGCGCCATGCCCAGAAACAGAATCCCGTAGAAACACGAGCGCATCGCGTGGATCGACAACTCCAGCCGGGCACTATGACGATACGGCAACGCCACCGTCAGTTCGTGGTGATACAGGGTATCGAGCGCCCCCAGGCAGGCCTGGGCAATCAGCAGAGCAATCGCCCAATCCAGGAGAGAAAAGTCAGGCATGGTTGGCATCACTCGGTGTGTGTTGAGGTGGAGGTGCGGCGGTCGTGGCGATACAGCCAGATCAGCGGAGGCAGTAAAGTGAGCAGCGCGAAGCTGTCGAACCACAGATGCGACCAGACCTGCGCCTGGAGGGAAATCAACATGTCCTGCGGCGCCCAGAGCACGATGCCGGCAATCAACCAGCCCCATGCCATAGGGGTTTTAAGACGATGGCCGAAGTGCACGAGGGCGAGCATGTAGAGGGAATAGCTTTGCAGCGTGGCGCCGAATAGGGAGAGCCACCAGACTTGTTGCGCGCGGGCGGCGGTGGGTACGGTGTCGGCCAACCAGAAGGCTTTTTCGATAGTTTGCAGATAGCCGTCGAGCAAACCGGAATGGCCGGCCCAGGTCAGCAGGATGCTGACGAGCAGATGCGCCAGTGCGGCGGCGTATAGCCAAACGACCAGGGCTTGGCGAAGGGTATTTGAGGGGACTGGCATTCCGTGTCCTGAGGTCTTCCTTGAGGGGCGCAAGTCTAAAGGAAATCGGGAGATTTAGTGATTAATCACGGGACCGGTCTCGCCTCTAAAATTTCTAATAGAAAATCGACTAACAACCATCGGCATCGTTGCATTGAACCCAGCCCCGAATTTCCTTTCCTTTGGGGGTTTTAAACATGATTTGCAGCCACCCGGCCTCAACCCCTTCCTGCAACACCGAGTCGCCCTTGATCAAATACATTTTCGTCATGTCCGCCAAAACGGGCGAACTGTGAATCGAGGTCTTTTTGTTAATCGTGAGCGTCACCCTGTCCCCCGCTGCCCAGCGTTTATAGGCGGCAGAATTGAGTTTGGCGACGATCCCCTCAGCGGTTTTATAAGGGAACGTGTAGATCAACTCCGACGACTCGGAATCGCGCGCAATATCGCCGCCATTACCAAAATAATTCGACAGCCGCTCATCTCTCACATAACCCGCCGCCGTACGGGAATACGCATGAGTGGTGTAATACTCGCCCAAATAATTAACGCCCGTATCAGCTCTGATTCCGACCGCATGAATGACGAATAGCATCGGCTCGGCTTCGGGTTCAGCCTGCGCAAAGAAAGCCGCTTGCACTCGTCCAGTGGCCGCCAAAAATGGCAGGCCGCCTATGTTCTTATTTGTACCATCGGCACAATTTACATAATCGACGTTGATGGCGACGTCATCGGCGTCTTGGGATTCGTCTTCGGGCAGTTTGGCGTGGTTGAAAACGATAGAGCCCGAGTCTGTGTTGAGCGCTGGGAATGCTTCACTTTTTGGGGGTTCGCAGGTGATCCTGGAAAGGATCTTTTTCAGGCTTGATCTCTCGCTTTCATAAAAAGTATTGCACTGAGAAACAACGACAAAGCCCTGTGCTGTTTCTGCTTGAAGTGTGTTGCAGATTAATCCGAACCCTTCAACACCGCCCGGCCCAGGATAAATGACGTTTTTCATGTCCAGCAGCTTCCAGCCTTGCTGCTGCATCGACGCTTTGGCTGTCGCCGTAGCGTCCGAAAACTCCATGATTGATTCAGCATCAGGCAGTTCGATCAGCTTGTTGTAGCGCCGTGTATTGTCGATTCCGACAACCGCCAAAATGTCCTGCAGATTTTTCCCAGTGACAATGACAGTGGGGAGACTATCGAAGTTGTTGGCGTAGTCCGGCTGGTTACGGGGTACAAGCTTGAGTACGTTCACGCCCCCTTCCTGAACGCAGCTTGCAACCTTCAGTTCTGTTTGAGGCACGTCGAACGGGCAAGGTTGATCTTCAGCGAACGCATCCGTGCCGCCAAGGAACAGGCTCAGAACAACGGCGCCCATCAGCGCCGCCGTGAAGCCGTATCCTTTTTTAAAAATACAATCCATGTTGATCACTCAAAAAACCTACGGTTTAAACGGCTCAGGTGTCGTGTTTAAAAACGCTCAATCATCCGCCTACGTAGACGTCGACACCATCGGACATTTCCTTCAACACGCCGGGCTGTTCATGAACTATCCAGCGCTCGCGCTCATCGATAACCTCTGTTCGTCACCGCAAAATCGGTGACACGGACGTGCAAGTCCGGCGGGATACACAATGGTTATGGCAATTCATCGAGCATTTTTCTATGCTCGCGAACCGTTATGGCGGCTGTGTATGGGAGACCTTCGGGTCTGCCGGGTAATCCCGCCGGTCTTGCACACCTATGCACAGCTGCCACCTCTTTCGAAGTGCACGCGAAACGGTGTCGGCTCCTTAATTACGGGATTACATCTATGTTCAAGCCAACACCAAATCCTCCTGAAAACGAAGCCACATCCCCCTACGAATCCTTCGATTCCAGAAAACTCCACGAAGCCGCTGAACGCGCCCTCGACCATCATTTCGCCCCACCCCCCAACGAAAAACCCAAGCGCAAAGGCAAGCTCTTCACCGTCTCCCCCGACATCGACACCGAAGCCCTCCTGGCCAACGCCTCAGAAGACCTGAAATCCATCAGTGCCATCGCCGCCGACCTGGCCGACGACATCGAAGGCACCCGCCGCTCAGTCGCCCTGGCACTCAGCAGAATGGCGGATGGGGCGCAGTTGTTGGTGGAGCGAGCGCTGGATCATATTGATTTGCCGAATCCGGCGGAGCATCGGGCGAAGGCGTAGCGAAAAATATGAAGGGGACTTAACGTCCCCTTCCTCAGCGTTATACCTGCACCGCGAAATTTACAGGCAGTGACTGGCCTTTATGTCTGAGCCTTGCGAAACCAAACGCTTCACGCCGTCGCTCCCCCCCGGGCTACCTTTATCAGCTGACATCTGATAACAGGCCAACGCCCGGGACATATCCTTTGTTCCCAATTCACCACTCTCAAAAGAAGACCCCAGGTAGTTCATCGCCTCTGTGGATCCCATGGAAACCGCGCGAATAACTTCCCTTTCTGCCTGCTCGGGGTGGAGGCAAGGGCCGTTATAGTCGGTGGAATTACCGTTACAAAAATAAGTGGCATAACCCAGCGCGCCGCTCGCTGTCGTCGATGCCGCTTTGAACAAAGCCTCAACCTTGCTGGTTTCCAGCTGAGGCGCCATCTGCGAAAGACTTAAGCTTGCCGCCGATAGACTTGCCTGTGGATCACCCGACTCTGCAGCACAGACATAGTTTTCCAGGGACGCTTCAATCAACTCCCCAGTCAGCCGGTATCGTTCAAGAAACCCCAACCCACCCAAGCCCTCAGCACGTTGATAACAAAGGTTCTCCGCGCGGCTCATTCCGGGTCTATCGGGTGCGACAAGCTCCTTCTCGCTGATCGACCAATCCTCAATTCCCACCAGCGACCAGCACGACTTTTTAGCAAAGTTAAAAATCTTGATGTTGCTGTTACCGGCCCGTTTATCAACAACGTTCATGTGAGTGTCATCTACTGTTTCGATCTCAACCCCTTCAGTCTTGCCTTCCATCGCAGCCATCAACGGAAACGTCAAACTGGAGCCAGTCTCCGCAGTAATTTGCGGTTCAAATCGACCCGGGTCCGAGGTCCGCTTCAACACCAATATTTTCACCGCCAGTGCGGTAAGGCGCTTCTGGGACTCGGCACTGGCGGAAAACACTGGCAGAAACTGCGCGAAGTCTGAGGAGGGACACGAAGCACTTCCCCCGCCCTCACTGCCTGAACGGCCCACAGTCTCAGGCGCGATCCCGTCCAAATAAGCCGAACGCTCCCGACTCATCTTTGCAATGCAATTGTTCACAACCGCCACATGAGCCGGCATGGCTGCCTCAATCTCGAACGCCTCTACGGTGCAATTCGTATCCCGTAATTTGATCCACGCACGCTGGGATTCCTTTACCTGCGTTGAATACTCCCCCCCTAATTTCGGGTCAACTGAATATTGAGATTCAAGCCTTGCCATCAGTTGGTGATAGCTCGTATTCAACTGAGAATCTGCGGAATTCTTTGCAGCCTCGGAACACGGGACAACCTGCGAGCTAGAGCTGATTTCACTGCAGTCGTCTTGGGCGAACGCGGCTGAAACCGGCAGTAGCGCGAACGCGATTAGCACGCTGTTTAACCCTAAAACAAAGCGTTTCACTGTCTTCAATCCTTGATTATGGAACATACCTATTATTCAGTTTATTTCAGCTACTTTGATGGCGGAGCAACCGCGATTTGCCTGGCACGATCAAGGGTCAGACGAATCAAGCAACTAGCAGATTGCTCACCATATATAGACTTTACGCACTCGAGATCCCGAAACTTCATCCAAGCTCGTTGAACCTCACGAAACGCGGTTCTTTTTTCGTCACTTAAACGATTTGCCTTATCATGGTAAGCCGAATTAAGCAGCGCATCCGCATCCGCCAGAACCAACTGATAAATATCGCTTTCTTGCACTATTTTGACTTGAGGTAGACTCTGAGGTAGATCCGCATCCCAGTTATTCAATCCATTATTGTCATCAACTCTTAGCTTGACCGTTTTATTATCAAACCACCCATACTGATTTTTTTCCTGCTCCGTTTTGTAAAGCAACTCAATATAAATTGGGTCGCTTCCCCGTTGCGGATCATTTAGCAGAGTCTGCTTTAAAACACTGACATTTCCATTTCCCTCATCCAGCTCGAAAGAAAAACAAGGGGTTGGCCCAGGCTGAGCAGCTGACTTGCTAGCACGCATACAGTCCGCTCGAGTAGAGCCGCTCGGCTCATTACTTCCCGCTTCTACATCTTGAATTCTAATTAGCAATCTCAAGTTAGGGGCCGCAGAATAGTCGGCTTGTAATATCTTCGCAGAATAGAACGGTTCTGCTTGAACGATAGCAACGCTAAATACAAAAAATGCTGAGCATGCCAAGAAAATTATATTTTTAACCACAGAGCTTAATTCCATTTAGTCTAAAACATGGGACAAAACATGGGCACAAATTTATTTATCAACAGCCAAAGCTACCTTGTAAATAAATCAGTCCCCTTTTCGCTCGATCTTACTCGGAGACTATCAACTCGCAGGTAGGATGCCGTTCAAATATGCAGCTCTTTCCAGACTCATCTTTGCTATACACCTATCGACATCTGCGGAATAAGCATTTTTATCCCACTCTTTTTCAAAACCCTCAAGCATGCAGTTCGTATCTCTTAACTTTGTCCACGCTCGTTGAGAGCTTTTCAATCGGCCTAGAAAAGCTTTATGTACTTCATGTTGTGATTGGTATTGAAATATATACCGAGCTCCGGCCCTATCAATCACCGCTTCGTAACTTTCATTGAGAATGCGATCCGCATCCTTCGTCGATGCGTCTACACACTCACGACTTTTTTCAACGGCAACATCCTCACAGCGGATATCGTAAGAGAAACATACCGACGAAATTGACATCGCCACAAACGCAAACAACAAATTACGAAAAAATACAAAGCGCATCGCCACCGCTATATCCTGTGCCATCAAACATGCAAAAATTGTGTCTTCCTCGCAATAAGAATCGAGAAAGATCTCTTTACGCTCCCACCAAAACCAAAGCCGTCGTGCGCAACCATTAAACTCGTCCCTTTTGATCCGCCTAATATAATTTATTCATCATCATAGTCAACATGATAGGTTTTTGAGCCTTTGAGCAACAGCAGCATTCGCTTTCTCAGCACTTTAATATCTTCTTCGTCGCCACATGTATCTATCATGAACACATGATCGCTACCAGCTTCAAACACCGCAGTAAAACAGTATGCATTGGAATAATATATTCCTTCCCACCCAGACCAATTGGCCCCAGAAACACGACTGGCCTTAGATAGCGGGTGCATCCCTGTACCAATTTTTAATCCGTCAGCTTCCTGCACAAAACCGCTAGCTACCGCGTCTGCAAAACTCATAGCTGCGCAGCTCATTTGTATATTTTGTGTTCTACCATCTTTATATTTGTACTTAACAAATGAAATATCATCATCTGTCTTAAAAAATGATACACCAGAAAAATTACTCACTTCCATTACACAGCCTTTGCTTTGCACAACCAGACTCTCACTAGCATGTACGAAAGAAAGCGAACTTAACAGATACAAAAAAGCCAACTTAGTCATTTTTTCTGCCTTTGTACAAATGATGGCATTGGCAATAGCTCTTCTCCAGCATTTGCATTCTCATACAATAGGTTCATAACAACAGCCTGAACATTACTAAAAACGTCTCGCCTTGCGGGAAGTCCATTCATCTTTTTTGTTGATGTAGGACTTCCGGCATTGGTATGAAGCCCAACCCTGTCTAACGTGGGATTGCTGAAGCGGCTTTCAGAACTGAGCGCACCATTACACTTCTTTGCTTTCCAGTCATAATCATTGCAAACTTCCAATTGCAATTTCTTATTATCCGCAACTGGATCACTTGTTCTATTAGCACCATTATCCGCCCACCAAAAGCCGGCGCTTTCGGCCCGATCATACGACTCCACTTCAACTTTATCTCTCATTTCTCAGGGACAGATCTATTTAAGGCCGATCTACTTAAGATCCACGCCAAGTTCAAAGCCGTCGAGCCAAACAAATAACCCCCCTTTGCTTTCCTTTTAATATTACTCACCAGGCCCATAGCCACACTGCCCATCGCTTAAATCCGGCGGATATTTCTTATCACTGTTCTGATACCAGTCAGACAAAGAACGACTGAGGCAATATGTGGTCTTTTGCTCATCAAAATACAAAGCGATCATTTCATCCGCCATTGCGCCGCGATTAGGAAGGTATAACTCAATCTTATACAAAACATCAGGCATGGAGGTATTTCTTGACTCATTTATCTCTGCCGCACCTTTGAACTCACAGGGCACGCCATCGAATAGCGAAAACAAAGTGTCATTAGAATATTTATATACCGAGCAAATTTTCTCGTCGCTTTTTGGAGATATGAAAACCAAATACTCACTCCCCCATTTCAAGACACCCGCGTTTTCAACTTCTATTTTCTC
The DNA here is from genome assembly GCF_058148225.1 of Pseudomonas sp. DF5. Taxonomy (NCBI): domain Bacteria; kingdom Pseudomonadati; phylum Pseudomonadota; class Gammaproteobacteria; order Pseudomonadales; family Pseudomonadaceae; genus Pseudomonas; species Pseudomonas sp. DF5. The sequence goes on from NZ_JBYVYM010000001.1 coordinate 226,046, forward strand.
GACGACGGAGCTATTTCTTTCCGATATAGCGCCCAGCACTGCACTCGGAAGCTCAGTAACCTTTGCAAGTTTTTCAACCGCATTGGCATAACCACTACCTGCAAAACTCAACCACACAAAAAGCAATATATTTTTCACGATGGTTTACTCATTGAATAGTTCATTATTACGGTCTGTCGCGGAGTTGTAAAAGTTTCCGAGACTGTAGCTTCAAGCGAATCGCTCAAATAACGATATATGTATTTCGCATAAGCCTGCCTTTCGTGGTAACCATTGCCACCGCCGTTAACCGAAACAGAAACAGCACCTACAATTTCAGGAGTGATTCCTTTATCACAGGTGCGATTGATATTTATAAGACCTCCAGCGATTTTAACGACTCTTGACACCCAATAGAATCCACCGCTATCGCATGCATTGTAAGGTACACTCTCTACGAGATACGGATCGTAACGTGGCGACCAGCGCTTCGGAATACCAGTGACAACAGCTTGGCCATTCTGCGTATGAACAGGATCTTCCCAATAATGGGTAGACGTAGCTGTAATCCTATCATCGTGATAATGATTATTTCCTGGTGCGGGAAGAGATTGTAAAGTCCTATACTCCCCGTACGACTCATAGTTTCCAGCCCATGTTAACTGCATGATACCGCGGCCAAAAAAAACAGTGTAATACTGTGCCTTCGGAATATTGGGATTAGGATGCCCAGAGCCGTACTCATGAACTACTTGCCAGCGATCTGTCTCCAACATCGTCTGAGCAAGAAAATGGGACTGCCTTAAAGTACTTGTAATATTGTACCTCATAGTTGTCTTATTTAGTTCTAAATAGTACTTACTCAAGCGGGTCTTCGCCCGAGCGTGTGAAATTTGAAATGGGCTATTTTCGCCTCCTATGTGGACAGCCCATGTACTGCCCACATGATCATAAAAATGGTACTTCGGGACCGTGTATGCAATCTCATCCAAACTGAGCCATGAACACTTTCGGAAATATGAAATAAAAGCTTTGGGTGGAAAATGCCAATGCTTGCTTTCAATACCTGGAATACCTGCTTCCTCCCAAAAACCCAACGCTTGTTGATGAGCTTTTAGCTTTTGATATTTGTCCTGTGGCATTGGACCGCCGTCACATACTTTCTGCAACCAGCCGTAGCGTACATCGAAATCGTTTTTGCTCCATTCACTTGGGAATTTACAAATAAGGTGACTAATCTTTTCTTGTACTTCTGGATTTTGCAACCTTCCCTTATTTAGCTCTCTCTCAGCAACATATCTTTCCGACAACCTTAGCTGTTCTTCTGGAGAAAGTCCTGCATAGACAGGAGATGAAGCTATACTTACCGCATCGATTGAGTCAGATACTACCTTGGCTGCATCTAGATTCAATAGACCTCGAATGAATGGCGACTGACAATGACTATCAGAGTCAGTATCATCATCAATAAGTCGCCATCCCATCCAATGAGGAAAGTCAGCATCACTAAATTTGGTAACTGTCAGATGATTAAAATCCACCCATCCTACTTTACTTGTCTCGCCAGCCTTTCCGGGGAATTTTATTTCCCTCCAGTGAGCCGCGTCGGAAGGTTGAAGTTCATCATTGCCTAAAACTCTACCGAACCGCAAAAGCTCGTACCCAGCACTAGGAGACTGCGGGTATAACTTCTTGGACTTCTTATAAAGATTATATTCATAATCGATCTCTTCCTCTTGCACTCCTATCTCCACACCGGAGCGTGTAAAAGAAGTCAATCGGCACTGTCCTTTTGCATAACTCATACGGACAAAAAAGCCATCTTGAAGCTCTAAAGCCACGGCCCAATCATAACCATCAACCAAAGGAGTTGAAGATGATGAAGATGAGGGCGAGCCACCCTCTTGAATCGGCGCAGGACCGGCGGACATTGCCGGGCATTGATAAATTATGGAAGAACCATTCTGTGAACTAACACGATCATTCGGAGCACTTTGATAAATTCTAACTTCCGGCGGTATAAAAAAATACATATCCCCCCAACAACTATCGACCCTTCCGCTCGCAGTCTGATAGTTTAAATCTCGTACATCTCTACCAGTAAGATTCGCGATCTGACCTTGATCAGCGATTACTTCAAAATGAATCCTTCCTTTTTCACCATAAATACTTCCTGCTTCTCCAACAGAGTCTTTACGATAGATCACTTTACCCTTTTGCGGACTAGCCAAGTTAATTTTCGAGAGATGCATATAAATCGAATAAAAAACAACTTTCGCTTTCGCACCTTCACCTATCTCCGTCTCATGTTTAATAACAACACAACCGTCATCAGTCCATTTATCACGATATCGCAGCGGGTGATTCGGATCATTGCTCTCAGGCGTTGGATTGCGAAAGTACGCTAACGTCCCATCAGAAATAGCGCGAACGGGCAAAACACTTTGACCGTCCTGCGGAGCGACCAGGTGAATACCTCCATGCCAGTTAAGATCAAAGCTCAACGGATAACCGCCATCGCCAGGAATACCGCCAACCATGGCACGCGCCAAAAAAGCCTCGTCGGACTCCCCCGCCACCGGAGCAGGAATAAAAGGAGGGCTAATGATCATTCAAAAAATTCCTTGTTCATATTGACGCTTGTCCGTCCGTTCATAGCGAGAAAGGGTAATCGACAGTTGGCTTAACCTTCTCAGGCACCGCATTCCCCAACGCCTGATCCATCAAACTCCCCGCCTTATCCTTATCCGCCGCCCCCGGCAGTACCGGTGGCTTAATCCCGATCCCGGTCCCACTCCCCGCCGATCCACCGGCATTAATCTTCACCACCGGCCCAACCACGGTAACCCCACCGGCATCGAGCTTGATAAAACTCCCCCCGGCCTTAACCGTGAGCTCCATCCCTGCTTCGATGACAATCTTGTCCCCAGCCTTCAGGTGAATCTCCTTCCCAGCACTGGTCAGCTGAGCAGTCCCCAGCTTGATGTGCTGGTTCTGCCCCACCGTCAGGTGATCATCCATCCGCGCTTCAGTCTTGCGATCGGCAATCGTGGTGCGGTGTTCTTCGGCCTTCAGCTCGGTATAGGTGTTCTTCACCACTGTGTCGTGGCGTTCATTCCCCACCCGAATCTTCTGATCATGCTCAATGTTTTCATCCCAATCCCGCTGGGCATGGATGAAGATCTGCTCCGCCCCTTTCTTGTCTTCAATCCGCAGTTCGTTGTACCCGCCGCCCCCCGGTGAGCTGAGGGTTTTGAAGACGGTGCGGGTTTTGTTCGCTGGCAGGTCGTAGGGAACCTGGTTTTCCTTGTGGTACAGGCAACCGGTTACCAGCGGTTGGTCGGGGTCGCCTTCGAGGAAGGTGACGAGTACTTCCATGCCGATGCGCGGGATGGCGATGGCGCCGTAGCGGTCGCCGGCCCAGCTCGATGAGACGCGCATCCAGCAGCTGGTTTTGTCGTCGGCCAGGCCTTCGCGGTCCCAGTGGAATTGCACTTTGATGCGGCCGTATTGGTCGCAGTGGATTTCTTCGCCTTTGGGGCCGGTGACCATGGCGGTCTGGCTGCCGAGCACGCGTGGCTTTGGGTGTTCCAGGGCCGGGCGGTAGAACACGTTCCACGGGGTGGCGAGGAAGCGGTTGCGGTAGCCCTGGTGGAAGTCGTCTTTGTTGTCGGTGGTGTCGCTGGTCACCGCCTCTTCGAGCACTTGTGGCTGTTTGCCTTCGTGGACGACTTCGGTGAGTAGCCAGAGGTCGTTCCACTCGGTGCGTGGGTGGTCGGACATTTCCACGAAGTGGCCGCTGACGAGGGTGGTCTGGTCGCCACGGCCTTCGGCTTGTTGATAGTCGGCGCGGTGGCGTTCCAGGGCGCGTTGGCTGAGGAATTTGCCGCGGGCGCGGTCGAGGAAGCGGCCGGGGTAGTCGTAGTCTTCGAGGTCCGGTTCGGTGCTTTCACCGTCGGGTTTGTACGCCGCTTCGAGTCGCAGGTTGGGCTTTTCGAAGTCGTAGTCGCGACGGGTGACGCGGCCGGTGCGGGTTTCCAGGCGCAGTTTGAAGCCTTTGATCACCGGTTCGTCGGCGACCATGCCGCTGCCTTGGACGTAGGCGGTGGGCTGGCCGAGTTTGGGGAACACGGTCTGGTCGTCGCCGAACACCAGCAGATGGGCTTTTTCGCTGTGCTGGAAGTGGTAGTGAATGCCTTCTTCTTCGCACAGGCGCTGGACGAAGTGCAGGTCGGTTTCGTCGTATTGCACGCAGTAGTCGCGGTCCGGGCACGGGGTGCTCAGCTGGAAGCGGTAGGCGTTGCCCTTGATGCCGTGTTCTTCGAGGATCAGGGCGATGATTTTCGGCGCCGACATCTGCTGGTAGATGCGCTGGTTGGTACGGTGATGCAGGTATTGCAGGTGCGGCACCAGGGAGATTTTGTAGCGGGTCAGGCGCTTGCCGGCATCGCCTTGGGCGACGCGGTAGATCTGGCCGTGGATGCCAGAACCCTTCGGATCAAACGCCAGAAAGGCTTGCTTGTGCAGGAGTTTTTCCAGGTCCAGGTCCGGGTTTTCGCTGACCAGTTCCAGGTCGAAGCGATACGGCTGGCTGATGCCTTCGGTGCCGGTGAACGACAGCACTTGCAGGTCGCCGACGTAGTCTTCGACTGTGAGGCTGAAGTGCGTTTCGTTAGCTGAGTTGAACATTGCTTGCTCCCTGTTCGGTAGTCATCCGTTACGCCCGCAGTCGAAGGCGTTGCAGCAAAGACGAAGTGGCGCCCAGGGCGTCACGCAATTGGGCGGCGGTGATGGTGCGCTTGGCCGCATCGAAAGCCAGCGCCGTTCGCAGGGCTGGCCAGCAGTGTTTGGGTAGATTCCGAGGTGCGTGCAGCTCGCGGTCGAGGTGGCCGTCGCGGGCCTCGGTCGACGGCAAGCGGCGGAACGGGTGTTTGCCGCCCGCCAATTCATAGAGCACGCAGGCCACGCCGTACACGTCCGCGCTGGCCGAGAGTGGTTGGCCTTCGAGCAGTTCGGGGGCGGCGTAGCCGGGGGTCCAGGCGTTGAAGCGGTCTCGGCTCAGGTGCGGCAGACCGGGCAAGATGCCCTCTTCGGCCTGGCCAAGACCGAAGTCGAACAGGCGCACGCCCTCTTCGCTGAGCATCACGTTGCTCGGCTTCAGGTCGCCGTGCAGCACGCCGCGAGCGTGGGTGTAGGCCAGCGCATCAAGCAGCGGCAGCGCGATGTCGCGCAGCTCGAACCACGGCAGGCCCAGGGGCCGCTCGCAGAGTAATTTGTCCAGGGTCAGCCCACGCATGAGTTCCATGGTGATGAAGGCCCGCTGGCAGTCGGTGTCCACTTCAAAGGTGTGCAAACGCAGCACGTTGTCGTGGCGCAATCGTCGGGTCAGGGTGAACTCGCTGTAGAGCAAGGCACTGGCGTCCGGCGATTCGGCAAATTCTTCGCTGAGGATTTTCAGCGCAATGTAAGGGTCGGGATCGCCGAACTGTTCGCGCAGCAGATCCCGAGCACGGTAAACCGCGCCCATGCCACCGGCACCGAGCAGACGCTCGATGCGGTAACGTCCCGCCAGCACGTCGGGCAGTTCACTGATGCTGGCCCGGGTCGGCGCCAGCGCAGGTTTGGCCTGATGCGGCTTTCCGTTTAGCGACGTGGCGAAAGCGAAGTAAGTCAGGTTATTGGCTTCTTCCTCGGTCACCAGCAGGTCGTCGATCGGTGGCATGAGTTCAGTCATTGGCGGATCACCACGGCAGTCAGGTTATCCCGGGCCGAGCCACGCAGAGCGCCGTCGAACAGACGCTCCAGCGCAACGTGCGGCGCGGTCAGGCTCAGGGCGTTGCCCAGGGCATCGCTAGTCAGCCCTTGATACAAACCGTCGCTGCACAACAGAAACGCATCGCCGGGATAGACCTCAAGTTCCAACACATCCAGCGTCAGTTGCTCGGCAGCGCCGACCGCACGGGTCAGCGCATGAGCGGCAGGATGTGCGCGAGCGTCTTCGACGCTCATGTTCTGTTCGTCGATCAGTTGCTGTTGCAGCGAATGGTCCTTGGACAGCTGATACAAACGCTGGCCGCGCCACAGGTAGCAGCGGCTGTCGCCGGCCCAGATGCAGGCCGCGCGATTGCCTTCCACCAGCAGCGCCACCACGGTGCTGCCCATGATGCTGTCGTGACGCCCGGCGGTGACGGTCAACTCCTGACCCAAGCGGCGGTTGAGCCAGTGCAAGCACTGGCGAATGCCTTTGAGTCGTTCGTCGAAGTCGTCCTGCACCGGCAATTCCGCCAGGCTGGCGACGATCAACTGGCTGGCGATGTCGCCACCCTGATGACCGCCCATGCCGTCCGCGACCACCCACAGCCCCTGCTGTGGACAGTCGAGAAAGGCATCTTCGTTGCGCGCCCGAACCTTGCCCGGATCGGTACGCGCAGCGCTGCGCCAGGGGCTGGCAACCAGCATCAGAGCTGCACCGGCATACGGAAGGTACGCAGCACGCCCATGTCGAACGGGTTCGGCGTGCGCTGGCTCGACAGCAAGTAGTTGGCGCGCAGGCCACCCACGTCTGCCTTGAGCACCAGCACGTCGCGACCGGTCAGGTACTCGGTCTGCATCAGGTCGAACAGACGGAACAGCGACCATGGGCCGGTGTTCTTCTCGATACCGATCGGGCGGCCGGCCATTTTGTCGAGGACCAGGCTGGTGCGACCGTCTTCAGCGTCGGTCGGCCATTTGAACGACACCGGCACGATCGGGCCGTGGCGGTATTCAATGGTCTTGTCACCAAACTTGAACTCGGAACGGCTGACCGCCGGGTCGAGGGTGTAAGGCTCCAGTTTGAACTGCACTTGCGGCTCGGCCGGGTTGATGGCGAAGAAGCTCTGGCGGATCACTTGTGCCGCGGCCATCTGGTCGAGGTAGACCTTGGAGATCGGCATGCTGTGACCGTCAATGCTGCGCAGGCGGTAGTTGCCTGGGTCGCCACTGACGAATGGACGCATGTAGGTATCAAAGAACCGATCGGCGATGCCCTGGGCCTTGAAGAACTCGCGGAAATCGCTGATCGCGACGTCGCTGGTGCTGTGGGCGCTGAACGGGTAACGCTTGTTGATCGCCTTGCCGTAGAAGCTGTACAGCTCGCTCTGATAACGCTGGTTCAGGTACTGGTAGGAATCGTTGAGCACCAGACGCCAGGTGTCTTCGGCCAGCACGTTGAACCACACGCTCACCGGACGCGGCAGACGGTTCGACGCATTGCGCAGGGTGCTCAGCGCATCACGCTGGCCGCTCATGCGGGTCTTGGCCATTTCGAACGCGGCCTGCTCCGGTGAACTGGCGCGGGCCAGGCTGGCCATTTGCATTTGCAGGTCGTTGAGGGCTTGCAGGGCCGGAGTCAAATCAGCGGCCGGGCCGTTGTTGTCATCCAGCAAGCGGTGCAATGGTTCGAAGCGACGTTGCAGGGATTTCTTCGCGGTGTCCGGCAGGTTTTTGGTCGCGGCCATGTCAGACGCCGCGTCCGCTGCGGCCGACGCCAGTTTGCCCAACTTGCCGAGCTTGCCCTTCTGCTCGCCCAGTTTCGCGGCGGCATCGGCGGCTTCATCAACCGGTTCGGCTTCCGCCGGGAAACGGGTGTTCTCGCGCACTTCCACCAGCAGTTGCAGCACCGGGGAATTGGCCGACGTCAGGCCCGCCAGTTGCTCGGCACCCTCACTGAAATCGCTGATCGCGGGCAGTGCTACCTGGCCCACGGCTTCGCTCCAGAAGTTGGCGTAGTCGCGGAAGTACAGTTGCTCCAGTTCGACCATCAAGCGACGCAAGTCCATGCCGCTGATGCCCGAGCCTTCGCCCAGCACCCAGTTGTCACGCAGGATATCGGTGACCAGCGCAGCACCCTGGACCGAGAAGTACTGCTGATAGCCTTGCTGGGTGTAGAACCCCGGGATCACATAATCAGTGCCGACGAACAACGAACCCTGCGGGCCGATGTGTTGGCTCAGGCGGTATTCCGGCAGGTTGCGAGCCTGCTCGCGCAGCATCCGGTAAACCACGTTGGCCAGCGACTCGCTGCGCAGTACCTGACGCGCCTGCGCCACCAGTTGTTCATTGAGCGGGTAGATAAACGGCTGCTTGAGCAAACGCTCGAAGTGGGTGTTCAAACCGTTCTGCACCGCTGTGTTGCCGGCGTAGCGCAGGGACCAGTCAGTGGCGACCCAATCCTTGAGCCATGCCGCATCGCGGCGATCTTTCATGTTCAGCATCAGGTACGCGCGCAGGCTGTTGAGCAAGCGTTCGCGGTCCTTCATGTTGGCGCGGATCTGCCCTTCGAGCAGCGTCGCAACCCGTGGCAGCAATTGCGCTTCAAGTTCACGCTCGTAGGCGCTCTTGACCACCGGATTGGCATCTTCGCCTTGGTACAGGCCGCCGCGCTCGTGGTACGACACGTCGCCTTTGTTCGGGAAGACTTGCGTCGCCGCGTAGCTGGTGTCGAGGGTCTTGAGCACCGCCATGGAATCATCGCGCGCAGTCAGGGCCGAGCGTTGCTGGTTCCAGGTTTGTGCCAGGGAACGCAGGTTTTCCAGACGCTCATAGTTGGCCGAGAAGCCGCCCGCCCAGAGCATGCCGAACAGCGCCAGTGCTGCAAGTGCGCCCACGTACAGGGCGCGTTGGCCCCAGTGGATGCGGCTGCGCTCGCGCTTGTCCAGACCGGCCAGGTCGGCCTCGGGGAAGATCACCCGGCTGAGCAAATGGTGAATGAACCGCGAACGGCCGCTGCGCAGGGTCGGCAGCATGCCGGCGTTCATGCCCAGGCTGGCGCCGATGCCGGCGGTGGTCTGGTCCATCTCTTGGGTCAGGTGCGGTGCGCTGGTCAGGTAGAAGCCGCGCAACTGACTGACACGCTGGTAGCGGTTACCGGTGAACGCCAGGTCGACGAACAGGCACAGGCGCTCGCCGATCTGCCCCAGTTGATGCGGGAAGTCGAGGATACGGCCACGGCGCTGGGTGTCGCGCTCCTGGTGCATACGCATGATCACCTGGCTGTTGAGGCGACGCAGCAGCTCTTCGAACTCGGCGCGCAGCACGGTCACATCGGTGCCGCTCTGCTCTTTGCGGAAGCTGGTGCCGAGGACCTGATCGCTTTCTTCGCGGGTCAGTTGATCGAAGAACTCGTCGAAGCCGAGCAGGCGATCGGCCTTGCTCAACACCAGATAAATCGGCACATCGACGTGCAGTTTCTGATGCACGTCTTGCAGACGCGCACGTACCTGGCGGGCCAGGGTTTCGAGGTCCTGTTCGCTGCCGCCCAGCAGGGTTTCCACCGGAATGGTCACCAGCACGCCGTTCAACGGACGGTTGCGGCGACGCTTGCGCAGCAGGTCGAGCAAGGTGCTCCAGGCGCTGCCATCGACTTCGGCATCCGGCTGGGTCAGGTAACGCCCGGCGGTGTCGATCAGTACGCCGTGGTCGGCGAAGTACCAGTCGCAGTGCCGCGTGCCGAGGGTGTCGCGGGTGAGTTTGCGGTCGATCTTGTTGATCGGAAACTCAAGGCCCGAGAAGTCCAGCAGGCTGGTCTTGCCGCTGCCCTGCGGGCCGATCAACAAGTACCACGGCAAATCACTGCGCCAGCGCTCGCTGCGACCGCGATACAGGCTCGACGTCTTCAGGGTTTTCAGGGCGTCCTTGAAACGCACCTTCAACTCTTTCTCTTCTTCGTCGATCAGCTCTTCACGGCGAATGCGGTCCTGGCCGTCTTCGGTGGCTTCCACAGCCTTTTTGCGCACACCGGCGCGCCAGCTGACGAAGACCATGGTCAGGCCCCAGATCAGGAACAGCACACTGATGGTCAGCAAACGGGAGGTCGAACCTTCCCAGAACTTGTAGTCATTGACCGCCAGCAGCGGTCCGACGAACCACACCAACAGCGCAACGAACAGCACCAGCAACAGGGTCCAGACCCAGGTCTGACGCAGGAATGCGCCGACTTTCTTGAAAAACTTTTTCATCACACGTCCCTGTTTACGGCTTCGACTGCGGCTGAGCCGTGGCCGGATCAAGCTGCTGATAAGGTTGCAGAACGGTTTCGCGTTGTTCGCCCAGAACCCAGGCAAAGCCCGAGTACATCACCACCAGGCAGACCAAGGTGAACAGCACCACCATCCACGCCGGCACGATGCGCACCAGGCTGCGACGCTGATCGTTCAAGCCTTCCCAATGCGGCGACAACTCGCGAGGCACGTCGCCGCGCAGTTGGCGAATCTGCCGATACAAGGCGTCGCGGATGCCTTCGAGCTCGAGCATGCCGCGGGCCTGCACGCGGTACTTGCCTTCGAAGCCGAGGGACAGGCACAGGTACATCAGCTCCAGCATCGGCAGGTGCTTGACCGGGTTTTTCGACAGGCGATCCAGCAGCTGGAAGAACTTCTCGCCACCGAAGGTTTCGTTGTGGAAGCTGCTGAGCAGGCTCATCTGCGACCACTCGCTTTCGTTGCCCCACGGCGTGGTCACGACAGCTTCGTCGACCACGGTGCAGAGCACGTAACGGGCGGCCATCACCTGGCTGCTTTCGGCACCGTTGTGCAGCGCCCGCACTTCAAACAGTTTCAGCCCGGCGGTCAGCCGTTCGTTGAGCGCGTACAGGTCTTCGCGGGTGTCGCTGTGTTTGAGCCGCACCACTTCCGACAGCAGCTCGGACGCCGCCGCCACCAGCGAGTTGAGGCTGATGTTGAACGCTTCGGCCGGGCGCAGACGTGCTGCGTAGATCATCCGTTCTTCCAACTGTTCAAAACGCGGCGGTGCCGCGAAGTCAGTCAGCGGACTCGAGGCCGGGCCGTGGCCCTGGCGGTCGAGCAGGACGGTTTTGTCGTCCTGGGTGTGTTCCATGTCCTTGATCATGTCGGTCAGTTCCTGATGGCCCAGAATTTCAGTTCAAGCTCGGCGAATTCGCCGGACACGTGGAACGCGAAGCCGCCGGAGCGCTCGAGTTGCGCCAGGTCTTCGGAACTGAGTTCGAGGATGAAATAGGTTTTGTTGGAGTGGAACGCGATCTGCCGTGGGGCCACCGGCAACGGTTTGACCTTGATGCCCGGCAGGTGCAGGTTGACCAGTTGGCGGATGCGCTCCACCGGGCCGACCTTGAGGTGCGCCGGCAAGCGATGGCGCAGTTCTTCGGAGTCGCAGTTGGCACTGGCGGCGAGCACGAACGAGGCCGAGCCCAGCAGTTTGTGGTCGTGCAACGGCGACACGATGATTCCGTACTGACGCGCCTGTAGCACCAGTTCGATGGCGTGCTGCTCGAGCACCATCGACAGCACCTGACGAATCGCTTCCATCAGTTTGCGGAAGCTCGCGCCCTGGTCGCTGTGCTGGTAACGGCTGTCCAGACGCGGGCGTTTGCTGTCGCTGGAAAACGTCGCCAGGTCACCGAGCATGGTCAGCAGCGTGCGGTACAACTCTTCCGGGTGAACCTGTTCCAGGCCGAGATAATGGCGCAGCAACAGCTCAGTGCGGTTGATCAGTTGCAGCATCATGAAGTCGCCGACTTCCGCGCCACCGACCTTGCCGTTGGAGCGGATCCGGTCGGCAATGGTGTCGCCCCGGTGGCCGAGCATGCTGATCACTTCTTTGAGGCACGACAGCAGGTAGCTGGACGAGTGCGCCTGAATGTAGGTCGGCACGAAATCCGGGTCGAGGCTGATCACGCCGTCGGGCGTGGTGTCGAGCACTTCGCAGATCTTCAGTTTCACGTAGGCCTGATCGCTCTGCTGCTCACCGAGCAACAGGCGGAAATCCGGACGGGCGCAACTGACCTGGCTGGCGGAGTCGTCGCCGGCGTTGGAGTCGGCGACTTCCGCTTCGTACGCGGTGTAGCGCGCCAGCACGTCGGATTGCTCCGGGCGGCGAGCCTCGATGTGGTTACCGGTGACCAGCGGCAGCGCCAGGTAGATCGGCGTGTTACCGGTGTTCGGCGGCACATCCAGGGCCAACGGCTCGGTGTTGCCGCCCAGTTCGAACAGGCTGCCGTCCGGCAGAATCCCCGAGGCCTGGCTGATCACCAGTTTGCCCATGTTGAGGAACTGCAAGTCGATTTCCAGATTGAGGAAGCCCCAGGTGTAGCTGCCCAGCAACTGGGTGCGGGTCTTCATCTGGTGGTCGTAATAACGATCGTTGTGCTGGAAGTGCTGCGGACGCAGCAGCATGCCTTCCTGCCAAATGACTTTATGGGCATTCATGTTCAGTCATCCGCCTTGGCGAGCGCTTCGTGGGTGTTGCGGATGCCGGCCTGATCGAGGGTCAGGTCAGCCGCGGTGACTTGCACCGGAGTGATTTGCACGGTGTAGCGCCACTTGGTTTCCGGCAGGTCGCGGTAGGCGGCGAGCACGCCAACGTAACGGCTGCCCTCTTCCACACTGAGCTTGAGCTCGACGGTTTCGCCTGGGCGCAGTTCCAGTTCTTCGCTGGCCACCAGGTCCGGGGCCAGGGATTCCTTGGCGCGTTCGTAGAGGCTGAAGAAATCAGCGTTCTCGAAGGCCACCGGGTGCTTGAGCTCGAACAGGCGCACGACGATCGGCGACGGACGACCGTTGAGGTCCGGGTTCAATTGATCGCTGGCGGTCAGCTTCAGGTTGAGTTTGGTCACGGTGGAATACGGCGACAGCGACGAGCAACCGGCCAGCAGCACCAAAGCAGCGAACGCCGTCAGCATCTTGAAAAAAGCGGTGGAACAGCGAGACATGCGCATCATCCTTGGTGGTCGGTGTGAAGGGTGGAAATCAGGCGAATCTGTTCTTCGTAGGCTTGGGCGAAGTCGCGGGCCAGCAGGCGCTCGCTCCAGTCATCGTCCTGACGCAGGGCCTGGTGATAACGCCCATAAGCTCTCCAGCGACTGCCGGAGGTGGCGAGCAACGGCTTGTTGTCTCGCTCGAAACGCAGGGTCAGCTGTTGTGGCGAGAAGTGCTCCAGAGTGCCGCGAACGGCGGCGCGGCTGGCGGTCAGCAAGGCCACCTGATGCGCCTGCAAGTCGCGGAACGCACGGGAGATCGCTTGCTCGGCCGGCAATTGGCCCGGCTTGTTGCCGTGCAACAGAATGCCCAGCGCTTCACCGGCATCGACGGCGAATTTCAACGGGTTCTTTTGGCTGCCTTGCACGGTGGTCTGGGCCAGGCGCAGTTCGTTTTTCAGCTCGCTGCGGGTGCGCAGGCTCTGCTGCAAACCGCCAACGCTCTGCTTGAGCAGGCGTGCGGCGTTCAGGGCCAGGGCTTCGCGGGCATCGTGATCGAGGCCTTTGAGATCCACGCCCAACGCCGCACCGAAGTGCTCCCAAAAACCTTCGCTCTGACGCTCCACCGCTTTTGGCGGCGGGGCTGGCGCTGGTTCTGCCGGGGCGGCGATCAGCTCCGGCACCATCAGGCTTTCCATGTCGATGCGCGCGTAGTCGGCGCGCTGACGGGTGTCCTCGATCACCGTGCTCGGGGAAATCAGCTCCTCGATTTCCGAGTACACGCGCTCTTGCTGGTCAAGAGCATTGAGCGGGTCGAGGTCGAGGAACGCGTCGTCCGGAATGATGCTGCCTGCCGCTTGCGGGCGGCCGACTTCGACGTCGAACGTCGCCGGGTCGCGCACCAGTCGCGCGCGAATCTCGAAGTCACCCAGCACATACACGCTGCCGTGCTCGATGCGCATCGGCTCGCCCTTGCGCAGGCGCGCGCCGCTTTCGCTGTCCTGGATACCGTTGCTGCTGGTATCGGTCAGGAAAAACGTACCTTCGCGGTAGCTGATCACCGCGTGGTGGTTGGACAGGTGACGCTTGCGGTCGGGGATGATCCAATCGCAATCCTCGCCCCGGCCGATCACGCCACCGGCCTGTTTGAAGGTCTTCTGGCACAAATCCGTGGGCACGAACTGCTTGGTGTTCAGCATTTCGAAAACCAGTTCCATGATGATGCTCCTTGCGGTCACTTGCCGCGATTGACCGCCTGCGGATCACCCAATGGGCGATAGGTGTTGTCGTTGTATTTGTAATTGCCGCTACAGCCGCCGAGGCCGCATAGAACGACGAGGGTCAGCAGGACGGCTTGCCAGTGACGAACAGGCATCAGAGGGTCTCCAGGGGTAGACAAAGCACAAAGCGCCGACCCTTTCGGGTGGCGCTATCAGAAGCGAATGAGGTGAGGCCGAGCGCTCTGGCCTGAGGCCTTGAAGCCGGCCTCTGTGGCGAGGGAGCTTGCTCCCGCTCGGCTGCGCAGCAGTCGTAAATCAGCAGATGTGGTCTGACTGAAGCACCGCGGCGCATGGTTTTGGGGCTGCTTCGCCGCCCAGCGGGAGCAAGCTCCCTCGCCACAGGGAATTCACTGGCCACAGTTGGCATTCCAACCAAGGTGATCGGGTGGCAGAAATCGAGATCAGCCATCGAAGTCACCCAAATTGATATTCAGTCGCCCGAGGCGGTACAGCAGCGTGCGCCGTGGCAGTCCGAGTTCGCGGGCGGCGAGGGTCTGGTTGCCGTCGTTTTTGCGCAGGCAATCGAGCAGCAGACTGCGTTCGACCTGCTCCAGGCGTTCGCGCAGGTTCAGGCTGCTGTCTTCCGGCATGGCTTCCATGCGCAGGGAGAAATGCTCGGCCAGCAACTCGCCGCCCTCGCACAGCAGCACCGCGCGCTCGACCAAACCCTTGAGTTCGCGAACGTTGCCGGGGAAGGTATAACCGGACAGGTGATCCAGCGCCGCATCGGACCAACGCACCGCATCGCGCTGCAGAAACGCGCAAGCCTTGTCGGCGAAGTGCCGTGCCAGGTCGAGGATGTCGCCTTCGCGCTGACGCAGCGCCGGCAATTCGATCGGGAATTGCGCGAGGCGATAGTACAAGTCCTCGCGGAACTTGCCTTCGCTGACCAGCACCGACAAATCCCGGTGCGTCGCGGCGATGATCCGCACGTCGATTTTGTGGGTGTCGTTGGAACCCAGCGGGCGGATCTCGCCTTCCTGCAATACCCGCAGCAACTTGGCTTGCAGCGACAGCGGCATGTCGCCGATTTCATCGAGTAGCAAGGTGCCGCCGTTGGCCGCATCGAACAGCCCGGCGCGGTCGCGATCGGCACCGGTGAAGGCGCCTTTGCGGTAGCCAAACAGCTCGCTTTCCAGCAGGTTCTCGGGGAACGCCGCGCAGTTCTGCACGATGAACGCCTGGGACCGGCGCGGGCCGCAATCGTGAATCGCTCGCGCAACCACTTCCTTGCCGGTGCCGGTTTCGCCGCGCAGCAGCACGGTGTACGGGCTGTGCAGGACTTTGCTGATCAACGAGTAGGTCTGGCGCATCGCAGCACTCTTGCCGATCAGGCCATAACCGCTGGCGCTCGGGACGTTGAGCGGCGCCGGGCGTGTATCACCGGTCGGCTGACGCAAACGCTGCAGCAAGTGCAGTTGACCGAGCACGAACGAGCCCAGTTGACCGAGGGAATCGGCAAAGCCTTGCAGGTCGATTACCCGGCGACTGGCGCACAGCAGCAACCCTTCGACAGCCTTCTGCTGATTGACCAGCGGCACACACAGCAGCGACTGCCAGGGCGTGGCCTGGAGCGGCAGGAAACTGGTTTCGTGCAGGCTGCCGCTCAGCTCGCTGAGGCACACCACGCGGTTCTGGCACAGGGCGAATTGCAGCAGTTGTTCACCGTTGTAATCCGCCGGCAGGCTGGCCCCTTCCCGGGGTTGCAGAACGCCGTTCAGGCACTCGGCGTTCATCCCCAGGCAAGTGTGGGTCGCATCCAGCAGGTACAACTGCGTCAGCTCGCAACCGCTGAGCTCGGCCAGGCCGCGCACGAAGTCACCCAGCAGCACAGCGCTGTCCGCCGCCCGCGACAGGCTGGCGAACTGCGCCAGCAAGGCTTCGGCATAGACCAGCGGTTGCGGCACTTGAGTGAACATCACACCCACCTCAGGCGAACTCGCACGTCACACTGGCATTGCCGTCGAGCGTCGCATGCACGCGCTTGAGGCTTTCACCGGTGGCCATCGCATCGAGCAAACGGTCGGCCACCAGCGGCAGCACATGCAGGTCGAGCAAGTGGTCGATCAGGCGCGCACCGCTGTCGCTTTGAGTGCAGCGTTCAGCCAGGTGATCGACAAGGTCCTGGGAGTAAGTGAAATCCAGCTGACGGCGGTTCAGGCGCTCGCCCAAACGACCGAGTTTGATTTCGATCAGCTCGCGCAGCACCGGGCCGCCCACCGGGTAGTAAGGCACCACGCGCATGCGCGCCAGCAATGCCGGCTTGAAGTGTTTGCTGAGCACCGGGCGAATGGTTTCTTCGAGGACTTCGGCGGTCGGCCGCGCGCCGTCTTCGCAGAGTTCGCTGATGCGGTCGCTGCCCAGGTTCGAGGTCATCAGGATCAGCGTGTTGCGGAAATCGATCTCGCGCCCTTCCCCGTCGTTTGCCACGCCTTTGTCAAAGATTTGGTAGAACAGGTTGAGCACGTCCGGGTCGGCTTTTTCGACTTCATCAAGCAACACCACCGAGTACGGTTTCTGCCGCACGGCTTCGGTGAGCATGCCGCCCTCGCCGTAACCGACGTAGCCCGGCGGCGCACCGATCAGGCGCGACACGGTGTGCTTCTCCTGGAACTCGGACATGTTGATGGTGGTGATGAAACGATCACCGCCGTACAGCAAATCAGCGAGGGCCAGCGCGGTTTCGGTCTTGCCGACGCCGCTCGGGCCGACCAGCAGGAACACGCCGACCGGTGCATCAGGTTTGTTCAGGCCAGCAGCGGTGGCACGCATCGAACGGTCGAGGGCATGAACCGCTTGCTCCTGA
This sequence comes from Pseudomonas sp. DF5, assembly GCF_058148225.1. Taxonomy (NCBI): domain Bacteria; kingdom Pseudomonadati; phylum Pseudomonadota; class Gammaproteobacteria; order Pseudomonadales; family Pseudomonadaceae; genus Pseudomonas; species Pseudomonas sp. DF5. The sequence continues at coordinate 242,823 of NZ_JBYVYM010000001.1, forward strand.
CCACGAATACGGGTGCGCAGGTCGGTGGCGAAGCTTGCGACCTTGGCGTTGTGTTCGCGGGCCAGTTGCGCCAATGGCACACCGGTCCAGGCGCTGATCACTTCGGCGACCAGACGCGGGCAGACTTCGAAGCTCACCAGACGTTCTTTGACCTGAAGCTCAGTCAGAGCTTTGTGAGTTTCGTTGAGCGCGGTTTCCAGGGTTTCAACGCTTTGCGCTTCGTCCACCGGCAACGTTTCGATCACGGTGCCTTCGGCGTCTTCCTCGACCGTGATGGTCGGTTCGACAGCGGCGGTCTCACGGGCCTTGGCCAGTTGCTGACGCAGCTCCAGCAGGCGCTCGGCCAGCTCTTTCTGCTCGGTCCACAGCGTTTCGAGGGCGACCTTTTCGTCTTCGGCGTCGGCCAGGCGATCTTCCAGAGCGTCCAGCGCTTCGTGATCGATCAGCAGACCGGCTTCGGCGTCACGACGCAGGGCCTGACGCTGACGGCCACCTTCGGCCAGTTCGCCACGCAGGCGTTCCAGGCTTTCCGGGGCGGCGGCGAGGCTGATGCGTACGCGGGCGCAGGCGGTGTCGAGCACGTCGACGGCCTTGTCTGGCAGCTGACGACCCGCCAGGTAACGGGCGGACAATTCGGCCGCAGCAACCACCGCGTCATCGCGCAGGTAGATGCCGTGGCTCTTCTCGTAGACCTGAGCCAGGCCACGCAGAATCGTCACCGCTTCGCTGACAGTCGGTTCGTGCAGTTGCACCGGTTGGAAACGACGGGCCAGGGCCGGGTCTTTCTCGAAGTATTTTTTGTACTCCGCCCAGGTGGTGGCGGCGATGGTGCGCAACTCGCCACGGGCCAGGGCGGGTTTCAACAGGTTGGCCGCATCAGAACCGCCGGCGTTGCCACCTGCGCCGATCAGGGTGTGGGCTTCGTCGATGAACAGGATGATCGGTTTCGGCGAGGCTTTGACTTCGTCGATCACGCCTTTGAGGCGACGTTCGAATTCGCCTTTGACGCTGGCGCCGGCCTGCAACAGGCCCATGTCCAATGACAGCAGCTCAACGCCTTTCAAGACTTGCGGCACTTCACCGGCGGCGATGCGCGAGGCCAGGCCTTCGACGATAGCGGTTTTACCAACGCCCGCTTCACCCACCACAATCGGGTTGTTCTTGCGGCGACGAGCGAGGATGTCGACCATCTGACGGATCGCGCCATCGCGGCACAGCACCGGGTCGAGTTTGCCGTCGCGGGCCTGTTGGGTCAGGTTGTGGGTGAAGCGCTCCAGCAGCGATTCGCCGGGCACCGCCGGTTTGCCGGTGGCCGGTTGTTCTTTCTGCGACAGGGCGAATTCTTTCAGGCGCTCGATGTTCAGCTTGGCCAGCAACGACTGATAGCGGCTGCCAGCGTAGCGCATTGGGTTGCGCAGCAGCGCGAGGATCAACGCAGCCTGCTCGACCTGGCTCTGGCCCAGTTCGAGGTTGGCCACCAGCAAGGCATCTTGCAGCCACTGCACCAGTTCCGGGGCGAACACCGGGTTGCGCGAGGCGCTGTGCTCGACCCGCGATTGCAGCGCGGCGCTGAGCTCACCAGCGTCCACTTCGGCATCCTGCAATGCCCGGGCGAGCAGGCCTTGCGGACGCTCCAGCAGGCCCAGCAGCAAGTCTTCGACGAGGATCTTGCTGCCGCCACGGGCGACGCAGCGTTCGGCAGAACTTTCCAGGTCACGACGGGTTTCGGCGTCCAGCGCCTGGATAAGTTGTTGCAGGTCTACGTTGATCATGTGTCATCTGTCCTTAATGAATTTTGCTGCCCAGGGTCACCACGCCGTCCGCTTTTTCGCGGCCGAGCCAACTGGTCCACCCCAGGCGACAGGCGTTCTGCTCACCGATGCGAAGTTCGCGGATTTCTTCCTGGCGCAGCACCAGGCGAATGTCGTAATCGAGCGGGTCACGCAGGGTGAACCGCACCAGCGCGCACAACGGCTGGTAGCCGAAACCGATCGGCAGGAATTCGTGGAAGCGTTGCCAGTCGAGCTCGCGGATGTGAATGCGGAATTTGCCGCTGCGGTCGCGTACGTGTTCGCCCAGCACCAGGTCTTCGCCGAGCATGCTGTTGCCGCGACCGAGGCGATTGCGTTGCTCGTCGAGGATTTCGACGCGGCGCTCGATGCACTGCTCGATGGTCAGCTCGGCGTGCTTGAAGTAGTAGCGCAGCACCGCTTCGATCAACGCCGCCGAGTGCGCCCGCAAGCTGAGCAGGCCGAGGTACGGCAGCAGGCGTTTCCAGTTCAGTTCCTGGGCCTTGCGGATCTCTTCGCCGCCGAGGCCGATCAGGGCAAACAGCTGCGCCGAAAACGGGTCGAGCGCGCCACTCTGGAAACTCGCGCGGTAGCGATACTTTTGCCAGATCGGCAGCATCAGCCGTTGCAGGCGATGGTGAAACAGGTCGAGAAAGTTACGGGTCGGGTTGCCGTCTTCGCTGTCACCCAGCGCTTGTTCGCCATAAAACGCAGGCAACGGCGAACCGGAGCCGACCAGGCCGATCAGGTTGAAACGCAGACGCGCTCGCCTCATCCCGTGTTCTTCGAAAAACTCCACGCGATCGACGTCGCTGCCAGGGAAACCCAGGCTCGGATTGGCCTGGAATTCCAGCTGGTCGTACAGGTCGTCTTCGCTCAGGTGCGGGTGTGCATCGCGCAGCCGGTCGATCACCAGCAGCACGGCCTGAAACAGCGAGTACTCGCGTATTACCCGGGTCAGCCCGCTTAAAGCAGGGGCTGCAGGCCCATACGTGGTGTCCATTGGTACACCTCTCCCTGTGTGCTTTTTACCCGCAGCTCGTGGTACGAATTGAGACTGGCGTAAAGCGCGAAAAACTCGTTAAGAACCGAAGCGAACACGAACAGGTCGCCCTCGCCGATATACCCTTCCGGGTCGATGGTCAGCTCGGTGCGCAACCCGCGAACCGGCAACCCTCGGTGCAATCTGTCGACATGCTGGTGCTTGATCGACTTGAGCCCGCCCAGCAGGCGTTTGCTGACTTTTTCCGCGTGTTGGTCGTAGTAGCGCGGCAGGTCGTAGGTTTCGAGAATCACCTTCAACGCGTTGACGTCGGCCAGCGACAGATAGTTGAGCGACATGTTGCTGATCAGCTTCCAGAGGAAGTCGCGGTTCAGCGGCGGCGCGAAACTCGAGGTAGCCGGGGTGATGTTGCGGAAGCTCAAAAACTCCGGCGTCTCTTCACAGGCCATGCGGATGTCGCCGAGCTTGAGCTTGCGCGGCAGGTTCTGGTTGGTGCACATCAGCTCGATCGACAGGGTTTCGTGGGCTTCGGTATGGCGGATGCCGAAGCTCAGGTAGGTGTCGAGGCCGTCGTGCAGCAAGGACGAACGCTGGCGGATGCTGTAATGCGGACGGCTGTTGGGCACATCGAAACTCGGGTCGTGCTCGAAGGATTCGAACGGCACGTATTCCTGATAACCGAGACCGCCGGGCTTCCAGCCAGTCACGGTTTCCACCGAAAACACGCCGCAGTTTTCCAGGTCGTATTCGGCCGGCAGCAGCAGGTATTCGTCTTGTTTGCCGTCGAGGCGAATCGGCAGCGCATCGTGCTCGAACAGGTTGACGATCGGCGTGCAATAGAGCTTCACGTTGTCCAGGGTCGGACGCATCCGCATGATGCCGCTCTTGCGAATATCGAAGCGCAATTCAAGGCCGCGCATTTGCTTGAGGGTGTCTTCCGGCAATGCCTTGAGCAGGTCCAGACCGTTGATATCAACGAACAGGAATTTGTCCTGGAAAGCGAAATACTCCTGCAGGTAGCGATAGCCGCGGAAGGTGTTCAGCGGATACGGGATCAACGCTTCCTCTTCGGCAAAACCCACCGGCTGCACACGGTCGCCGGGCATCTTGAACGCCATCGGTTGACCGCTTACGCCGTTGATGGGCTTGCCGGCGCCGTCCAGCGGGATCAGCTCGATGCCTTCGAGGTTGCGCAACAGGCTCAGGTACAGCATCTGGCTGATGTAGCGCTCACCGGCAAAGTGCAGACGCAGACGGCTCAGCTCCAACTCGCCGAGGTGACCATCCGCGCTCATCTCCAGGCGCAGGCTCAACAGCGAACCGTCACCCTTTACCGAGTAATTCAGCGCGGCCAGATCCAGCGGCAACACCTCGGTCGGGTAGCACGTACGGAAACGGCAACGCACATCATCGACCGGCACGCTCTCCACCGGCGTATCACGCTCGACCCTCAACGCCGGCCCGGAACGCTTCAACGGATCGAACTGCAAAATGCTGAACGCCGGCAGCGGCCGCATGTAGTTCGGCCACAGCAACTGCATCAGGGAATGGCTGAGCTCCGGCAACTCGTCGTCGAGCTTTTGCCGCAGACGACCGGTCAGAAAGGCAAAGCCCTCCAACAACCGCTCCACATCCGGATCCCGCCCGGCCTGACCGAGGAAAGGCGCCAACGCCGGGCTACGCTCGGCGAAACGACGACCTAACTGGCGAAGTGCGGTGAGTTCGCTTTGGTAGTAGTGGTTAAAGGACACGGGTTACCTGCCTGGTAGTGGAACTCATGAAAAAACTGTCCTGTAGAGCGCGACTGTCAGACCGGCACAGACGTAACCGGCAATCAGGAGGTAAGGCACCAGCATGATCCAACCGTACGCCATGTAAGCCTCAGCACACGGCCCGGCGACCACACACCCCAGGCCATAAATCATCCATGGCACGGCGTAAAAGGGGATGAATTTCAAAGGCGCGAGCCAAACCATCCGAAGCGCTTGTTGCTCGTTTCGGTTCTTGGCGCCTCGGGACATCCACAGCGAAAACGCCAATAGCCCAGGAATGCCCCACCACAACAGGTACTGCCAATAGGTCTGGGATGAATCGAACGTTGAATACTCGCCAATCCACAGGGCATAGGAAGAAATCGCCAGTACCGCCAGCAATGGCCACCACAAGGCAGCCATGAAGAAACCCAGCTGCGCGCGGCTAAGCATGCGCATCTCGCCTGATACGTCGATCATGAGTGAACCACCATCCCTGGAGCCCCAGCAGGGCCAACCGGCAATACCGTCGCCAGGCAAGAGCGAAATCAATTCCGTTCATGTTACGGCCCGTTTAAACAAAACTTCGAGAGCGCCACGGCTCAATCTTCAAGCGCAGCACAAGCGCCAATACACTCATACTGGTAGTAAGACCACCATAGGCAAATGCTCGCACCGGGTTGTCTGGTAAGAAATAAAACAACACAACACCCAGCATTCCTGCTATCACCAGCAACTTCAACAAAACCTTAGGAATAAAGAAAACGATAAAATTGATCAGAATAAAAAAATAAAATGTCAGCTCTGCGGTACCACCTATTGCGACCCCCCTGTCTGTAAAGCCCACATGCGACTTGTAATAAACAACACCAATATCGTGCACATAAAAATACAAGACGCCAACGAGCAAATAAATAACGGCACCAACGAGAACTTTCACAATCACGCTTCCCATGTTTTATATTTTGCCAACAGGCCTGCGTCAATCGACGTCTTGAACCGTACATTAGAGGCTGGCTTGAACACTGTGCTTGCGATTGTCGCACCGCCAATCCCGAATCTTTGACCGCTCATGGCTCTTTTCTCGAGCACCAGCTCAAAGTTCTCGGAAGCCCACAAACAGGCCCTGATAATTATGAAGTTGTCATAGACATTCTTGCTGCCATCGTCGCTGCCGCCGAGCGTTCCGTCTGCCCAGTCAAGGCCGGTCTGGCCAGTCTTCCTGATTGCGGAATCAACCTCGCGGGTTTCCTCCCAATACTTACGGAAGGTATCCACTGCGAATGGAATTTGTCCCAGTCCATCTGTCCAGTAAGGATCACCTTCAACGAGACAAAGAAGATACTTCGCCCCACCTTCAGGTTGTTTCTTCCAGTCTCCCGGAAGATTTCTATAGTAAACAATCGATGGCCTGTCTACGATTGCAAAATCAATAATTGATTGCCATGTGTGTTGTCGATAAGCGTCGTACACTTCCGACCCTTCTACACTGCTTTTGGGGTTTACCCATAACCGCTCGCGATAGAAGTCGGCCAGCGGTTCAAACCACTGAATCTTTTCAGCGTATAACTTTTCAGCGCTCAGGATGCGAAAAGGCTTATCACAGATATCTGGTTTTACAGCGAATAGAGGTACGCCATTAGAACGAGTCACCAACCAAATTTCAGGGAGGCTCAAAACTCCTAGATCCGTTTCGTTGCTGGCCGTCGTTTTGTCATCAAGCCTTAACGCAGTAACACCGTCTTCGGTAACGAAGGTATAAGGCACGCCGCCAACTTCAACAATCGTTTCCAAAATACTACTCCGATGTTACAAAAATCGAGACAGGCTCAGGTTTCTGTCCCGTTGAGAAACAGGCGGACGTTCCGGTTACCGCAGTACCAAACTTCTCGATTCCACTTTCGGAAACTATTCTATAGTTCAGCCCCTCGACCATTTGTCCACTGGCAGTTTTGAAGGCAAAAACACGATTGAATATTCCGGGAATAATCACAGGTAACGGCGGCACAAAAGGCACCGGCGAATGCGAGTTTCCGATAATCACAGTCGAAGACCCGGCGGTAACCTTATTGCCATGAGTGCCGACTGAGTCGACGGTCGCCGCCGGTTTACCGTTGATCAAAACGGTCGTTGCTAAATCGCCAACCATCGCACCACCACACGCCGAGGCATCGCCTTGGCGGGCGGCCGCGAGGCCGTCGAAGAACACGTCGCCGGAACCGGCGGCGATCGGGTTGGTGCCATGGCCGGGGAGCGGGCAAGCGGTGGGATCGGATACGCGTGCTGCGGGTTTTCCTGACATTGGGCTCTCCTTAATTGACCTTGGCTTGATGACTGTTCATTGCTCAACCACACACTGGAATTTTCCAGCCCTCGTAACCCGTCGCTGTCGGATAGATCGCATGAGCGTTTACCCATTGCGCCCGTTCATCCGTCGTGAATTCGTTCTGCCAAATCAACCATTCAGACGACTTCAACAACGTGCCGTCTTTTGCGTACACCCTGAAAAAGGCTTCACTGGTGAAAAGACGGAAGATCTTTCCGGGAATACCCAGAGCCGAATACTGCGGAATGTAGGAGTTGATGTAACAAGTCCCAGGCTCGTTCCAGACTGTGGAGTACACGTGAGCGAGCCTTGAAGCCGTCACTTTCATGTAGCAGGCAGCCAACACCAGGGCAGCGGCAGTCAGGGCGATCAGCAGCAAAGCGCGACGCACGATCATTGCCAACGTACTTAGAACCCTCAATCGCATATCCCTAGTTGACCTTTACTTGACCGCTGCCATCCAGGCGCGCGGCGAAACTGACCTGGCGCTTGAAACCATCAACTTCCAGCAGGCCTTCGATGCTGAAGGACAGGCGAAGCTGATCGTTGTCACGCGGCAGGGAGATGACACGCACGTTGCTCAGGCGCGGTTCGTAGGCTTCGATGAAGCTTTCGATGGCCCGGCGGGCCTGACTCAGGGAGTCGTGCAGGCTCAGGCGCATGTCATTGAGATCGGGTAGCCCGTAATCGGACAGCGTTTGCACGCTGCCCGCACGGGTGCTGAGCATCTTGGCCAGATGGGCAGCCACCGACGCCATGGCGGAAACCTCGCGGCTCCAGCCGACGCGTTTGTCCGCGTCGCCATTCAGGCGTTCGAAAAGGCTGCCGTATCCAGTCATGAGTCGCTCCGTTTACTCTTTGTCCAGCTTGCCAACCAGCGACAGGGTGAAATCAGCACCCATGTACTTGAAGTGCGGGCGCACGTTCAGGCTGACGCGGTACCAGCCCGGCTCGCCTTCAACATCGCTGACGATGATTTGGGCAGCACGCAGCGGACGACGGCCACGAACTTCGGCGCTCGGGTTTTCCTGGTCGGCCACGTACTGACGGATCCACTTGTTGAGTTCCAGCTCGAGGTCGGTACGTTCTTTCCACGAACCGAGTTGCTCGCGCTGCAGCACTTTCAAGTAGTGAGCCAGGCGGTTGACGATCATCATGTACGGCAGTTGGGTGCCGAGCTTGTAGTTCAGCTCTGCCGCCTTGCCTTCTGCGCTGATGCCGAAGAACTTCGGCTTCTGCACCGAGCTTGCGGAAAAGAACGCCGCGTTGTCGGAGCCTTTGCGCATGGTCAGGGAGATGAAACCTTCCTCGGCCAGTTCGTATTCACGACGGTCGCTAACCAGAACCTCAGTAGGAATCTTGGTTTCGATTTCGCCCATGCTTTCGAAGTGGTGCAACGGCAGGTCTTCAACCGCGCCACCGCTCTGTGGGCCGATGATGTTCGGGCACCAGCGGAATTTGGCGAAGCTGTCGGTCAGCTTGGTGCCGAACGCGTAGGCCGTGTTGCCCCACAGGTAGTGCTCGTGGCTGTTGGCGACGGTTTCTTTGTACACGAACGATTTGACCGGGTTGTCTTCCGGGTCGTACGGGTTACGCAGCAGGAAACGCGGCACGGTCAGGCCAACGTAACGGGAGTCTTCCGACTGACGGAAGCTCTGCCATTTGGCGAACTGTGGGCCTTCGAAGTGATCCTTCAGATCTTTCAGGTCCGGCAGGCCGGTAAAGCTTTCTAGGCCGAAGAATTTCGGGCCGGCGGCAGCAATGAACGGCGCGTGGGACATGCAGGCTACGCTGGACACGTACTGCATCAGTTTCACGTCCGGCGAGCTTGGGGACATGTAGTAGTTGGCGATGATCGCGCCAACCGGCTGACCACCGAACTGGCCGTATTCAGCGGTGTAGATGTGCTTGTACAGGCCCGACTGCATCACTTCCGGCGAATCTTCGAAGTCATCCAGCAGGTCGTCCTTGGAGACGTTGAGGATTTCGATCTTGATGTTTTCGCGGAAGTTGGTGCGGTCGACCAGCAACTGCAGGCCACGCCACGACGATTCCAGGGACTGGAAGTCCGGGTGGTGCAGGATTTCGTCCATCTGGCGGCTGAGCTTGGCATCGATCTCGGCGATCATGCGGTCGACCATGGCCTTCTTGACCGGCTCACCGTTGTTCTGCGGCTTGAGCAGCTCTTCGATGAACGCCGACACACCGCGCTTGGCGATGTCGTAGGCTTCGTCGTCCGGGGTCAGGCGGGTTTCGGCGATGATGCTGTCGAGAATGCTGTATTCGCCGTTCTCGTTGCTCTTTTGCTGTGCTGCGCTAGTGCTCATTGTGTTGGCTTCCTTGGCTGATAGGGGCTCAGGCGTCCGGGGCTGCGGCGTTCAGGCCCAGCTCACCCAGTACGCGACCGCGGGATTCGTCGTCGGCGAGCACGCCTTCGATGGCTTTGCGGAACGCAGGCGCGTTACCCAGCGGGCCTTTGAGGGCTACCAGCGCGTCGCGCAGTTCCATCAGTTTTTTCAGCTCAGGCACTTGCTCGACCAGCGATGCCGGGTTGAAGTCCTTCATCGAGTTGACGCGCAGTTGCACGGCCAGCTCGTCGGCTTCGCCATCTTCCTGCAGACGGTTCGGCACGCTCAGGGTCAGGCTCAGCTCTTGCTTGGCCAGCACTTCGTCGAAGGTCATCTTGTCGATGCTGATCGGCTTGCGATCTTCGACTTTGCGTTCGTCCTTGCGGTGGGTGTAGTCACCGATTGCCAGTAGTTTCAGCGGCAGTTCAATCTCTTCCTGAGCACCGCCGGTGGCGGGTTTGAAGGTGACGTTGATGCGTTCCTTGGGGGCTACCGAGCCTTCTTTGGCCATGGCTTTTCTCCTTGCGGTTGTGGCCCTGGGGCCTATTCGAGTACCACTTCGAGATCGAGGTGGCACAGCCTGCGATAAATCTCTTCCTTGCGTTCACGCACTGCATGGTTCTGCGGTAACAACTCGCAGCAGCTATGCAGCAGGTGCAGCACTTCCAGCGCAAGATCGGGCTCCCAGGCGTGCAGGCCTGAGTCCTGTAATGTTTGGTCGAGGGTTTCGAGTTGGGTCTTGGCCAGTTCGTATTTCTTGGCCATGAAGCACAGCCGCGCGAGGGCGAACTGCCAGAAAAATCGGACCCGCCCGCCGTGGGCACTTTGCAAGCCCTGCTTGAGAATCTGCACGGCGGCCTTGAGGCCGTCCTTGCGCAGAATCGGCATGACTTCTTCCAGGGCCAGCTCCCAGGCCGGCTGGGTATCGGCGACTTCGACCTTGCGCGGCGCACTGGCGCTTTGCAGGTGCGGCATGACGTGGGCGCTGATCCAGGCGCGGGTGGCCGGATCCGCGAACGGCGCGCCGTCGTGGAAACGCAATTCGATGATGCCGGGCAGGCGCTGAACCAAAAGCGCGAAGTGGATTTCCACTTCGCGCATGGCCATCTCGGCGTTCAGCCCCTGAAGGCATTCCCAGACCATTCGCTGGCCATCGAACCAGAACGGCGCCTTCGCCAGGCTCGCCTCCAGCTCTACCAGCAGATCGGCGTATTTCCCTTGGTCGAAGCGGTCCTGATAGGACTTGAGTTTGTCTGCCGGCACGCCACGCAGGACGGTGATCTGCTCGGCATTGCGCTCGGGCACCGCGTCGATGGGCAGCCACAGCAACGTTCGATTGAGGCGCAGGGCACGCAGGTCGGTGGCTTTCTGTTTGAGCCACCAGGCGCACAACGGACGGGCGCTTTCCTGCTGGGCGCGCAGGGCTTTGTGGGCTTCTTTCTCGTTGTCGATCGGCGCGCCGGGAGTGAACAGCTGGGTCGCGGCCTGCTTGACCTGGGCCACCGCGGCGCCCACCACTCCGGGCTCCGGTTGGTTGTCGGCGGCGCGCTGAACCATGTTTTTCAAGCGACGGGAGATCGGCAGCAGCAACGGCGCGTCATCGCCCAAGTGCTCGGTGCACGCGGCGTCGAGGCCTTCCAGATGCTCGACCAGCCGGCGGAACAGCGGCAGTTGCTCTTTGATCGCAACGTTTTCGTTCAGCACCTGTTCAAGACGCGGCACCAACCAGCTGATGGCGGCGGAGCGGGTGCGGGCCTTGTTCGGGTGAACCTCGGCCCAATGGTTTTCACAGAGGTGGTGCAACAAACCGAGACCGGCCAGCAGCCCCTGGAAAGATTCACGCTGATACAACGCCCAGGTCAGCCACGCGCCAACACGCAAATCCTTGGATTGAGTGCGCAGCAGGTTTTCGCTGTTTTCACGGATTTTCAGCCAGTCGATCTGACCGCTTTCGTGCATGGACTGGGCTTTGGCCAGCTCGCTTTCCAATGCCTCATATTCGCTCGAAAAGCGAACATCCTCGCCCGCGAAATTCTCTTTGGAAACAGAGGCTTTTGCGAGTTCAAGGTAATGAGCGGAAAGTTTGCTTGAGTAGGACATCCATGGCCTTTAATTAGGATTACAGTCATACGGCCATTGGAGTTGCAATGGTGCCGGACAGTATCAAAGAGCTGCGATGAATCTCATCCAATTGAGTTCGCGCCCTTTCAAGTGCGCGCATCCTAATCACAATGATGGCCATTAGCAAGCACCCGTTTAAACAATAAAGCGGCGTCTTCTCTATTGCATGTAGGAGAAAACCCTATATGTGACAGGGGATTCCCTGGCGCCAGGTTTGACCTTTCCATCTTTGATGGTTACCCCCCGAAACCATTGAACCAGAGCGATCAATCAACCCTGCCAATCATCACCGATGAATTCATTTCCTGACGCTTGAGACAGCATGACAAAAATAAAAAATGAAAAATGTAGGAGCTTTCTGAAAAACACAGTCATCCATGTACAAAGCGATGATCGACAATAAGCACTTAAAAAAGTGACATCAAAATGATGGCACCTCTATATAAAGATATCGGACCTCGCTTCAGGTTCCTTCCAACATCAATTCTTTTGTTGAGGATAAGCGTATGTCTGCACCGACCAATGTTGTGCATTCACGTTATTGATCCCGTTTTTTAAGTGCTTACGTTTGAAATATTGAAGCCATCAGTACCTTGTATTCGTTCAGGGATTAAACGGCTCGGCACTTGGCAAAAATGGCGGACGGCGGATGAAGCGGGCGCTGGATCATTTACGAGCGCGGGAGATGGCGGCGCATGGCGCCTTGGCGTAGCCAGTACAGGTCATTCCCACGCAACACGTGGGAATGACCAAAGCCCTACAGAAAACTCAATCAAACATTCGGGCAAGGTACCGGTGCCCAGTCGCCCAGGTCCGGGTTCTTGCACATGCTGTTGACCTGAGTGGTGCCTGCGCTGGCGACTTGCTTGCTTTCCGCCTGTTTGGCTTGTGCGGTTTGCAGGGTTTTCTCGGTGGTGACCGCTTCTTTCGGCACGGTTGGCAGCACCGGTTTTTTCGCCGGTTTCACCGCTTTCTTGCTCTTGGTCGGGGTCACGGCCGGCGTGGTGTCGGCGGTTGCCACGGTGACCACGTCGTTGCGCTGCACGCCTACTTGCTGCAGGTCTTTTTCGTAGGCCTGGGTGTAGTTGTTCAGGTCTTCGCTGGCTTTACCGTTCACCGCGACGATCAGGTCGTTGGACTCTTTGAGGCCAGAAACGATTTCTGCCAGGCGCTTGCGACCCTCGGTGTCGTTGACGGTTTTGGCCTTGCGGTCAGCGACCAGTTTGGTGAACGCGCTCTGGTAGCACTGTTGCGAAGCCTTGGCGTACGCGGTGCTGCGGTCGATGTCGGCGGCACTTTTATTGACGTCGGAGGCATAGGACGCGATGCGTTGGTTGTCATCGACGATCTGCTTCTGACGTTCGTTGTAATAACCGACCGCGCCGCCCGCCAGGGCACCGCCCGCCGCACCGATGGCGGCGTTGCGGCCACGGTTCTCGGAATCGGTCAGGGCGCCCAACAGTGCACCGCCAACAGCGCCGACAGCCGCGCCGGTAACCACTGATTTGGTCATGTTCGAATCGGTTGCGCGCAGGTGCTGCACCGGCTCGTAGCAGTTCGGGTAGTACTCGACCTTGGTGCTCGAGGCGACCTTGGACGTCGGCGACGTAGCGCAACCGGTCAGCACGGTGCTGAAGCCAACAGCGATCAGCAGCAAGTGACGCTTGGAAACCGAAGCAAAAGCTTTACGGGAGGAAAGCATAGTTGTGTTCTCGTTTAAGTTTGACCAGCTCAGCACGGCCCATCGCCGCCTGAGTCCCTTCCAAGCTCGCTGTACAACGAACGATCAAGACCGCTGAGCGTTCGATGCGAGCAATTCCTTCAATATCGCCGCCGGGTCGGCTCGTCGTTGCTGACGATAATCACCGACATGGCGAACGAATAACGTCGCGCGCGTCACCAGGCTCTTGCCCAGTACCGGCTTGCGCTCCAACTCTTCCTTGATGCGTTGAAACTGCGCCTGGATCACGGCATCGGTGTAGCGCGTGCCAGTCGCCAGGTTGTCGATGTAGATCGCCACCGCGCCGTCCAGCGCGCTGCGGCCGTTGTCGATAGCCATGGCGAACAGCTTGGCGCTGGCCTCGTCCTTGGCGTCCACGGCCTGCTGGCGACTCTTCTGCAAATTGGTCAGGCGAATGTTGTAGTTGTTGACGGTCTCGGCCACCAGAGCCGCCGACTGGATCAGGTTGCCGGCCGCTTCCTCGCGCTGTTGGGCGATGAGCGAGACGTTGCGCTTGAGCTCTTCGTTAACCAGCCCCAACTCGGCTTGCAAACGCGGATCGACGCTGGTGGCAATGATGCTGTCCAGGCGTTTGGTCGGATCCTGGGCGTCGTCGATAGCGTCGGTCAGCGAAGCCAGCCGGCCTTCTTTCTGCCATTGGGCAAACAGCTCCTTGTAGCGCGAACGTGGCGCCGATAACGCGCCAATCGCCACCCGGAAACCGGTGGTTTCGTTGTTTTGCTCGGTGCCGTCGGCGGCGAACAGCGAGTACTCGCGGCGCATCCCGGTGAACAAGGTGCCCTCGCCTTCCAGGTAATTGCCGCCCTTGACCACAAAGCCGCCGTAGGTGCCCTGGCGGCGTCCGGCGTGCACCAGCTGGAAGGACTCCTGGACCATTTCGGCGGCGTTGCCGATCACGTCGAACAAGCCAATCGGGTTTGGCAGTTTGGTACCGATCGGCATCAACCGCGCGGCCTGACCGGTGCCGCCAGCGACCTGATTGAAGACCGCCCAATCGGCCAGCGGTCCGTCGCTTTCGCTGCCGTCCAGGCGCCGGGGAAACAGGCGCCCTTCCAGGTCCTGACGGCTGACGGCCTGCCCGCCACGGGCTGCGAATTCCCATTCGACCTCGGTCGGCAAGCGCACAAAACCCAGCCCGCCCTCCTCTGCCGAGGTGCCACGACCGCTCACCGGCAGCAGGTCCTTGTGGTATTTCATCAGCCAGGCGCTGTACACCGCCGAGAAGCGTTCAGCCTCGAATCGCGACAGCTTCACCTTGGGCAAACGCCCGGCCATGCCTTGCGGGATCTCGGCCTGCAACGCCTCGCAGGCCGGCGCCGGCTCGCCGCTGGCCAACGATTGCGCCTGGGCCATGACCTGCGCGTATTGGCGGGCGGTGACTTCGTATTTGCCGATGAAATAGAGCATCGGTTTGAGCGGGGTGTTGGCGTCGGTCTTGGGCATCAACGGGGTGATGCTCTTGCTCCAGTCCTTGGGCAGATCCTTGAGGGTGAACTGGCCATTGATGAAGTCCCGGCGATAACCGGAAATGAACGACTGCTGATAGCCGGCCTCGCCTTCGCTGAACGGGTAACCGAGGCTGATCTCGCGGTCGTCCAGACTGCCCTGGGCGAGGATGTAGACGTAACGGAACACCATCTGCCCTTCGCACGGCAGCGGCAGGCTGACGTCATCGGCCAGCGGCTTGGGGTTGTCCAGCTTGTCGGTGCCTTCATCAGCACCCACCAGACCAGACATGGCCATGCCGGCCAGGCTCAGCGCCACGGCGGCGCCCAGTAACTTATACATCTCGGATTCCTTCACATGCCTGGATACGCGCCACCCGCCAGCCACCACAGACTGCCGCCACGGCACTGACGCCGAGCACGGCCGCCAGGGCCAACGCGTAGTGACGCGCCAGCAGATGGCTGGCGTACTCGCCCGGCATCTGCGCAAATAAATGGTTCAGGCCCGATTGCGCCAGGCCATACAGCCCGGCACTCAACAGGGCGGCAAGGCAGGCGCTGTACAGCGCCTGCACCACCACAAACAACAGCAACGCCGCCGTGGAAAACCCCAGCAGGCGTAACACCGATAACGCTCGACGCTTGCGCTCGACCGCCGCCAGCGCGCCGGCAAAAATCGCCGCGAATGCTCCCGCCACGGCCAATCCGGCGATGATCCAGAACACGATCGACAGGTTGCGGCTCAGCGATTGCACCTGGGCAATGGTCTGGGCCTGGGTCGAGACCAGCAGGTTCTGCGCAGCGAAGTACTGGCGCAGCGGCTCGACATCCTGGAGGCTGCGGGCGTACAGGCGAAACGCCGGATATACCCGCTGCTCCGTCGCGCCCACCGCATCACCTGGCCAATCGAACACAGGCACGGCGCGGCCGTCCCGGTAATCTTCAGCCGCTTCCAGTAACGTCAACGGCGCGAACAATCCGTCCCGGGCGAAGGCTTCCAGCGGCAGAACCTGCAGCACCTGAACGCGAGTGCGCTGCGCCTCGCCACGACCGGCCACCTGCCGGCCAAAACCGGCCTGTAACCAATCACCGGCCTTGGCCCCGAGCTTTTCGGCGGCGGTCTGGCTGAGCAGCACCTGATCCAGCCCTTGGGGTACCGGCAGACTGCCAAGCAACGGATCGTTGGCGGCGGTGGGGATCATTTCGACGGTCACCGTCGAAGCGCCAGCGGCCAGATCCGCTGTCGCGGCAATCTGCCGGGTGCGCGGCAAGGCAAAAGCCACGTCGCTGCGCTGGCTCAACTGTTCGATGAACGCGGCACTGAACCGCCCACCACCCAAGGGAATGATTTCCCGGGTGGCCGGGTCGTTTTCCAGGCGCTCGGTCAAACTGCTGACCAGGCCGAATTTCAAACCGAACAGCACCAGCAGCGGCGCGATCACCGCCACCAGCGCCAATACCGAACAGGCCGACAGCCAGGCATCGTTGCGGTAATCCTGCCAGGCCAGGGAAACCACCAGCGCGCGGCGCATCAGCAGGCCTCCCCGAGGGTGGCGGTGACACCGCCATCGACGTCACGATGACAACCGATGCGCCGTACCTGCAAACCGCTGGCGCGGGCCAGTGACTCGTCGTGGGTGGCAACGACGCAGCACACGCCGAGTTCGCGGGCCTGGGTCACCAGTAACTGCATCACGCGCTCGGCGTTCAGCGGATCGAGGGCGGCAGTCGGTTCATCGGCCAGCAGCAGACGCGGCCCATGGGCCAGGGCGCGGGCGCAACTCACCCGTTGCCGTTGGCCGACGGATAAATCGCCCGGCCTTTTACCCAACTGATCGGCGATATCGAGTGCCCCGGCCAGGCGATCCACGCTGCCGTCGTCTTTCAAGCCGAGCAGTTGGCGCGACAAGTCGATATTGCCGCGCACGTCCAGAAAATCCAGCAGGCCACCGGTTTGCAGCACGTAGCCCAAGTGCCGGCGGCGCAGGTCCGCCAAGGCACTTTGTGCATCTGCGCGCCACAGCCCGACAATGTCCGTCCTGGTTTGGCCGGGCGCAAAATCAAACTGCCCGGCCTGATCCGGCGCCAGCACCAGCGCCAGCAAATCGAGCAATGTGCTTTTGCCGCAGCCACTGGGACCGACCACAGCCAGTTGCTCACCGGCACGCAGTTGCAGCCGTGGAATCACCAGGCTATAGCGTTGGCTGCCGACGCCCCGGCTTTTGTGCACTGCACTCATGTTCAGCATTACGGCAGCGTCGACAACGGAACGCGGTACAAGGCATCACCCGGTTCGGCATCGCCGAAACGCACCCAGTTGGCCAGGTCGTTGTGGAAGGTTTCATAGAGGCGGATTTTCGAGTCCAGCTCGTCGATAAAGTCCTCCTGCTCGGCCACGCTCAGGGAAAGCCATAAATCCTGGGTCATGTTCAGCGACTTGCTGCGGTAGGGCAGCCCTTCCAGGTACTCACCCAGAACCCCGCCATCAGCCAGGTTGCCGCCCTTGCGCAAGGCCGAGGGATCACGGCTCATGTAGGCACTGGCACTGGCGATTTCCTGGAAGAAATTCTTCGGTGAGGTCTGGGTCTTGCGGGCGGCATCGACGATCAGTTTCAGCGATTGCTGCAAGTCGTTGAGCTGCAGTTTGGTCAGCATCACGCACACCTGGAACGCCGGCAGTGCCGGGTTGGTCAAGTCTCGGTCGGCGGTCCAGGCGCTGACCAGTTGCGGCGCCTGGCTGGCGGCTTTTCGCCCCAGGAAGTCCATGTGCATCGCGTAGCCGACGGCCGCCGATTTGTCGGCCAGGCTCGGCGCAGCGCTCAGCAGCGGCGCGGTTTGCGGCTTGTTGCTGCGCACCTGATGCACCAGGTCGGCAAACACCGAACCGATCTCGTCCACCCGCTCACCGAACTTGCGCACATCGGCGCCCGGCACCGGGATGTACAGGTCGCCGATCTGCGGGTTGGCATCGGCGGTCAGGGTGCGATACTGGCTTTGCGCACCGCCATGGGTTTTCTTGCCGGCATCGCTGAGCAGGTGCAAGGCGTAGATTTTGATCTGTTTGCCCAATGCGGCCTGACGCACTTCGGCCTCGTTCATTTGCGTGGCGGCATACGGGTCGTTCTTGCGCAACGCACCGGCATCGGTGACCAACAGAATCAAGCGTCCGCCATAACCGGACCAGTCCATGCCCTCGACCGCTTCCATCACGCCGGCAAATGCATCTTCATTGAACGAATGGCTCGAGACCGTGGACGCCTTGACCTGCCGCGCCAGGTCCATGAAGCGCTGTGGGTCGCGGCCCTGGTCCAGGGTGATCAAGGTTTTGGCGACGTATTCCAGGCCCGGGGTTTTCTGGATGCTGTTTCGAAACCCCACCAGGCCAAAGCTGACACTGTCCAGCTCGCCCCGCTCGGCGATGCGGGTTTGCAGTTGGTAGACCACGTCGCGGACTTGATCGATGTAGGGCTGCATGGACACCGTGGTGTCGACGACCAACACCACGGCGGTGCGAAATGCATCGGCATTGGCGGCGCTGATCGGAGTGTTGCCGACAGTGGCCTTCGGTGCATTGCCGGGGTCGATGGACGCCACGTTGAGCAACTGCACCGCCTGGCCGTTTTCATCGAAGCTCTCGCGCGAATCGAAGATCGGCAACAGATAAAACTGGTTCTGCGGCACCGCGCTGGCGGCCGGTTCCAGGGCCAGCACCTGTTGGTTGTCTTCGTGGTTCTGCTGGGCCTTGAGCAACAGGTTTTTTGCCGCCGAAGGGTCGGCCAGCAGCCGCTCCACTTCGCCGGGTTGACGCAGGAACATCACCGGCGCGCGGCCGGAGCGTTCGGTGAACTTGAGCACCAGGCTTTGCTTCCAGTCGCTGACTTGTTCGGCCGGCAACCAGCCGTCACTGCGCCCGTCGGTGGCGGCGCCGACGCGTAGCCACGGGCTGCCGGCAACCTCTTGGCGCTGATAGACGTACAGCACGGAAAACGCCGGCAAGACCTTGCCGGGCGTGGCTCCTGCTTCATCGGCAAGTTTCGCCCCCGGCTTGCTGAGCACTCGCTGGAACAAGGTTTTTTTGCCGGCCATCAGCAACGGACGCTGACCATTATCGACTTCTGTCGCCACAGGGGGGGTCACCGGTGGCGCCACGGCTGGCGGCGGTGTTTTGACTGGAGGCACTGAAGCCACTGGCGCCTTGGCGTCTGCTTCGACGTCACCAGACAACCACCAATAACCCGCGCCACCCAAGGCCAGCACCACGGCTACCGCAACAGCGGCAAGCGCGAACACCGGCCCCTTGCGCTGCTCCGAGGCCGGGGATTGCGGTGCCGACTTCACCGTCGGCGCAACAGGCTTGGCTTGGGGTTGTGGCTGCGCGGGGCTGCTCGGTATATCGATGGACACCGGCGTCAGCCCCGCCAGGTCATTGCCCATCGGAAGGGGCAATGGCCGGATCGTTGTCGCTTCAACCGATTCACGCGGCAGATTATCCAGCGCCTGCAACAGCGCTTTTGCATCCGGGAAACGCTCCGCCGGATCCTTGGCCAACAGCTTGCGCAGCACCTCTTGGTAACGACCGTGGTGCACCGGCAGCTCCGGCAACGGTTCGGTCAAATGCGCCAGGGCTGTGGAGAGTGCGTCGTTGCCGGTATACGGCAGTTTGCCGACAAGGATTTCGTAGAGCACCACGCCCAGGGCATACAGGTCGGCCCGACCGTCAATGGCCTGGCCGCGCGCCTGTTCCGGGCTCATGTAGCTGGGCGTGCCGACGGCGAAACCGGCCTGGGTGAATTGGGTGCGATCGTCCAGGGACTTGGCGATGCCGAAGTCCGAGAGCACCGCCGTGCCATCGGCGCGGAACAGAATGTTCGCTGGTTTGACATCGCGATGAACCAACCCCAACCCATGGGCATAACCGAGGGCCGAGGCGATCTGGCGGATGTAGATCAGGCCCTGCTCCGGCGTCAGGCCGGCGGCGATGCGCTCCTTGAGCGTACCGTTGGGCAGGTACTCCATGGCCATGTAATACAGCTCACCGACATTGCCGATGTCATGGATGGTGACTGTATGCGGGTGAGACAGGCGCGCCAGCGTCTTGCCTTCGCGCAGGAAACGCTCGCAGAAACTCGGATCGGCCGCCAGCGCGGCGGCCATGACCTTCAACGCCACCTTGCGCTCCAGCGAGCGCTGGGTCGCCAGGTAAACGCTGGCCATGGCGCCCTCACCGATCTCACCGTCGATGTCGTAGCCCGGGATAAGAATGTGCGCGGTGACGTTCATGACGGCACCTTCACGACGATGACAGTGATGTTGTCCGGAGCGCCACGCATCAGGCCCAGGGACACCAGGCTGCTGGCGATTTCCCCTGGCTCGTCGTGGCCCAGCACCTCGCGGATCTCATGGTCTTCAACCGTTTTGTTCAGCCCGTCGCTGCACAACAGGTAGCTGTCGCCAGGCTTCAACAGCAGCTCGACCATCGCCAGTTCCAGCTGTGCCTGGACCCCGACAGCGCGGGTGACAATATTGGACCGCGGATGCACCCGGGCTTCAGCTTCGCTGAGCAGGCCGCTGTCCTGCAGATCCTGAACATAACTGTGGTCCCGCGAGATACGCTTGAGCCGACCATCACGCAGACGATACAAGCGGCTGTCACCCGCCCAAAGGCACACCCCGCGCAAGTCACGCGTTGCCAGCACCACCACCGTGCTGCCCATCATGGTCACGCCGCGGTTGGCGGTTTCTTCACGTACGGCGGCATTGACCCGCAGCAGGTCGAATTTCAACGCCGCGACGTATTCATCCAGCGAGCGGCCCACGGCAATGCTACGCAGGCTGTCGACAATCAGGCTGCTGACGTAGTCGCCCGCCGCGTGCCCGCCCATGCCATCGGCGACCACCCACAGGCCTTTTTGCGGCAGGTCCAGGCAAGCGTCTTCGTTAACCTGACGGACCATACCGACATGGCTTTTGCTTGCAGATTTGAGGGTCCTTCCTACGCTTGAATACATCTACACAACACCTTCTTGGCCGAGCAAAAATTGCGCAAAATCAGCGGCGGCCGGCAGACCCTGGCACCGCAACAAACCGGGGGCGATGCGCTCCGAACCCTGGCCCCACCACACGCTGGCGCCTTCGCAGGCCTGTTCGGCAAGGGCAGTCATTCGCGCCTGCGCAGCGGTGGCATCAAAGCGATGCAGGCCGGCAAAACGGCTGCTCGGGGTGCGCCGCAGGTACGCCGGGCTGCCCAGCATCTCCAGCCCTGCACCGAAGGCCTCGAAGCTCGCCTCCACGCTCAAGGTGCTCAACATCAATTGCTCAACCTGTTCAAACCAGGCATCCGAACCGCCGATCACCGACGCAGGATCGGCGTCGTGATCCAGCAGTACCGCGACGGTCAGTGGAAAATACCGGCCCACCCGATCGACGCTCGGCATCACCACCCCGACGACGGCCTGCGGCCCACACACACCGGGCGCGACCATAAAGCGCCACAGTGGACTGACCAGATAGGCATTGAGCCAACGGTCCCCAAGGCTCTGGCTGGCGAGCAACCCCGCCGCCAGCCACGAATCCCAGGGGCCGATAAAACTCTGCGGCAAGCCACGACTGACAAAGTCCCCGCGACTGGCCAACTTTCCATAGAAGCCCGGCGTGCTCATAAACGCTCCGGCAGGCTGAAACCACTGAGCACACGGCTCTTGAACGGGTTGAAGGCGCTATTGGCCCGCAGCTCATATGAGGCGCTGGCGCCGTCGACCCGCAACCGCAGGTTGAAGCGGTCCGGCGAGTTGCCGGCGGTGAGATCCGATTGCTCGAGCAAGCGGAACCAGGCCCAGGGGCCATCCAGGGTGATGCCGGACCGACCGCTGGTCGAAGGCGGCATGATGGAGATCCGCACCACACCGATGCTGCCGGGGTTGGGCCATTGCATGGCGGTCGGACGGCTAGGGCCGTGGTCGTAGCTCAATTGCTGGCCGTCGAGGTCGAGCAAAAACTGGGTGATGGTGGCATCCATGGCCACGGGCTTGAGTTCGAAACGCACCATCGGCTGGGTGCCTCCGGAACGAAAAAACGCATCCCGGATGGCCGCTGCCCTCTGGAAGGTTTGCAACACGCCCGGGGCGATACCGAGCTTCTGCGCGGCGCCCGGTTGCCAGCGCCAGGCCTGGGTCGAGGTATCCACGTAGGGCTGCAGGTATTTGCGGAAGTAGTTGTCCATCACCCCGCCCACACCGAAGAACTGGCCAAAGTCGTCGAGGGTCGCGTCCCGCGCACTGCCCGGCGACATCGGATAACGCCCGGCCAGGGACTGGCGATAAATGTTCACCACTTCGCTGGTCCAGGCCGCATTCAGTTGATTGCGTACCCCGCCCATCATGCTGTTGGTGGTGGAGTTGACCACGGACTTGACCAGGCCCTGCACCAACGCCGGTTGACGCTCGGCGTTGAGACTGACCCGTGTCGCGGCAGCCGCGGCCTGGTTCTTGGCTTCGCCAAGCAAGGCGTCGCCGCTGGCACCGACCATGGCGCTGACCTGCACATACAAGGCGTTCATGTCGGCCAACAGGCCGTCGATGGCTGCCGGCTCGCCTTCGTTCTTGCTGACAATGCTGTTGAGTTCAGCAAAGTGCGCGGTGACGGGGTCTTCACTCGCCTCGGGTGTGTTTTGCATCTGCTCCTGGCCGAGCAAAGTGCCCAGGCGCTCCTTGAGTTTGTCGACTCCGCCTTCCACCGGCGCCCCCTTGGCGGCCAGCAGGCGTTCTTCCTGTTGCAGGTCGGTTTCCTTCGCCACCGCCACCAGCAGTTTTTTCAACGGTGAAGTCGGCCCGGAAATCACCCGCAGCACATCGGCGGCCTGGGCCACGCTGGTGATCGGCACGAAGTCGATATCAGCCAGCAAGGCGTCCCACTGACGCTGGAAGTCCTGGAAGTACAAACGGCGTACGTCGGCGGCCAGGCTGGCGACGTTCTGTTGTTCTGCCTGATCGCGACCGAGCACCCACTGCTCCTCGGCCAGGGTACCGGTCTGGTTCAGGCTGGCGAGCAAAAAGCCCTGGCGATAACCCTTGGCCGTGAAGAAGCCGCTCAAGGGTTCGCCCAGCGGTTTGCCACTCTTGCGACTGAACACCAGCGCAGCATCGCGTCCGGCCGCTTCGTTGAGACGAAAGTCCGGGATACCGTCTGGCAGTTTCTGCCGCTTGATCCGGTCATAGACACGCTGGGCCACCGGCAACTGTTGCAATTGCCTGCGCAGGTCATCGATCAGGCGCGGGTCGAGACGCGCGGTGGGCGGATGGCGCTCGAACAGCGCCTGCAAATGCTCACCGAGGGCAACACGCTGCTCGGCCGGCAAGTCGCGCGGCAGGCTGCGGTCCCAGTCCAGGGCGATCCATGCCTTGATGAAATCAGCATCGTAATGCTCGCTGTCGGCGAGCATCAGGTAGGCCTTCAAGCCTTCGTAAAGGAAGTCCGAATTGCCGCCGCCGTGCAGTTGCTCTTCGATACGCGTGAGCAAACGAGGCGCGAATACTGCGATCAACAGCTTGCGATAGACACTGCCGGACTCGGCTTCAAGCATGTCGCCCTGATACAGGCCGAAGCCTTCAGCCCAGTTCGGCGCGTCACCGGCCAAATGTTTCACCGCGTTGAGCAACGGCAGTACCGCGAGCACGTCCCGCTGTGCCGGGCTGAGGTTCTGCACCGTCTGGCCCAGGGGGGCGACCTTTTGATCGACTTGCGCGATATACGCCTGGTTGGCGCGATAGCTGACCCACCACAAGGTCCCGACCACCAGTACCAGCGCGACGCTGGAGGCCAGCACACCTCGGGCGATCCACTTGCGCCGACGTTCGACTTTCGGGTTCACCCCCACCAGCCCACGCTCGGCAAAGGCTACGGCGCTGAAGAGCTTTTCGATGAAGTAACTGCGCCCGGTACCGTTTTGGCGTACCAGGTGCTGACGGTCCAGGTTCATGCTCTGGGCCATGGAGCCGATCAGCCGGTCAATCGGGCTGCCTTCCTGGGTGCCGCTGGTGAAATACACCCCGCGCAACAGCACCCGCTCTTCGAAGGCATTGGGCTTGAACACACCCTCTAGGAAGCTTTGCAGACAATCTTTCAATGCACCGAACTGCTGCGGGAAACCATAGATCAGATCACGTCGCGCCGGGTCGCGTTCCTGCTGCAGGCGCTCCACCAGCCGATCGTTCAGCCGTTGCTCCAGGCCAGCGAATTCGCTTTGCAGATGGGCCAACGGACTGTCATTGCCTTTACCCTCGTCCAAAGCGAAGGTCATGCCCCAGACCTGGGCCCGCTCTTCCTTGCTCAGGGTGTCGAAATACTCCATGAACCCGGGCACCAGATCGAGTTTGGTCAGCATCAGGTAGATCGGGAAGCGCACGCCCAGTTGGGTGTACAGCTCCTGAATGCGCAGGCGTATCGCGGCGGCATGGGCGGCCCGTTCGGCATCGCTACCCAGCAGCAGGTCGGAGAGGCTGATGGCAATGAACGCACCGTCAATCGGGCGACGGGCTCGCTGCTTTTTCAACAGTCCCAGAAAGCCCAGCCATGCAGCCTTGTCGACCGTCGCGTGGCTGTCCTGGGTGGTGTAGCGGCCTGCGGTGTCGAGCAGCACAGCCTGGTCGGTAAACCACCAATCACAATTGCGCGTGCCTCCGACGCCGCGCACCGCACCGGCGCCCAACTGCGCCGCCAACGGAAAATGCAGACCGGAGTTGACCAGCGCCGTGGTCTTGCCCGAACCCGGCGGGCCGATGATCACGTACCACGGCAATTCGTAGAGATTGCGTCGTTCATCGCCGCCCAGCTTGGCTTTCTTCAACAGCGTCAGGGCTTCGTCCATGCGTTGACGCAGGGTTTCGAGCTCTTCGGCCGTTGCGACGCTGGTCGGGTCCGGCGGGGTTTGCGCCGCCAGGCTGCGCATGACTTCGGCGGCCTGACGGCGGGCCTGGATGATGCGAAACACCCGATAGGCGATCCACACCGCCAACACCAGAATGATCAGCGCCCAGCGCCGGCCTTCGGGCACCAGGAGTTCGAGCAGCGGCCCGACAAACCAGATGATCAGGCTCAGGGCGATCAGCCCCAGCAACGGAATGACCCAGCGGGTCATAAAACTGAAAAACGCCTTCACTCGACCCCCTCCGCCAACACAGTGATTTCGACCCGACGATTGCGTGCGCGGCCTTCGGTCGTAGCGTTCGAGGCCAACGGCTCGGTGTCGCTGCGGCCTTCGGCGCTGAAGCGCTCGGGCTGGCCGGTCTTGGCCGAAAGGATTTGCAGCACCGAAGTGGCCCGCGCCTCGGACAACGCCCAGTTCGATGGAAACCTCAAGGTGGCAATCGGGCGATTGTCACTGTGGCCGGTCACCCGGACCTGGCCCTTGACCTTGCGAATGGCATCGGCGATGCGCAGCATCAGCGGCTGGAAATTGTCGACGATACTGGCGCTGCCCGAGGCGAACAGCTCATCGCCACGGATGGTCACCACTGAACGGTCAACGGCATCTTCCACAGCCACCCGGCCGGCCTTGATTTCATCAGCGAGAAAACCGGCCAAGCGTGGCCGCTCGACCAGTTTCGGCTGCACCACCGGACGGTCGATGGCCTGCACCGGGATCTCGCCCAGTGCGTGAATGTTTTTAAACACCGGTTCGGCATCGGCGGCCAGTTTCAGGCGCAGGCCGAACAACAGCGCCAGCAGCAACGCCACGCCGATGACCACGGCGATCCATGGCGGCATGAATTGCGCCAGCCGGTCGCGGGCCACGGAGACGCCGCGCCAATGGGGCGACAGTTCACGCTCATAATCGCCACGGGCGCTGCGGATGACCCCGCTGGTGCGTTCACGCAAGGCTTCCAGTTGGCTGCGACCGTCCTTCATGACCCGATACCGCCCTTCGAAACCCAGGCACATGCACAGGTACAACAGCTCCAGCAGATACAAACGTTCGCGGGGGCTTTGCAGGCAATGTTCCAGGAGCTGGAACACTTTCTCGCCACCCCAGGCTTCGTTGTGCACAGTGATCAGCAGGCTTTGCTTGCCCCAGTCACTGGCGCCGCCCCACGGCGTACTCAACACCGCTTCGTCCAAGGCAGTGCACAAGGCGTAACGGGCCAGCAACACATCATTGCGCACCACGCCGGCGGCCTCGGCGCGCTCCTCGAACTGGCGCAGGTAGGCCAGTAGTTGCGCTCGCAGACTCGCCGGTGCCGGATGAGCAATGGTGTTGCGCAGGCGAGTCAGCAAAGCCAGCAGCGGGCCAGCGGCACTCTCCAGGGGGTTGAGACCTTCGGCTTTACCGGTCAACAGCGGCGCGGCCGGCATCGACAGCGGCGCGGGCTGGGCGCGACCAGGATCCGGGCGGGCCGGGTCGGCGCCTCGACCACCGGGTGTCGGCATGAACTGGGTACGATCGTCATTGTTCATCGCGGTTTATCCTCGGATCGCCCAGAAAGCCAGGCTCAGCCCCGGGAACTGGCCCGCGATGTGAAACGCAAAACCGCCAGAGTTGGCCAGTTGTTGCCAATGCTCGCTGCCCCGGTCGAGTTCGTAATAGGTGGAGCCCGCGTGATATGGAATCTGCCGTGGCGCCACCGGCAGCGGCAGCAGGCCGATGCCCGGCAATTGCAGGTTGACCATGTCGCGAATGTGTTCCACCGAGCCGATTTTGCTCTGCAGGCCGAAGCGGCTGCGCAGGGTCTCGGCAGGTACATCGGCGCGCACCACCAGGATAAAGCTGGCGTTGTCGAGCAGGGTCTTGTCAGCCAGCATCGCCACATGGATGCCGTAGGCTTTCTCAACGATCGGAATCGGCGTGGCCTTGCTGTCGATCAGCATCGACAGCGCCTCACGCAGGGCTTGCATCACCGGCGCAAAACTCAGCGCCAGGTCATCGTGCTGGTACTGCGGATACTCCTGCGGTCGCCGCCCGGAAGCGGTAAAGGTAGAGAACTCTCCGGCCAGGCTCACCAGTTCGCTGTAGAACCGCTCCGGGTGCAACGGGCTCAACCGGCTCAGGTGCTGGATCAACGGCTGGGCACGGTTGACCAGTTGCAGCAGCATGAAATCGGCAATCTCCGAGGCTCCGCCGGCACCGGACGCCACCACCCGCCCGGCGAGGGCTTCGCCGCGTTGATGAAGCAGGCCCAGTAGCTCGTTGCGAAACGCGGCCAAGGGATTGGAGGCGGCCACATCCAGCAACGGCGGGATGTAAGTGTCGTCGAGCACCAAGGCACGGTCAGCGCGTTTCTCCTTGATCCGCACCAGTCCGATGGCGGCGTAGTCGCTGATGCCATCCTGGGCGATCAATAGTCGCAACGCCCTCGAACCCACGGCCACCGGCGCCTGGTTTTCGAATGGCGCGTTGTCGTCCCGAACCTCGCGCACCTGGCTCACGTAGCGCGCAGCACCCAAGGCTTCGCCTTCGTCAACGGTGTCACGCGCACCGGCACGCTTGAGCGGCAAGGC
The DNA here is from genome assembly GCF_058148225.1 of Pseudomonas sp. DF5. Lineage (NCBI taxonomy): Bacteria > Pseudomonadati > Pseudomonadota > Gammaproteobacteria > Pseudomonadales > Pseudomonadaceae > Pseudomonas > Pseudomonas sp. DF5. The sequence continues at coordinate 269,837 of NZ_JBYVYM010000001.1, forward strand.
CAGGTACACCACACCGTCGCGCAGGCTGTCATCGACATTCAGCGGGCTCGGCGCCAGGTCATCCTGGGGAATGTTGAATGGCGTGCCGTCCGGCAACAGGCCGCGCGCCGAGATGATCGCCAGTTTGCCCTGGGCCAGCAGTCCCTGATCGATCAGCAATTCGGAGAACCCCCAGGCACCGGCCGACAATGGGCGGCTCCGGGCGTCAATGAGGTTCTCCAGATAACGGTCATGCTGTTGGAAGTGCTGCGTTCCAATGAACATGCCTTCCGACCAGACCACGCGATTGTTCCAGGACATGGGGAGCTCCGATTGCTTATTGGGCAGGGCTGGATGGGGGAACCGCGATGGCGCTGCGCACGGCTCGCACGTCGAGGCTGATCTGGTATTCGGTGTATTGGCGCGGCGGGACGTTCATCACCGTGCGCCACTGCGACTGATCCAGTTCGCGGTACCCCACCAGTACGCCGATATGACGAGTGGCCGGGTCGAGATTGCGCTGCAGGCTCAATTGCTGGCCGGGCTGGATCAGCACTTCGTCCTGGTCGATCAGATCTGCACCAAGCGTCGCCTGGGCTCGCTCGGCCAGTGCGAAATAATCGGAACGACCAAAGGTGGCAGCATTTTTCAATTCGAAAATGCGCACCCGGACCGGGGCCGGATGGCCAGTGGCGCCGGGGTTGAGGCCGGCAATGGCGTGAAAGTGCAACTCGACGGCGGCCGTGTCGGCCTCAGCCTCTACGGCCTGGGGTTTGGCCGTCTCCCTGGCACATGCGGTCAGCAGAAGCGCGGTGGCGACTGCGAGTAAAAACCTGTGAATCATCCTGCGTCCTCAATGACGTTTCAGCTATCCGTTGTTCCGTTCTTTGCTCTGATGCCGTTATGCAGCGGCGACGCTCAGCGGCGGCGTTGCCTGGTACTGTGTTCTTCGTAGGCGCGGCTGAATTCCCGACCGAACAGGTCCTGGAAATCCTCTTGGGCCTCACGGGAAATATTGCTGTAGAGCTCAGTGAACTGCTGCCAGTACTGGGCTTGTCGCGAGCCATTGAAAATGCTCGACAGGCCTGCGGGCTTGCCCATGCGCTCTTCAAGTTGTGCCGGCTCGAAACGCGTCAACAGGTGCTTGATCGCCGCTTCCACACCGGCCATCACCGCCAGCTGATGGGCACGCAAGTCATCGAAGCTGTCGCGCACCGCCATGTCCGGCGCCATGAACGCCTGATTGCTGTGGCGCAACAGCAACAACAAGGCTTCATCGACGTTGGGAGCGAATTTCAGCGGGTTGTTTTCTACCGGTTGAATCATCGTCTGCTGAATGCGGAACTCGCCCTTGAGGCTGCTGCGGGCGCGCAAGACATCAATCAGGCCTTCGACCATCAGCCGATAACTGCGGCCGATGCATTCCATCTGAGCCTCGGCCTGGGCCTTGTCCAGGCGCACTTGATCCAGCCCGGCCCCGCGCAAAAAAGCTTGCAACAGGTCGGGTTGAGCATCCTCGGCCGGGCTGGGCGGATTGACCGGGCGCTCAACGATGGCCACGGGTGGTTCGTGCCGTTGTGGTGGCTCGACCGGTGCCTCGATCGGTACGCTGACTTGAGGCACCGGCGGCACAACCTCTGCAACAGGCAAGGGGGCGACCGACAAGGGCGCAACCGCAACCGGCACGGGCTTGTCGCTGAACAGGTCCCAATCTTCCGGAATCACTGGAGCTGGGGCCGACGTCAGCGGCACAGGCTCGGCCATGGGCCTCGGGCTGGGGATCGGGGTCGGTGGGCGGAAGTCATGTTGTTCGACCGGGACATGGTCGGGCTGGGTGGCTGGCGGGATACTGCTCGGTGCCAGAAAGTCGAACAGGTCCGGCAGCGTGTCCATGGTCGACACGCCCTGAAAATGTGCAGGGGGTGCCACAGGCAACGGGGTCGGCGTCTTCACGACGGCGCCTTGGCGCCCCATCAAGGCATCGAAGCTACTGGAGGTGTCGGCAAAAGGGTTGCTGTCGGTCACCGGCAGATTGAAATCAATGCGTGCCTGGATTTCATAATCACCGATGCGGATAACTTCCCCATCTTGCAAGGGCTCGCTGTTTCCTTTGCGCAGACGAATACCGGCCTTGACCAATTCCACACCATTAGTGCTGTTATCGGTTAAATAATACCGGCCATCTTTATATTGAATAACGCAATGCTTACCGGAAACCAAACGCTCTGGATCGGGCAATACCCAGTCATTGTCAGAATTACGGCCAATTGCCATCGCGCCCTGATCCATCGACTTTTCAGGGCACTGACCAGGGGTAATCTTGTGATAACTAGTAATAGTCAAACACAGCGGCATCTTGCCTCCTTGCTGCACACATTGCGCACCGTCGAGTGAGGGGACTATGCCCAAGCGACTCAACGACATACCTTGCAAAAACCTCTAAAAACCGCTTATTGCCAGCATGATTGCCGATCTTAACCGGCTTACGTGACAATAAACCTGCGCCAGTGTCTGCCTCGACCTATCGGTCGCGCGGGTTGTTAAACACCTCACAACTGTCACACAGGAGAAATAGCTTACCTTGACAAGCCACAACTACTACACCAAAAATGAAATACTTTCTTGAATATGCGTAGTGGCACTTTGAGATCTTCGAGCCTCCAAAGAGCCACTACCTCAAGGAAACATGTTAGTTCCATTTGGAATTGATATGAACGATATGGAGATCAATTTCAGTGGAAGTGCCTTTGCTGCTCGCCGCCGTTTCCGCGACTTCGCCTTGCGGTGAAGATCTGGAATATGACGCGGATTTTTTGCGCCTGGAACGCGATTCCCAAGGCCAGCCCGAGCGCAGCATGGGCGATTCGATATTGCCTGCTGAACCTCCTGAATGGCGCAGCATCCAGCAGCAAAGCCTGGACTTGTTGCAGCGCAGCAAAGACCTGCGCATTACCCATTTCCTTCTGCAGAGCTCCCTTGCCCTTGAGGGCGTCACCGGCCTGGCCCGCGTCCTGACGTTGATCAGCGAATTGCTCAAGCAATACTGGGCCGACCTGCACCCGCGCCTGGATGCCGAAGACGACAACGACCCCACCGTGCGCATCAATGCCCTCACCGGCCTGACTTCCGATGTCACCATTCGCCTGCTGCGCGAAAGCATCCTGGCCCGTTCGCGAACCTTTGGCGCTGTCAGCCTGCGCGCCGCCGCCAATGCCAGCGGCCTGCAAAGTTTCCCTGACGAAAACCTCGGCGCCGAACAACTCGCCGGAGCGTTCCTCGACAGCGATCCCGAACAGTTGGACATCATCCGCAAAGCCTTGCACGAGGCCCGTAGCGCCGCCGAGGCCATCGAGCAACACGTCAGCGAACAAGTCGGCTCCGCCCAAGGCGTTGACCTTGGCCCGTTGAAGCAACCGCTCAAAATGGCCCTGCAGATTCTCGGCCAGTTCGCCCCGCAGAGCGGCGACAGCCCCCTGCCCGATGCCATCAGCAACGACAGTGCCGCGCCGGTTGATTACGCCACCGCACCGAGCGCACCTCGCAACACCAACGTCAGCACCAGCAGCGGCGAAATCAACAACCGTGACGACGTGCTGCGCAGCCTGGATCGGATTCTTGCGTATTACACCCGTCACGAGCCTTCCAGCCCGCTGCCGGTGCTGTTGAACCGGGCAAAGAATCTGGTGCACGCCGACTTCGCGGCGATCGTGCGCAACCTGATTCCCGATGGCATCAGCCAATTTGAAAACCTGCGCGGACCAGACAGCGAATAAAAGCGTACGGATCACGCAGTCACGTCACCGGCACCGCCGATGACGCCAACACCGTCGCTTGAGCGACCAGGAGCAGCAACGTGGCGAAGCAAAGTTCTCAGAAATTCATCGCGCGCAACCGCGCGCCTCGAGTGCAGATCGAGTACGACGTCGAGCTCTACGGCGCCGAGAAAAAGGTCCAGTTGCCCTTCGTCATGGGCGTCATGGCGGACCTTGCCGGCAAACCCGCCGAGCCTCTGGCACCTGTGGCCGATCGCAAATTCCTTGAAGTGGACGTGGACAACTTCGACTCCCGCCTCAAGGCCATGCAGCCACGCGTCGCGTTCCACGTGCCCAACGAGCTGACTGGCGAAGGCAACCTGAGCCTGGACATCACGTTTGAAAGCATGGACGACTTCAGCCCGGCCGCCGTGGCACGCAAGGTCGACTCGCTGAACAAGCTGCTCGAAGCACGCACCCAATTGGCGAACCTGCTGACCTACATGGACGGCAAGACCGGCGCCGAAGAAATCATCATGAAGGCCATCAAGGACCCGGCGCTGCTCCAGGCACTTGCCAGTGCACCCAAGCCCGCCGAGCCTCAGGCTTAATCAGGACGAATGATCATGACCGATCCAGTACGCGCAGACGCCCAGACACTGGGCACCACCGAAGAAGCCAGCGAGTTCGCCTCCCTGCTGCTGCAAGAATTCAAACCCAAGACCGACCGCGCCCGCGAAGCCGTCGAGACCGCCGTGCGCACCCTGGCCGAACAGGCCCTGGCGCAGACCGACCTGGTGTCCAACGACGCCATCAAGTCGATCGAGTCGATCATCGCCGCCATCGACGCCAAGCTCACCGCCCAGGTCAACCAGGTCATCCATCACCCAGAGTTCCAGCAACTGGAAAGCGCCTGGCGTGGCTTGCACTACCTGGTCAACAACACCGAGAGCGACGAGCAGCTCAAGATCCGCGTGCTCAACATCTCCAAGACCGACCTGCACAAGACCCTGAAGAAATTCAAGGGCACCGCATGGGACCAGAGCCCGATCTTCAAAAAGATGTACGAAGAAGAATACGGCCAGTTCGGCGGCGAACCTTACGGCTGCCTGGTAGGCGATTACTACTTCGACCAGTCGCCGCCGGATGTCGAATTGCTGGGTGAACTGTCGAAAGTCTGCGCCGCCATGCACGCGCCGTTCATTGCCGCCGCCTCGCCGACCGTGATGGGCATGGGCTCGTGGCAGGAACTGTCGAACCCGCGCGATCTGACCAAAATCTTCACCACCCCGGAATACGCCGGCTGGCGCTCGCTGCGTGAATCGGAAGACTCGCGCTACATCGGCCTGACCATGCCACGCTTCCTGGCGCGCCTGCCGTACGGTGCCAAGACCGACCCGGTGGAAGCCTTCGCCTTCGAAGAAAACACCGACGGCGCCGACAGCTCCAAGTACACCTGGGCCAACGCCGCTTACGCGATGGCGGTGAACATCAACCGCTCGTTCAAATACTTTGGCTGGTGCTCGCGCATTCGTGGTGTGGAGTCTGGCGGTGAAGTGGAAAACCTGCCGGCGCACACCTTCCCGACCGACGACGGTGGCGTGGACATGAAGTGCCCGACCGAAATCGCCATTTCGGACCGCCGCGAAGCAGAACTGGCGAAGAACGGTTTCATGCCGCTGCTGCACAAGAAGAACACCGACTTCGCCGCGTTCATCGGCGCCCAGTCGCTGCAAAAACCGGCCGAGTACGACGACCCGGATGCTACCGCCAACGCCAACCTGGCTGCGCGCCTGCCGTACCTGTTCGCTACCTGCCGTTTCGCTCATTACTTGAAGTGCATCGTGCGCGACAAGATCGGCTCCTTCAAAGAGAAGGACGAAATGCAGCGCTGGTTGCAGGACTGGATCCTCAACTACGTCGACGGTGACCCGGCGCACTCCACCGAAACCACCAAGGCCCAGCATCCGTTGGCTGCAGCTGAAGTGATCGTCGAGGACGTGGAAGGCAACCCGGGGTATTACAACTCCAGGTTCTACCTGCGTCCGCACTATCAGCTCGAAGGGCTGACGGTGTCGCTGCGTCTGGTATCCAAGCTGCCTTCGGCCAAAGGCGCATAAAACCTGCAGCGGCACGCTTGTGTGGGAGCCGGGCTTGCCCGCGATGGCATCAACGCGGTCCGGCTGAAAACCGCAGTGCCTGCATCGCGGGCAAGCCTCGCTCCCACAGATCCTGTTCCTTGACTGGCATTGGGACAGACCCGAAAAGAGCGTGATGCTGCAGGAGCTTTGAACAGATTTTCGCAAGGTCGGCGTTAACCAAACAATGTGGTAGAGACCACACAGGGAGAAAACATGGCTGTTGATATTTTCATCAAGATCGGCGACATCAAGGGCGAGTCCATGGACAAGGCCCACAAGGACGAAATCGACGTCTTGAACTGGAGCTGGGGCATGTCCCAGTCCGGCAATATGCATACGGGCAGCGGCGGCGGTGCAGGCAAGGTGAATGTCCAGGACCTGTCGCTGACCAAATACGTCGACAAAGCCACGCCCAACCTGATGATGCACTGCGCCAGCGGCAAGCACATCGACAAGGTCAAGCTGACCGTGCGCAAGGCCGGCGGCGAAAGCCAGGTCGAGTACATGATCATCAACCTGGAAGAAGTGCTGATCAGCTCCCTGAGCACCGGCGGCTCGGGCAGCGATGATCGCCTGACCGAAAACGTCACCCTGAACTTCGCCAAGGTGCTGGTGGACTACCAGCCGCAAAAGGCCGATGGCACCAAGGAAGGCGGGCCGGTCAAGTTCGGCTGGAACATCCGCCAGAACGTCAAGGTGTAATCGAACGTGCCCCCGTCGTTATGCGTCGGGGGCATTTTGGTGCTTGCTCGAATCCAATCCTTTCCCATCCGGTGTCTGAGTCATGGCCAAGCCTTCGTTTATTAATTTGTGGAAAGCGTATTCCGATCTCCTGGTCACGTACCCTGATGCAAAGCCCTGTGATGGCCCTTGGGAAAACCAGTGTGCTATCCGCATGAGCATGACGCTCAACACAGAGCTGACCATCAAGGTCAACAAATCCACCTATACCGAACCCAAGTGTGCACATGAGCACGCCCGGGGTGCCGAGTCGCTGGCGAACTGGTTGTGGAAGCATCATCTGGGGCGGCCACTGATTCTCGGTGGAAGTGCCGAAGAACGTCGGAAGTTGCAAGACAAGACCGGGCTCATCTTCTTCAAGGATTGTTTCCAGCAGACAGGAGAGTCATCGGACAGTCGCACCGGCGACCATATCGACCTGTGGAATCGCGGCCTGACCATCGGCCGGTATAGCGACCCATCCTACCGATCCCGAGCCATCTGGTTCTGGGAGCTGACATGATCAAGTCCAGCCGAAACGCTGTGGTCCTGTGTTGCGTATTGTCGAGTGTATCCGCGTGCGCCGACCAGCAAGCCCCGTCTGCTGCCGCAGACCAGGTAGTCACCCTGGGCGCACAACAGCTGACACTGGAGAACGACCAGCAGCGCTGCGTGTTGCGTAAACCGGATCGGAGCGTGCTGCCACTTGAAATGCCATGGCCTTGCCAATTTGCGGTCGACCGCCAAGGCAAGCCGCACGTCGAGTCCTTCAACAATGTGCCGATTGCCATCGTGCTGCACATAAGCGTTGACCCTGCGAACAGTCGCGACTGTCGGTCCGAGTACCGCGCCGTACGCCAGATCAAAGGCCAGCTCGAACCTTCGGTGGTTTCTCGCAGTGCCAGTTGCCTGCGCGGTGCAGGCGATCAGAAAGACTACACAGCGCTTTTCACTTGGTAAGCGACTTCACATGCAATCACTTACGACTCTGCGCATCGCGCAAAACAGGTTGGGCTTTGAGGGTTGAAATGATCAAACGAACCCTGTTGATGCTGCTGTCCGGCTGCCTGCCGTTGAGCCTCAACGCCTGGGCCGGGCAGCAACCACTTGCTGCCCCCAGCAATGAAGTCATTGTCGCCGGACAAACATTGACTCTGGAAAACCACGATCAGCAATGTGCGTTACGCAAACAGGACCAAAGCATCTTGAAACTAGACATGCCGTGGCCTTGTTTTCTGAGTGTCAACCGTGAGGGTCAGCCACGGGTCGAAACCTTCAACAACGCCCAAATCATTATCGTGGAGCACTCCACGCCCGAGCCCCCTCCCAGCCGTGCTTGTGACGCTCGGTATCAGGCCATCCGCCAAATCAAAGGTCAGCCCATGGAAGTGTCAAACGTCGCCCATAGTGCTGGCTGCATGACCGGCGGCATGGACCAGAAAAATTTCGTGGCGCATTTCTCGTGGTAACCGAAATCGCCACCCGTGATCGCCTGCAACCGTCCCTGCTGGATCGGTTGACCGACGACGACCCAAGCAACCTCAAGGAAAGCGCCGACAAGCGCGTACTGTCCCTGACCCAACTCAAAGCCTCGGTGCTGCGGGACCTGGCGTGGCTGCTCAACACCACGTCTTTGCTCAGCGCCGATGCGACCCTGCACACACCGGCCGGCACTTCGGTGATCAACTTCGGGCTGCCGGCGCTGGCCGGCAACAGTGCATCGAACGTCGATATCGCGGCGCTTGAAGCACTGATCCACCAGGCCATCGCCACGTTCGAGCCGCGGATTCTGCGCCATACCCTGCGCGTGCGAGCCCGGGCATCCGCCGAGATGAATCACAACGCCCTGAGTTTCGAGATCGAAGGCGACCTCTGGGCCCAGCCAGTGCCGCTGCGCCTGATGCTGCAAACCGATCTGGATTTGGAATCCGGCCATGTGCGAGTGGTCAACGCCGACCAGCGGAGACACTCATGAACCCGCGCCTGCTGGAGCTGTACAACCAGGAACTGCACCACGTGCGCGAAAGCGCGGCGGAGTTCGCCCAGGAATACCCAAAAATCGCCAGTCGGCTGACGTTGTCTGGCATGGACTGCGCCGACCCGTACGTCGAGCGCTTGCTGGAAGGGTTCGCCTACCTGACGGCGCGGGTACAGCTCAAGCTCGATGCCGAATACCCGACCTTCACCCACAACCTGCTGGAAATCGCCTACCCCCATTACCTGGCGCCGACACCCTCGATGACCGTGGTGCAATTGCAGGCCGACCCCGATGAAGGCTCGCTGAGCAGCGGCTTCCCGTTGCCCCGGGATACGGTTCTGCGCGCAGCCCTGGGTCGCGAAAGCCAAACCTGCTGCGAGTACCGCACCGCCCATGCGGTGACGTTATGGCCATTGCAGGTCAGCCATGCCGAGTACTTCGGCAACCCATCCGCCGTGCTCGGGCGGCTGGCCGCCAGCGCCCCCAAGGCCAAGGCCGGCCTGCGCCTGACACTGCGCACCGGCGCCGAACTGCCGTTCAACAGTCTGGCCCTGGACAACCTGCCGTTGTACCTCAACGGTGCGGACGAGCAGCCCTTCCGCCTCTACGAACAGCTGCTGGGCAACGCCTGCGCCGTGTTCGCCCGCCAGCCCGGCGCCGATTGGGTGGAACGCCTGCCGCAGGACGCCCTGCGTTCCGTGGGGTTCGACGATGCCGACGCCGCGTTGCCAGTGGTCTCGCGAGCCTTCCAGGGTTATCGCCTGTTGCAGGAATACTTCGCCCTGCCCCGCCGCTTTCTGTTTGTCGACTTCACCGGGTTGAGCCGCGCGGTCAAACGCTGCCAGGGCCAGGAGCTGGAATTGATCGTGCTGTTCGACCGTCACGATCCGAGCCTGGAAGGCAGTGTCGGTGCCGCACAGTTCCTGCCGTTCTGCACCCCGGCAATCAACTTGTTTCCCAAGCGCCTGGATCGCATCCACTTGTCGGAACGGGTGAATGAACACCATGTGATCGCCGACCGTACCCGGCCGATGGATTTCGAGATTCATTCCCTGACCGCCCTCACCGGCCACGGCACCGGGGCGGAGCAGCCTTTTTTGCCGTTCTATGCGGTACGCGATCCGTCTCGCTACGGCCGCGATCAGGCCTGGTACACGGTGCGGCGCGAACCCCGCGTGTTGTCCAGCGGCCAGCGACGCAACGGCCCGCGCTCGACGTACATCGGCAGCGAAACCTTCGTCAGCCTGGTAGACAGCCAGCAGGCGCCCTATCGCCATGACCTGCGCCAACTGGGCGTAACGGCGTTGTGTACCAACCGCGACCTGCCGCTGTTCATGAGCGTGGGCAACAGCAAGACCGATTTCACTCTGGCCGACAGTGCACCGGTCGCTGCGGTGCGCTGCGTGGCAGGCCCGAGCCGCCCACGCGCCAGCCATGCCCACGACGCCAAGGCCTGGCGGTTGATCAGCCAGCTTTCACTGAACTACTTGTCCCTCAGCGAACAAGGCCAGGGGGCCGCCGCCCTGCGCGAGCTGCTGCGTCTGTATGGCGATGACAACGATGCAGCCTTGCAGTTGCAGATCGAAGGCCTGCGTGAAGTCAGCAGCAAGGCCTGTACCCGACGTTTGCCGATGCCCGGCCCGATCGTGTTTGGCCGTGGGCTGGAGATCACCCTGGAATTCGATGAAAACGCGTTTCGCGGCACCGGGGTCTTCTTGCTCGGCGCCGTGCTCGAACGCTTCCTGGCACGTTACGTGTCGATCAACAGTTTTACCGAGACGGTGATCCGTACCACCGAACGCGGCGAGATCATGCGATGGAAAGCCAAGCCCGGACGCCGTCCGACCCTGTGAATACCCTGGACGCAATGCAACAGGAACCCTGGGAGTACGACTTCTTCCAGGCGTTGCGGCGCATCGAGTGCGAATCGCCCGAGCTACCGCGCCTGGGCCGTTCGTCACGCCTGGCCGATGATCCCCTGCGCCTTGGGCAACAGGCCGATTGCACCTTCGCCCCTTCGACCCTGGCCTCGGTGCAGCCGGGCATCGACGGTTCGCCGGCGCGCCTGGAGCAATTCTTTTTCGGCCTCGGCGGCCCCAACGGCCCATTACCGTTGCACCTCACCGAATATGTGCGCGAACGCCAGCGCAACAACGCCGACAGCACCAGCAAACGCTTTCTGGATGTGTTCCATCATCGCCTGCTGAGCCTGTTTTACCGGGCCTGGGCCGAAGCGCGGCCGACGGTCAGCCATGATCGCCCCGACGATGACTACTGGTCGGCACGCCTGGCAGCACTGAGCGGCAGAGGCATGCCAAGCCTGCTCGAACAGGGGCTGATCCCCGACACCGCGAAGCTGCATTACAGCGGTCATCTGTCGGCGCAAACCCGCTACCCGGACGGTTTGAAAGCCATTATCAGCGAGTACTTCGGCCTGCCGGTGGAGATCGAAGAGTACGTCGGCCAATGGCTTGAGTTGCCGGAGCGCAGCCGCGTGGGTGTCGGCGCCCATCAATTGGGCGTGGATTTTTGCCTGGGCCGTTACGTCTGGGATCGCCAACACAAATTCCGCATACGCCTGGGGCCGCTCAAGCTGGATGACTACATGGGCATGCTGCCCGGCAGTCAACCCTTCAATGAGCTGGTGACTTGGGTGGCCGAATACCTGGGCCATGAACTGGACTGGGACCTGAACCTGATTCTGGAACAGCCCGAAGTCCCGGCGTTGCAACTCAATGGCCGCTTTCGCCTGGGGTTCAACATGTGGCTGGGCCGGCCCGAAAAGGATGCCAAGGATTTAATACTGGCCCGGCATTACGCCGAGCAAGTCAACACCTCACAGATCTCAAGGAGCCAAGAGCATGGGTGAAATCAGTCGCGCCGCGTTGTTCGGCAAACTCAACAGCGTGGCCTACAAAGCCATCGAAGCCGCCACGGTGTTCTGCAAATTGCGCGGAAACCCTTACGTGGAACTGGCCCACTGGTTTCATCAGTTGCTGCAACTGCAGGACTCGGACCTGCACCGCCTCATCCGCCAGTTCAATATCGAGCCGGCACGCCTGGCCCGTGACCTGACCGAAGCCCTGGACCGTTTGCCACGGGGTTCGACGTCAATCACTGACTTGTCTTCCCATGTGGAAGAAGCCGTGGAGCGTGGCTGGGTCTACGGCAGCCTGATGTTCGGCGAAAGCCAGGTGCGTACCGGTTATCTGGTGCTGGGCATCCTCAAGACCCCAAGCCTGCGCCATGGATTACTGGGACTGTCGGCAGAGTTCGACAAGATCAAGGTCGAGGCCCTGAGCGAGCGTTTTGACGAGTACGTCGGCGACTCGCCGGAAAATGCACTCAGCGCCAGCGATGGTTTCAACGCCGGCAGCGTGCCCGGTGAAGCCAGTGGCGCCATGGCCCCAAGTGCCATGGGCAAGCAGGAGGCGCTCAAGCGCTTTACCGTCGACCTCACCGAACAGGCCCGCAGCGGCAAGCTTGACCCGATTGTCGGGCGTGACGAAGAAATCCGCCAACTGGTAGACATCCTCATGCGCCGTCGGCAGAACAACCCGATTCTGACCGGTGAAGCCGGCGTCGGTAAAACCGCGGTGGTCGAAGGTTTTGCCCTGCGCATCGTCGCCGGGGACGTGCCGCCGGCGCTCAAGGATGTGGAACTGCGCAGCCTGGACGTCGGCCTGTTACAGGCCGGCGCGAGCATGAAAGGTGAGTTCGAACAGCGCCTGCGCCAGGTCATCGAAGACGTCCAGGCCTCACCAAAACCGATCATCCTGTTTATCGACGAAGCCCACACCCTGGTAGGTGCCGGTGGCGCCGCCGGCACCGGGGACGCGGCCAACCTGCTCAAGCCGGCCCTGGCCCGGGGCACCCTGCGCACCGTGGCCGCCACGACCTGGGCCGAGTACAAAAAGCATATCGAAAAAGACCCGGCCCTGACCCGCCGCTTCCAGGTGGTGCAAGTGGCCGAGCCGTCGGAAGACAAGGCGCTGTTGATGATGCGTGGCGTGGCCTCGACCATGGAAAAACACCATCAGGTGCAGATCCTCGACGAAGCCCTGGAAGCCTCGGTCAAACTGTCCCATCGCTACATCCCCGCGCGCCAGCTGCCGGACAAATCCGTGAGCCTGCTGGACACCGCCTGCGCCCGCGTTGCCATCAGCCTGCACGCCGTGCCGGCCGAAGTGGACGACAGCCGTCGGCGCATCGAGGCGTTGGAAACCGAGCTGCAGATCATCGCCCGCGAGCACGCCATCGGCATCGTCATCGGCGCCCGCCAAACCCAAAGTGAAAACCTGCTGAGTGCCGAGCGCGAACGCCTCGCCGAGCTGGAAAGTCGCTGGGCCGAAGAGAAAACCCTGGTAGACGAATTGCTCGCCACCCGCGCCACCCTGCGTGAACGCGTCGGCGTGGTGGACAGCGAGGACGGCAGCGAGACCAGCCACGCCTTGCGCGAAAAACTGGTGGACCTGCAACAGCGTCTCAGCGCCCTGCAAGGGGAAACGCCGTTGATTCTGCCGACGGTCGATTACCAGGCCGTGGCCTCGGTGGTCGCCGACTGGACCGGGATTCCGGTGGGGCGCATGGCCCGTAACGAACTGGAAACCGTGCTCAACCTCGACCTGCACCTGAAGAAACGCATCATCGGCCAGGACCACGCCTTGCAGATGATCGCCAAACGCATCCAGACCTCCCGCGCCGGCCTCGACAATCCGAGCAAACCGATTGGCGTGTTCATGCTCGCCGGAACCTCCGGCGTGGGCAAGACCGAAACCGCCCTGGCGCTGGCCGAAGCCATGTACGGCGGCGAGCAAAACGTCATCACCATCAACATGAGCGAATTCCAGGAAGCTCACACGGTGTCCACCCTCAAGGGCGCGCCACCGGGCTACATCGGCTATGGCGAAGGCGGCGTGCTGACCGAAGCCGTGCGGCGCAAACCCTACAGCGTGGTGCTGCTGGACGAGGTGGAAAAGGCCCACCCGGACGTGCACGAGATCTTCTTCCAGGTCTTCGACAAAGGCGTGATGGAGGACGGCGAAGGCCGGGTGATCGACTTCAAGAACACCTTGATTCTGCTGACCACCAACGCTGGCACCGAGCTGATTGCCCAGGTCTGCAAAGACCCGCAAAACGTGCCGGAGCCCGAAGAAATCGCCAAGGCCCTGCGCCAACCACTGCTGGAGATTTTCCCACCGGCCTTGCTGGGCCGCCTGGTGACCATTCCGTATTACCCGCTCAGCGACGAGATGCTCAAGGCCATTACCCGCCTGCAACTCAACCGCATCAAGAAGCGCGTGGAAAACACCCACAAAGTGGCTTTCGACTACGACGACGCGGTGATCGACCTGATCGTCTCCCGTTGCACCGAAACCGAAAGCGGCGGGCGGATGATCGACACCATCCTGACCAACAGTCTTCTGCCGGACATGAGCCGTGAGTTCCTCACCCGCATGCTCGAAGGCAAGGCGCTGGCAGGGGTACGGATCAGCACCCGGGATAACGAATTGCACTACGACTTCAGCGACGCCGCATGACCTGACCAGAACACGGTCAATGTGGGAGCAACTGTCTTGATGGTTTTTATTTTGAAGGCATATCGATAGACAGCTGAACTCCCACACTTGATCCGGTTCCGCCAGGGAAAAAGCGGCGCGAGCCCATCATCAGATGGCGGTGCCGCGGTTGGTACCCGGCTGGACAATCAACAGTTCGTCCACTTCACGCTTCCTGCAACGCATAACAAACGGCAGTGCAGCATCCGGGTCACGCTTAAAAAGATCAAAGGTCGCGCGATCAACTTCATAGTATTCCTCGTAGTCGACCATGCCGTTGCTGACCGGTATAGATACGTAAAATCGGCCCGAGTCTTGTTCGAAGCCCACAGAGAACATGTGTTCGCGACTTACCAAAACATCCTGAAATTTCACAGTCATCTCTAAAACGCCAATACCGTTCAACTGAGGTCGTTTAGTGAAATGCTTCCGACATCGATTACATCCAGCGATCCATAACTCATCAGATATTGGCAGGCACGCAGTCCGGTCCTCCAAGCTTGTCCCTGACGTTCAGGGCGGTACGCATCAACGGCTCCCATAAACCGCTCTCGCTGTTCCAGCTGCCACCAGCCCAACGTGTATCCAGGATAAGCGCTGCCTGATTGATCTCAAGCTGCCCTCGAAGGGCTAAGGCCACGGACCCCATGTCGATTTCGAACAGCTCGGCATAGAGCCCCTCGGGCTCCTCGCGCTTTTGGCTCAGGCAAAAAAGGTAGTACCAAACCCAGCCCGCTACGGCATAGATCGCCCGATTACGATCGGGGTAGGTCGCGAGAAGCTTGAGAAGAGCCGCCACGAAGCATGCAGGGAAGCTGGCATCCCGGGTCTGCTGCCAGTAACGCAACACCAGCAGATCGAAGGCTACGACAACGTTTTGCGGCTCATCGTTGTCGCTTTGGGCCTCCTGGAAGTAGAACGGCTCGCCTACGAGGAATTTATCCAACTCATCATTGGCCAGGGCAAGCAGCAATACATTCTCTGGATGGGTACTCATTGAAAACTCTCCCCTTGTTGCCATGACTCAGGCGTCCGTAAGAAGGTATTGGTCGGGCTGCGTCCACGAGATTCTCAAAAACTTACCGCTCAGCAAACCCATGTCTCGAAGGTATTCAAAGATTTCAGACGGGCACCATTCCTTACCCGCCGAAAAGGCCGCTCCCAGTAAACGTAGAGCATCAAATACCCTAGCCTTCTGCTTATCGTCCGGGACATCCAAAAAATAAACATCATTCTCTGCCGTCTTCGAAAACCCGATAGCATGCAAAGCGGAGTCCAGCGTGGGATCAATAATTCGAACGCGAATTGAGTCAGCGTCTGCTTTTTCCACGTATGCCTTTAGCGCTTCACTGAGCTTAAAAATATTGATGCTCTGGTCCTGCCAGGTATCGGGGATTTCGAGATCAGCTTCTTGAATGCGGTAAGAGGTCACAGTGATCGCCTTCCATGGACGTGAGGTGACGCGCGGAGGAGCAGATATTCAGGTAATGCCTGGCAACAATCAAGAACCTGGTTCCTCTCCCTCAACTAACAAACTACATTATGGCTTCAGCGTTACCGCCCCAGGCGATCACGCTCCTCTGTACGAGCTGCCGAAGGTTGCAATCTCTTGATCTTTAAAGTCAAAAGGCTGCAATCTTCGGCAGCGTCAAAAGGATTGCGACAGCGAATAAGGACAGCCCATGTTATTCAACCAAGCCTCACGCCTAGCAAAAGTCACCAGCCCTCTCGGGCCGGAGGTGCTGTTGCTCAAAGACATGGGCGGCAGCGAAGAGCTGGGGCGGCTGTTCAACTATGAGTTGCAGCTGCACTCGCTGGACAACGCCATCGACCTCAACCAGTTGCTCGGCAAACCCATGTGCCTGAGCCTGCAACTGGACGGCGGTGGCGAGCGTCATTTCCATGGCATCGTTGCCCGTTGCAGCCAGAACGTCGACCAGGGTCAATTCGCCAGTTATCAAGCCACACTGCGGCCCTGGCTGTGGCTGCTGACTCGCACCTCCGATTGCCGGATTTTCCAGAACCTGAGCATCCCGCAGATCATCAAGCAGGTGTTTCGCGACCTCGGTTTTTCCGATTTCGAAGACGCCCTGAGCCGGCCCTATCGCGAGTGGGAATACTGCGTGCAGTATCGCGAAACCAGCTTCGATTTCGTCAGCCGCCTGATGGAGCAGGAAGGGATCTACTACTTCTTTCGTCATGAACAGGATCGTCACGTGCTGGTGCTGGCCGATGCTTATGGCGCTCACGCCAGCACACCCGGCTACACCTCGGTGCCCTACTACCCAAAAAATGAACAGCAGCGCGAACGCGATCACATCTTCGATTGGCACCTGGCGCAGCAGGTCCAGCCGGGCTCGCTGGAACTCAACGACTACGACTTTCAGCGCCCCAGCGCGCGCATCGACGTGCGCTCGGCCATGCCCCGTCCGCATACCGCCGGCGATTATCCGCTGTACGACTACCCCGGCACCTATGTGCAAAGCGAAGACGGCGAACACTACGCACGTACCCGCATCGAAGCCTTGCAGACCCTGCACGAACAGGTCGAGCTGGCCGGCAACGCCCGAGGCCTGGGGTCGGGTCATTTGTTCAGCCTCACCGGCTTCAGCCGCCAGGACCAGAACCGCGAATACCTGATCGTCGGCGCCCGCTACCACATTGACCAGGAAAGCCTGGAAACCAGCGGTGGCGTGGCTTCGGCACAGTTCGAAAGCAGCCTGACCTGCATAGATGCACAACAAAGCTATCGCCCCCTGCCCAACACCCACCGCCCAATCGTCAAAGGCCCGCAGACCGCACTGGTGGTCGGCCCCAAGGGCGAGGAAATCTGGACCGACCAGTTCGGCCGGGTGAAAGTGCATTTCTATTGGGACCGTCACGACCAATCCAACGAAAACAGCTCGTGCTGGATTCGCGTGTCGCAATCCTGGGCCGGAAAAAACTGGGGCTCGATGCAGATCCCGCGGATCGGCCAGGAAGTGATCGTCAGCTTCCTCGAAGGCGATCCGGATCGGCCGATCATCACCGGCCGCGTCTACAACGCCGAACAGACCGTGCCCTACGACTTGCCGGAAAACGCTACCCAGAGCGGCATGAAAAGCCGTTCGAGCAAGGGCGGCTCGCCGGCCAATTTCAACGAAATCCGCATGGAAGACAAAAAAGGCGCCGAGCAGTTGTACATCCATGCCGAGCGCAATCAGGACATCGTGGTCGAGGTGGATGAAAGCCACTCGGTGGGTCACGACCGCAACAAAAGCATCGGGCATAACGAGACGGTGACCATCGGCAACAACCGGCTGCGCATCGTCAAGCAGGAAGACATTCTGTCGGTGGGCCAGCGCAAGACCGACAGCATCAGCCAGAGCTACGTCATCGAAGTGGGCGAAAACCTGCGGCTGGTATGCGGCGAAAGCATCCTGGAGCTCAATGCCAGCGGCCAGATCAACCTGACCGGCGTGCAAATAAGCTTCTATGCCAGCGGTGACGCCGAGATCAACACCGGCGGCGTGCTGCACCTGAACAACGGCGGCGGCCCTGGCGCCACGCCTGACGGCCAGGGCGTCAAGGCCAGCATCGACGCCAATATCAATGCCGCATTCCCCAAGCCCAAGGGCTAACCACGAGATTCAAGCGCCATGACTTACCGCATCAATGAGTTCCAGTTCCAGCTGCCGGCAGGCGAGCTGCAAGACGCGACGATCAACATCCTCAAGTTCCCCGAACTGGGCACCTCGCTGATTGTCAGCCGCAGCTTGCTGGCCGAGGGCGAAACCCTGCAAAGCAACTTCGACGACCAGCTCAAGCGCCTGGAAAAACAAGTGCAGGACTTGCGTTTTCAGCCGGGCGTCGCCGTGCGCCTGGGCGCCAGCCAAGAGGTCGAAGGCATCGAGTTGCGCAGCCAGTTCAACAAGGGCAACGACAAAGTCTTCCAATATCAGTTGGCGCTGGTATTGCCCGGCACCCGTAAAATGCTCGCCCTGAGCTACGTGAAGGCGGAAAAACTCGGCGATGCCGAAGCCGCGCATTGGGCGACCATCAAGAGTTCGCTGTTGTTCGACGTTCCGGCCTGATGAGCACCCTGCATGTCTGACGCACTCTGGGCCGCCCGCCTGGGCGATGCACTCGACCACACCTCGATGATGGCCGACATTCTTGGCGGCGTGCTGGAGGTGGCAGCCAACATCGCGATCACCGCGCTGGCCACGGCTGCCGTGGTGGCGGCCACGGGCATCACTGTCGCCACCGGCGGCCTCGGCTGCTTCCTGCTCGGCGCGGTGGTGGGCACCATCGTCGGCCTTGCCATGAGCAAAACCGGGGCCGACAAGGGCTTGAGCAACCTGTGCGAGAGTTTCAGCAATTCGCTGTTTCCGCCCACGGTGCAGGCGACGATTCTCACCGGTTCCACCAATACCCTGACCAACAACATGCCCGCCGCCCGGGCCGCCGGGGCGATTCCGTCCCATGTCGCGCCGGCCGGCACCGAGCTGGAAATACCCGAGCCCGAAGCCGAAGCCAGTTACCTGGACATGGCCGAAAGCTTCTTCTCCCAGATGTGGCGCCCCACCGTCGCCACCCCGGCGCCCGGCGCCGTGCCCAAGCCGCTGGACCTGCTCGTCTGCATGAAGCATCCGCCGATGCCGCCGCAGTTCATGGCCGAGGGCTCGGACAAGGTCACCATCAACGGCCAGCCCGCCGTGCGCAGCGGCGACCGCAGCACCTGCGATGCCAAGGTCGTTTCGTCCGGGCTGATTTCCTCCAACGTGACCATTGGCGGCGGTTCGGTGGTGGTGCGCGAGATCCGCAGCGGCAAGACCCCGGGCGTGGGGCTGGCGGTCACCGCGTTGCTGATGCTCAAGGGCGGCAAGGGCAAGTTCTTCAGCAAATTGCCGTGCATGCTGATCGGCGGCGCGACGTCGATGGCCGTCAGCAGCGCCATGGGCGCCATGGCCAACGCCGCCATGGGTTCGTCGAATCCGGTGCATGCTGCGACCGGGGCCAAGGTGCTGGGAGGCGATGAAGAGCTGGACTTCGTGCTGCCGGGCATCTTGCCGATCGATTGGCAGCGCTTCTACAACAGCCGCGACGAACGCCGCGACAGCTTGTTCGGCGCGGGTTGGAGCGTGTCCTACGAGGTGCGGGTTGAAATCCTGCCTCACCCGGAGGGCGGGGAAACGCTGGTGTACACCGATGAACAGGGCCGGCGCATCGATATGGGCTCGATTCCTCTGGGCGGTGCGGTGTTCAGCGCGGGTGAAGGGCTGAGTGTTCGGCGGCACGTTAATGGACAACTGTTGATTGAAAGCGATGACGGCATGTACCGCTTGTTCAATCCGACGCCGGGCAATGCAGCGCTGCTGCGCCTTGACCAATTGGGCGACCGCAACGACAACCGCATCCACCTCGACTATGACGACACCGGACGGTTAGCGCGCCTGCGGGACACCTTCGATCTGGTGCAGGTCGAGCTGATTCAAGAAGGCGGTCGTGTGGCTCGGGTGGAACGTCTGTACCCCGATCAACACCGCGAAGTACTCGTCAGTTACGGCTATGACGCAGCCGGCAACCTGGCCGAAGTGCGCGACGCCACCGGCCAGGTGCAACGGCGCTTCGCCTACGATGCCGGACGGCGGATGGTCGAGCATCAGTTGCCCACGGGGCTGCGTTGTTTCTATGAATGGGCCTTGATCGAAGACCTTGAATGGCGCGTGGTCGGGCACTGGACCGACGAGGGCGACACTTACCAGTTCGACTATGACCTGAAGGCCGGTGTCACACGCATCACCGACGGCTCACAGCGCATCAGCACACGACGCTGGAACACCCAGCACCAGATCACCGAATACACCGACAACCTCGGCCAGACCTGGCAGTTCGAGTGGAACGACGAACGCCAATTGCTCAGCGCGACCGACCCGCTGGGCGGACGCTACGAATACAGCTACGACGACGCCGGCAACCTGATCGGAGAAACCGACCCGCTGGGCCGCAGTGACTCGACCTTATGGCTCGAACACTGGGCCTTGCCGCTGGTGGAAACCGATACCGCGGGCAACAGTTGGCAATATCGCTACGATCAGCGCGGCAACTGCATCGCCGAAACCGATCCGCTGGGCCATGTAACGCGGTACCGCTACGACACCCAGGGCCAGGTCGTCGAGATCATCGACGCCACCGGCAAAAGCAAAAGGCTGCGCTGGAACCCGTTCGGCCAACTGGTCGAACACATCGATTGCTCGGGTTATCCGACGCGGTTCAGCTATGACAACCGGGGCTATCTGCAAACGATCACCGATGCCCTCGGCGAACGCACCCAATTCAGTTACGACGCCCAGGGACGGTTGCTCAGCAGCCAATTGCCGGACGGCCGCACCGAGCAGTATCAGCGCGACGTCAGTGGCCAGTTGACCGGTTATACCGACCCCGCCGGGCACACCACCCTGTATCAACACAACCGCCGCGGCCAGGTGCGTCAGCGTACCGACGCCCATGGCCGGCAGGTGCAGTTCGGATATGACCGCTATGGGCGGCTGCAAGCGCTGACCAATGAGAATGGCGAAAGTTATCGCTTCGCCTGGGATGCAGGGGATCGGCTGACCGAACAGCAGGATCTGGATGGCAGTGCCAAGCGCTACACCTATGACCTGCTGGATAACGTCGCGGCGGTCACGGCTGTGCCGGCGCCTTACGGCAACGGCCTGGCCGTCGTCCCCGAGTCGCCCCCCGCTCCCATCGTTCACCGACTGGAACGCGACGCCGTCGGCCGGCTGATCGCCAAAGTCACCGACGATGGCCGCACCGACTACACCTACGACTCACTGGACCAGCTCACCGCCGTCACCTTCACCGACCACCAGGGCCACGCACAAACCCTGAGCTTCGCCTACGATGCCCTCGGCCAGTTGCTCACCGAACACAGCGCGGCTGGCAGCCTGCACTATCACTATGACGAACTCGGCAACCTGATCCAGACCCAACTGCCCGACGGCCGCTGGCTCAATCGCCTGTACTACGGCAGCGGCCACCTGCACCAGATCAACCTCGACGGCCAGGTCATCAGCGACTTCGAACGCGACCGCCTGCACCGCGAAGTGCTGCGCACCCAAGGCCAGCTCAGCACCCGCAGCGAATACGACCGCAGTGGACGCTTGCGCTCACGCCAACGCCGTCACAGCAGTCAGCCATCGCTGATGCCGGCAGCGGTGCAGAAACATTTCGAGTACGACCCCGCCGACAACCTGATCGGCAAACTCGACCAGCAACCCGCCACGCAACACCGCCAACTGCTGCACTACGACGCCACCGGCCGCATCATCGCCAGCCAGGACAGCCTGCACGGCCAGCGCGAAACCTTCGCCTACGACGCCGCCGCCAACCTGCTGGACGGCCCACAACCCGGCGCCGGGCTGGTGGTGCACAACAAACTGCTGACCTATCAGGACAAGCGTTATCGATATGACGCGTTTGGCCGGATGATCGAAAAACGCAGTGCTAAACGGGGCCTGCAACGCTTCGGTTACGATGCCGAAAGCCGGTTGATTGAAGTGCGCAATGAAAACGGCAGCGTGGTCAGGATGACCTACGACCCGTTGGGTCGACGCATCGAAAAAACCGAGCACGACACCAACGGCTACCCGCTCGGTGAAACCCGCTTCACCTGGGACGGCCTACGTCTGTTGCAGGAGCATCGCCATCAACAGACCAGCCTCTACCTCTACGAAGACGAAGGTTACGAACCCCTGGCCCGGGTTGATGGCACCGGCCCGCTGCAAAAAATCCGCTACTACCACAACGACCTCAACGGCCTGCCGGAACAACTCACCGAAGCGGACGGCCACAACGTCTGGCAGGCGAGTTATCGGGTGTGGGGCAACACGTTAGAAGAGGTGCGCGAGCCGTATTACATTGAGGAGCAGAACCTGCGGTTTCAGGGGCAGTACCTGGACCGGGAGACGGGGCTGCATTTCAATACGTTCAGGTTTTATGATCCGGATGTGGGGCGGTTTACGACGGCGGATCCGATTGGGTTGGAAGGTGGGCTCAATCTTTACCAATACGCTCCGAACCCTATCGGTTGGGCGGATCCATGGGGCTGGGCGTATGCCGGGGTAGATTTCACGGGAAGCAGTGATTTGTATCCGATTAAAGGCGCACAAAAAAATATCGTGACTATCAAGATGCAAGGCTCCAGGTCGCGTGACTTTACTCAAGCCTATAAAGAAGCCGGTATTCCAAGGAGTGCCAAGAAGGACTATACCTGGCACCACGTTGATGACTTCGACCCTAAAACGGGTAACACAACGATGCAGCTTGTCAGGAAATCTGCCCACGAAGCCACCTATCCCCATGGCGGCTCAGTTGCGCAATATGAGAAACATTTCAAAGTTAATTACGACAGCAGCGAATCAGTCCTAGCAGCGTCTAAGAAAGGCTGGCTCGCCAACAAGATTCCCAACACCAAAATCAAACCTGGGCGCTGCTCATGATTGGAGATTTCAATGCTTGAAAACAAATTCTCAGATTACGAAAAGGCCATTACCCCAGCGAATCTGGACCAGCTGGAGTCCGTCATCGGCAAGAAGCTACCGGCTCCCTTTCGAAACCATTACCTCAAGTACAACGGCGGCATACCGGAACGAGCTTATTGGGTCAGCGAAGACTTTTTCGACCCCATCGAAGTCGCCTCTTTCAGGCCGATTACCTATGGTGAACCCACGCTGCTGTCCACCTATCAGTTGATGCTGAAGAAACAAGTTCTTCCTGCACATCTCCTTCCTTTCGCAGACGACCTGGGCGGCAATTTCTTTTGCTTGAACCTTGATTCGGGAGCCATCAGTTATTTCACGACTGACACGTTTGATAGTGACCTTAGCCCGGAAGAGAACCAGGCTGAATCCGAGAAGCCTATTTGCTCGAACTTCCTCCGTTTCGTTCAAGGACTGATCGATGAGGATGATGTGGACGAGGAATAAATGAGCGAACGCCACAGGGCTTGCTTCGAAACGCAAATCCTGTGGCGAGGGAGCTTGCTCCCGCTGGGCGGCGAAGCCGCCCCAAAACAGGCTGACGCATTCTCCAGATAAACCGCATCAGCCGGCTTACGACGGCTGCGCCCCCGAGCGGGAGCAAGCTCCCTCCCACGGATCGCCTACACCTCAAAAGCAGGCATGTAACCCGCCTTCACCGACCTGCAAGGCAACGCCCAGCCCCTGAGCTTCGCCTACGATGCCACCGGCCAGTTGCTCGCCGAAAACAGCGCCGCCGGCAGCCTGCACCACCACTACGACGAACTCGGCAATCTGATCCAGACCCAACTGCCCGACGGCCGCTGGCTCAATCGCCTGTACTACGGCAGCGGCCACCTGCACCAGATCAACCTCGACGGCCAGGTCATCAGCGACTTCGAACGCGACCGCCTGCACCGCGAAGTGCTGCGCACCCAGGGCCAGATCAGCACCCGCAGCGAATATGACCGTAGCGGCCGCTTACGCTCACGCCAACGCCGACACACCAGCCAGCCATCGCTGATGCCGGCGGCCGTGCAAAAGCACTTCGAGTACGACCCCGCTGACAACCTGATCGGCAAACTCGACCAGCAACCCGCCGCGCAACACCGCCAACTGCTGCACTACGATGCCACCGGCCGCATCATCGCCAGCCAGGACAGCCTGCACGGCCAGCGCGAAACCTTCGCCTACGACGCCGCCGCCAACCTGCTGGACGGCCCACAACCCGGCGCCGGGCTGGTGGTGCACAACAAACTGCTGACCTATCAGGACAAGCGTTATCGCTATGACGCGTTTGGCCGGATGATCGAAAAACGCAGCGCTAAAAGGGGCCTGCAGCGCTTCGGTTACGACGCCGAGAGTCGCTTGATTGAAGTGCGCAGCCAGAAAGGCGAGCGGGAAACGGTCGTGAAAATGACCTATGACCCACTGGGCCGACGCATCGCTAAAACCGAACATGACAGTCACGGCTATCCCTTGGGAGAAACTCGTTTCGACTGGGAAGGCTTACACCTGTTGCAAGAGCATCGGCATAGCCAGACCAGCCTGTATATCTATGAAGAAGATAGCTATGCGCCGCTGGCTCGCGTTGATGGGACAGGCGAACACCAGAGCGTGCGGTATTACCACAACGACCTGAATGGGCTGCCGGAACAACTGACCGAAGTCGACGGGCATACGGTGTGGCAGACACGGTATCAGGTGTGGGGTAACACAGTTGAAGAGGTGCGTGAACCGTACTTCATCGAAGAGCAGAATTTGCGGTTCCAAGGACAGTATCTGGATCGGGAGATCGGGCTGCACTACAACACGTTTCGGTTTTATGATCCGGATGTGGGGCGGTTTACTACGCCGGATCCGATTGGGCTCGCGGGGGGATACAATCTCTACCAGTACGCTCCCAACTCCACCGGGTGGATTGACCCACTTGGACTGCTAAAAGAAGGTGAGGTGGCCGGTTACGGTGCCAAAGCCCACAAGAATGATGGGCTGGAAGCACACGAGATTGTTCGTAATAAGTTTCTGGAAGAGAAAGGTATTGCAAAGGGCCGGCGCTATAAAGGTAACCCTTCCATTGCGCTATCGCCCGAACATCACGACATGGTGCATGCCGAGGAAAATCGTTTGCGCCGTGCTCGCGGGCTGGGACCTAATCAAATGCTCAAGCGCGGGAAGCTGGAAATTCGCCTCATGTCCCAAGCTATTCACAACTCATTGGTCAGAACCGGCATCATCACCCAACAACAGGCACGAACAGCAAGGCGTTTTTCCACATCATTCGCCAAAAGAAAAGGCTGCTTCTAAAGGATCACGGACTATGGGCATCAATCAAATCATCCTCTCCGAAAAAGACCATAACCTTGGACAAATAGGCGGGGGCGCTCGACTCACCGATATTGATCTGTGGCCAAAGGATCCAACCAAGGGTCATTTGATGCTACCAGTGCTTATGATGACATCGGATTTCCTCAGCACTTCTTTTATACCGTCGGGTATGGCTCTGACAGTATTCGTTTCCGTGGAGCGTGAAGGCGATACGTACAAACGGTCATCGTTACGCCAATTGACTGTCCACCAACAGAGCGAGATGGAAAAGCTGGCACAGGGACATAGTAAAGTTCTGCTTCATACGCTGGCGCCTTTCGAGCTTATGCCACCGACCCTGGAAGATCCGATTCCGCGAAGCTACATTGCCCAGCAACCCCTCACGGACGAACAAATGACCGAAGAGCTGGAGGATCCGGACTGCGGCGCCAGTATCAGCAAAATATTAGGTCGCCCTGGCTGGTTGCAAGATCCGTTGTATGAAAGCCCTCGCTATTATTTTCTAGCCCAGATATTGGACGCCGATATCGCAAAAATCAGTTCTCGCCACGAAGGATTGTTCGGCGGTGGCATCGGCTACGTTTTTGCCGACAACCGGGCGAAAAAGATGAAGGAAGGCGACGAAGCTGGATATTTCCTCGTTCAATTTACCTGAGTTGTGCTCGTCATCGATCTCACCAGCGCCGTCTTTTTCAAAGGTATCGATCAGCCGGTTACGACGGCTGCGCCGCCGATAGGGAGCAAACTTGCTACGATCAGCGAGGCAACTGCATCGCCGAAACCGATCCGCAGGGCCACATCACCCGCTACCGCTACGACACCCAAGGCCAGGTCGTCGAGATCATCGACGCCACCGGCAAAAGCAAAAGACTGCGCTGGAACCCGTTCGGCCAACTGGTCGAACACATCGATTGTTCGGGTTATCCGACGCGGTTCAACTACGACAACCGGGGCTATCTGCAAACAATCACCGATGCCCTCGGCGAACGCACCCAATTCAGTTACGACGCCCAGGTCATCAGCGACTTCGAACGCGACCGCCTGCACCGCGAAGTGCTGCGCACCCAAGGCCAGATCAGCACTCGTAGCGAATACGACCGCAGCGGGCGTTTACGCTCACGCCAACGCCGACACACCAGCCAGCCATCGCTGATGCCGGCAGCGGTGCAGAAACATTTCGAGTACGACCCCGCCGACAACCTGATCGGCAAACTCGACCAGCAACCCGTCACGCAACACCGCCAACTGCTGCACTACGACGCCACCGGCCGCATCATCGCCAGCCAGGACAGCCTGCACGGCCAGCGCGAAACCTTCGCCTACGACGCCGCCGCCAACCTGCTGGACGGCCCACAACCCGGCGCCGGGCTGGTGGTGCACAACAAACTGCTGACCTATCAAGACAAGCGTTATCGCTACGACGCCTTTGGCCGGATGATCGAAAAACGCAGCGCTCAACGAGGCCTGCAGCGCTTCGCCTACGACGCCGAAAGCCGGTTGATTGAAGTGCGCAATGAAAACGGCAGCGTGGTCAGAATGACCTACGACCCACTGGGCCGGCGCATCGAAAAAACCGTACACGACACCAACGGCTACCCTCTCGGCGAAACCCGCTTCACCTGGGACGGCCTGCGCCTGTTGCAGGAACATCGCCATCAACAGACCAGCCTCTACCTCTACGAAGACGAAGGTTACGAGCCCCTGGCCCGGGTTGATGGCACCGGCCCGCTGCAAAAAATCCGCTACTACCACAACGACCTCAACGGCCTGCCGGAACAACTCACCGAAGCGGACGGCCACAACGTCTGGCAGGCGAGTTATCGGGTGTGGGGCAACACGTTAGAAGAGGTGCGCGAGCCGTACTACATCGAAGAACAGAACCTGCGGTTTCAGGGGCAGTACCTGGACCGGGAGACGGGGCTGCATTTCAATACGTTCAGGTTTTATGATCCGGATGTGGGGCGGTTTACTACGCCGGATCCTGTTGGTTTAGAGGGTGGGTTCAATCTTTATCAGTATTCGCCGAACCCGTTTACCTGGATTGACCCTTGGGGTCTGAAAACCTGTTACCACAAAAGAACAAAAAGCGAGATTAAGAAGCTACGAGCAAACTTTGATAAAAAAGGCGGCGCCAAACAGAAATTTTTGAAAAAAATGTCCAAAGATCCCAAGTCACTCCAACGCTATGGTCAGGCTGGCGTGGACAGAATGAAGAAAGGCCTGGTTCCTGATGGCTTTGATGTACATCATAAAAAGCCGATTTTCAGGGGAGGCAACAATCGTCAAAGTAATCTTGTTCTCATGGACAAGGCCTACCATAAAGCCAATAGCAAGGCTCTACATTGGTATCCTGAAGGGGAAAATCCATATGGACTCAATTAAAAATACACAGTGCCAAGTCTGCAAGGAAACCTTTGAACTGAATGCGCAGCAGCAAAGCTTCGTCTTGCCACTAATCGAAAAGGGTCAACGCTTCATAATGATAGAGTGCCCCTGCTGCGGCTCCTCTACGCAATACGTCAAGACTACGGATAGTGCTCAGAATCAGAATCAAGACGTAAATTATCGATGCCCTGTTACTCAATGCGCAGGATGGGTAGATTTGATTGACACCCATTCGCCGCCATTCTGGGGATGCGGTGAATGCGGCAGCGTTTGGTATGAAGAGAGTAATTTCCAAAAAGAAATTACCGAAATTGTCGCCCGTCATCCTTACAGAGCAGGTAGCTATGAGAAAGTTAATGGCAAATGGCTGCCTGCCACCTTAAGTTCAGAGCCTGCAAATTACGAAGAACTCGTCCAGAAAGAACCGCCTGATGAAAACGATGAGTTGGTACGAGGCTGATTGACTAATCGATTGTCGTAAAAGAGTAGAACCTGAGGTTTCGGAGGCAGTACCTGGCCGGGAGACGGGGCTGCCTTTCAATACGTGATCCGGATGTGGGGTGATTTACAAAGCCGGATCCGATTGGGTTGATGGGAGGATTAAACCTCTATCAATATGGAATAACCGATGGGTGGCCCCATGGGGTTGGGGGTGGGGTTGTGTCCAGTTCAAACTTCGCAAGAAGACCGTTTCAGGAAGAATACGAACCAAATCCAGTACCGGTCGTACTTCGCTGACAAGAGGCTTTCATGTTCTATACCCTTGCATTCAAGAAAGACAAAAACTGCCCCACCTTCATTGATGGCGTCATTCATGAGTCGTTCAGCCCTGGCGCCTATGACGATGCGATGGATGCCGACTGGCACGACGCGGGCCCCGACGAAGCTCTCGCTCCCCTCCCGAAAAAGCTGGTGCTGATTACCAAGGACAAGCGCTATGACTTTGACTTTTGCACTGCCTTTGAGGGGCATATTGTCAGTGAGCGCTTCCTGAAAGTCTTCCAGACCCTCAAGACTTCCCGATGGGAGATCGCAGAACTGGAGATTGTCAACCCAAAAGGCATTTCGGTCGCACAGCGCCAATATTTTTTCATGCGCCAGCAACGAATAGACAAGGAGCCTGTGGACGTGATCGATCAGACACAGTCGAAGATTAATTTTCGAGCGAGCGGCGAAATCAAAAATATCATCAGCCTGACAATCAAAGAAAATGTCAGCATCGATTTTTTTAGTATCGATGAAATAACTTTACTTGGATTCGTATTTCTTTCGCCTCACGCCGCCACTGTGCTTAAAGAACTAGATCTGGTAGGTGCAGAAGTGGTCGATACGGAGAAGGTCGGCTCAATAGATAGAGCCTAGGTTTCACTCAGCATGCAGGTGATTACCCTTTTCAAGATCCAACTAACCGAAACCAAACCAATCGATTTACTCAAGGGCGGCTGAATTGATCCCTTATAAAAAAGTGGATCAGAACGGTGAGGATCCATTAACGCTGAGATTAATGATGCTCGAAAACACATTTTCGAATGACGAGGCGGCCATTACGCCAGCGGATCTGGATCACCTGGAATGCGCCATTGGTAAGAAGCTACCGACGCCCTTTAAAAACCATTATCTCAAGTACAACGGAGGTGTACCGGAGCGGACCTATTGGGTCAGCGAAGATTTTGACGAGCCACTGGAAGTGGCTGCATTCAAGCCAATTACCGGTGGCGACTCCACGCTGCTGTCCACCTACCAGGTGATGCTAAAAAACTTCCTGCACACCTTCTGCCTTTCGCGAACGACTGGGGTGGCAACTTCTTTTGCCTGAATCTTGATACGGAGGATGTTAGTTATTTCACGGCTGATAGCTTTGATAGCGACCTAAGCCCTGAAGAGAATCAGGCCCAATCCGAGAAGTTCGTCTGCTCGAATTTCCTCCGGTTTGTTCAAGGGCTAATCGATGAGGAAGACTTGGAATGAATGATTCAAAACATATCCTTGGACGGTAATTTGTCGAACGACCGTTCAAACCTTTGTATGGGAAACTGCAATAGAAATCCTAGAGTAGGCTATTAGAAATCTGACGCCACTTACAGCGATCAAGTATTAAGCAGGACGTCTACCATAAATGCAGAACTATCATATGAAAGACTTAGCCAATGAAAATCCCAAACTGGCAGACAAGTTAATGGCTATCATGGCCTCGGGCAATGAGCTCGATGAGCAAAACAAAAAAATGAAGCCCGGGCCTTGTACCAAAAAGCATGGGACTTGCTTCCTGAGCCAAAACTTGAATGGACACCTTTGTCGTCATGGGTCACAGGTTCTTTTTTCAACCTGCACTTCGACAACGGTGACTTCGAGGCCGCCTGGATGGCCGAGAGTCAGATATCGATACAGGTCCGTTGATCAACTTGGGAATGGTCTACTTTGAACTGGAAGATTATTCACAGGCTTATAAATACTTTGACGATGCTTATAGCTTCGGTAAGGCGCGAGCCTTTCAAGAAAGACCAAAAAAATATCTGAAATTCTATTTAGAGAAAAAAGCCTGAGCAAGGCCGGGGACTCTAGGACCAATGCGTCGGAGAAACCGAGCAGGATGCCGATCGAGGTTTATGGATGAAAAAGCAACGGCTACCCCCTCGGCGAAACCCGCTTCACCTGGGACGGCCTGCGCCTGTTGCAGGAACATCGCCATCAACAGACCAGCCTCTACCTCTACGAAGACGAAGGTTACGAACCCCTGGCCCGCGTCGACGGCACCGGCCCGCTGCAAAAAATCCGCTACTACCACAACGACCTGAACGGCCTGCCGGAACAGCTCACCGAGGCGGACGGCCACAACGTCTGGCAGGCGAGTTATCGGGTGTGGGGCAACACGTTAGAAGAGGTGCGCGAGCCGTATTACATTGAAGAGCAGAACCTGCGGTTTCAGGGGCAGTACCTGGACCGGGAGACGGGGCTGCATTTCAATACGTTCAGGTTTTATGATCCGGATGTGGGGCGGTTTACGACGCCGGATCCGATTGGGTTGATGGGGGGATTGAACCTCTATCAATATGCGCCAAACCCTCTGACGTGGATGGACCCATGGGGATGGGCATGCAAAAGCGCAGTCAGTGGCAATAAAGGCCGAACCAAGGCGATTCATGACCTTAAGCGGAATGGGTTTAAGGTCGTCGCAGAAGAAGTCACTATGAAGGTCAATGGGAAACGTATCCGGGCTGACTTCGTAGCCAAAGACCGAAACGGAAAGCTGCATGTATTTGAAGTGAAGCACGGCACCGGGAAGTTGACCCCCAACCAAACCGACTCCAATGTCTTCGACATGACTAAGCCGGCCAACACCACACAACATCTGGGAGGGGGGACGATAAAACCTTCAGCCGGCACGCAGGGTACATTCAAGGTTGATACCATAGGGAAGCCGGGGGTGCCGCTGGGTGGGAAAGGCGCACAGCACAATGCAACCTTCAATCTTTTAATCTACAAGTGAACATAATGAGCATAGAAATTCGTAAAAGTTTGGAAGCGGAATTACTGGCGGCGCTAAAGAAGACAACGTCATCCCACTTGGACCTGAAAGCAAGCAAAAACAAACTTGGCCTACTTATCTCCAAGGAAAAGCTTGGGGAAATTTACATACAACACTTGACCAAGGCCGATGGCTACTATGCGGGCCTGGAGGTTTATACATGCGAGGCATTTAGTTTCTGCACAAACCAATCACCGCCCTATCAGAGCCGACTATTGAACTCATCTTTTTTGTCGAAAAGTTCATTATCGGAAGAAACAAAACAGTTTGGTGACGAGCTGGGCGGCATCATTAGAACTCCAGCGCCTGATGAAATAAACGAAACAGTACAAAAAATAAACGAACGACTGACAAAATTTTACCTGTCAAAGGCAGAAAACTGCATCCTTGGCACTCCCTCATTAATTGACGACGTATTGGCAGAACCTGACAACTATGCGCACCCCTTTCTAACCGCATTATTTGCAGCGCAGAAAAATGACCTGAGCCTGGACTCAGACGTCTTCAAAAAAGTCCTTGCAACCAAATCAATATTCGGAAACAAACAATTTGATTTGGCTTTGGCAAATAAAATTCTGAGGACAGATAACAAGTAGCCCCCAAGGAACTATTCACCAAGATCGACAGTACCTGTTGGTCCTAAGTAAGGTGAAAAAGCTGCTGGTGGAGATTAACGATGCTTGAAAATACATTCTCAAATGACGAAGCGGCCATTACGCCAACGGATCTGGATCACCTGGAATCCGCCATTGGCAAGAAGCTACCGACGCCCTTTAGAAACCATTACCTCAAGTACAACGGTGGCGTACCGGAGCGGACCTATTGGGTCAGCGAAGATTTTGACGAGCCACTGGAAGTGGCTGCATTCAAGCCAATTCCCGGTGGCGACTCCTCGCTGCTATCCACCTACCAGTTGATGCTAAAAAAACAGGTACTTCCTGCACGACTGGGGTGGTAACTTCTTTTGCCTGAATCTTGATACGGAGGCCGTTAGTTACTTCACCACTGACAGCTTTGATAGTGGCCTAAGCCCTGAAGAAAATCAGGCTGAATCCGAAAAGCTGGTCTGCTCGAATTTCCTTCGGTTTGTTCAAGGGCTGATTAATGAAGAGGATGTATACGAGGAGTAAGCGAAACAACGGGGCTCAGTTTTGAGCGTCCGCATCTGGAGTGAGCCCCATGGCCAAGCGCATAACCTGGAAGGAAGGCGATTTAGTCAGCCTCAAACTGCGAGACGATTTATATACCGTAGGCCAGATGATCAAGAATTCCGTCATGCGTTTTTACGACGTGAAGAGCGTTAATGGCATCTGGAGCGATCTCGTGCTGGACGACAGCAAAATTCTGTTCAGCGGTTTTGTAGGGAAGGTCGTTACCCAACGACTTGCCGTCGAAAAACTACAGCCTGCGACTCCACTGGTCCTGTCAGACCACGAACGTTACTGGTTACGACCGCACGTTAACTTTGAGGGCGACTTCCCCTTTCGCGGTGCCGACCTGATCGATACCGGCAAAGACTGCGCTATCGATTACAGCTTGGCACCCGTGCGTCAAAACGAGCTGAAGCTTTCAAAAAATCGCGATGCTATTGAACAGTATGAGCTTACCAACATGTGGGGGGACGAAGACTTGAGCGACAGATTGTGCCGCTATTTCGATACTGGACTTAACCGTGACGATTTGAAATTTGAAGTATTTCCGGGGCTGTGGACGGATCGTGAGAGTCTGCGACCTTTAACCCGACGTTTACCTGTACCACTAAGATAAATAGCATGCAGCGTTTAATGCACAGCATGTGGTAACAGCTGTGAAGGTGCTCGATCAACCGACTTAGAAGAAAACCTCGAACGGTTCTTTGATTATTTTTATGGTTAGTCTTCTGGTTCTGGATCTGACCCGACCAATGAGCGCAAAAGCTGGAACAGCTGGAACAGCTGGAACAGCTGGAACAGCTGGAACAGCTGGAACAGCTGGAAGACGATTACCCCAGCGATGCCGATTGGCAAGTGCTTGTGCGGTTATACGAAGAGGACTATCTCGACGACAATGCCCGCACCCTGGCGAAACAACTGGATGGCAACCTCGATATGGCCGTCATCCTCTATGGTAAAAGAGGACTTAAGGAAGGGTTGTGGTGGATCGAACAGCAGGTACCGGCCTTGGATGACATACGGCCGGCCGATTGCTGCAAGGATCCGAAGCTGATCAAACGCCTGAGGACTGCGCTGATGCGCATGCCGTAATCGACAAGGAGAATGGTGCAATGGAAGGCATCGAACGACTCAACAAGCGCAACGATTGCGCGGCGGCCAGACGCTTGCGCCGGATAAACATCCCGCATGTCTGACGCACTCTGGGCCGCCCGGCTGGGCGATGCACTCAGCCACACCTCGATGATGGCCGACATTCTTGGCGGCGTGCTGGAGGTGGCGGCCAACATCGCGATCACCGCGGTGGTGGCGGCAACGGCCTGGCCGTCGTCCCCGAGTCGCCCCCCGCTCCCATCGTTCACCGACTGGAACGCGACGCCGTCGGCCGGCTGATCGCCAAAGTCACCGACGATGGCCGCACCGACTACACCTACGACCCACTGGACCAGCTCACCGCCGTCACCTTCACCGACCACCAGGGCAACGCACAAACCCTGAGCTTCGCCTACGACGCCACCGGCCAGTTGCTCGCCGAACACAGCGCGGCTGGCAGCCTGCACTACCACTACGACGAACTCGGCAACCTGATCCAGACCCAACTGCCCGACGGCCGCTGGCTCAATCGCCTGTACTACGGCAGCGGGCGCTTACGCTCACGCCAACGCCGACACAGCAGTCAGCCATCGCTGATGCCGGCAGCGGTACAAAAGCACTTCGAGTACGACCCCGCCGACAACCTGATCGGCAAACTCGACCAGCAACCCGCCACGCAACACCGCCAACTGCTGCACTACGACGCCACCGGCCGTATCATTGCCAGCCAGGACAGCCTGCACGGCCAGCGCGAAACCTTCGCCTACGACGCCGCCGCCAACCTGCTGGACGGCCCACAACCCGGTGCCGGGCTGATGGTGCACAACAAACTGCTGACCTACCAGGACAAGCGTTATCGCTACGACGCCTTTGGCCGGATGATCGAAAAACGCAGTGCTAAACGGGGCCTGCAACGCTTCGGTTACGATGCCGAAAGCCGGTTGATTGAAGTGCGCAATGAAAACGGCAGCGTGGTCAGGATGACCTACGACCCGTTGGGTCGACGCATCGAAAAAACCGAGCACGACACCAACGGCTACCCGCTCGGTGAAACCCGCTTCACCTGGGACGGCCTACGTCTGTTGCAGGAACATCGCCATCAGCAGACCAGCCTCTACCTCTACGAAGACGAAGGTTACGAACCCCTGGCCCGTGTCGACGGCACCGGCCCGCTGCAAAAAGTCCGTTATTACCACAACGACCTGAACGGCCTGCCGGAACAGCTCACCGAGACGGACGGCCACAACGTCTGGCAGGCGAGTTATCGGGTGTGGGGCAACACGTTAGAAGAGGTGCGCGAGCCGTATTACATTGAGGAGCAGAACCTGCGGTTTCAGGGGCAGTACCTGGACCGGGAGACGGCTGCACTTCAATACGTTGAGGTTCTATGATCCGGATATGGGGCGGTTTACGACGCCAGATCCGATTGAGTTGGCGGGTGGCCTGAACCTCTATGGTTATGGACCCAACCCCATTGGCTGGACAGACGTGAGGCTGGAGCCCCAGGTCTGTCCTCGATACATCTCTGGGAGGCGTCGTTGGTGACAACATGCAAGCCCAACATGTCACCCCAGTAGCGGTATGGAAGAGGCATGACAAATTCATGAACTCCATTGGTCTGGGCGGTACACGGGACACAGCCCCCAACGGCCTGCTGATGCCAGATAGCCAAGGCCGCGGCCATTGGCAGACCGGTTTACCACAATGGTTCACACAAGGACTATTCGGACCTGGCGGACAGAAAACTGGGCAGGATCAAAGCACGCTATAACGCAAAACTTATTACCAAGGCACAGGTTTCATCACTACAAAGCAGCCTTCGCAAGAAGACTGTTTCAGGAAGAATACGAACCAAATCCAGTACCGGTCGTACTTCGCTGACAAGAGGCTTTCATGTTCTATACCCTTGCATTCAAGAAAGACAAAAACTGCCCCACCTTCATTGATGGCGTCATTCATGAGTCGTTCAGCCCTGGCGCCTATGACGATGCGATGGATGCCGACTGGCACGACGCGGGCCCCGACGAAGCTCTCGCTCCCCTCCCGAAAAAGCTGGTGCTGATTACCAAGGACAAGCGCTATGACTTTGACTTTTGCACAGCCTTTGAGGGGCATATTGTCAGTGAGCGTTTCCTGAAAGTCTTCCAGACCCTCAAGACTTCCCGATGGGAGATCGCAGAACTGGAGATCGTCAACCCGAAGGGTGTTTCGGTCGCACAGCGCCAATATTTTTTCATGCGCCAGCAACGAATAGACAAGGAGCCTGTGGACGTGATCGATCAGACACAGTCGAAGATTAATTTTCGAGCGAGCAGCGAAATCAAAAACATCATCAGTCTGACAATCAAAGAAAATATCAGCACAGATTTTTTTAGTATCGATGAAATTACTTTACTTGGATTCGTATTTTTTTCGCCTCACGCCGCCACTGCACTTAAAGAACTAAATCTGGTAGGTGCAGAAGTGCTCGATACGGAGAAGTTCGGCTCAATTCATAGAGCCTAGGTTCCACTCAGTATGCAGGTGATTACCCTTTTCAAGACCCGGCTAACCGGAACCGAACCAATCGATTTACTCTAGGGTGACTGAATTGATCCTCTATGAAAAAGTGGATCAGAACGGTGACGGATCTATTAACGCTGAGATTAATGATGATCGAAAACACATTTTCGAATAACGAGGCGACCATCAGTCCGGCAGATCTGAAAGCGGACGTCAGCGGGCTGGCCAGTGTCCAAAACGCATTGAAAAAATGGGTACTCAAATAACAAAAGGCATTGTTTAAATGAACAACCCTGAAGAAATTTATGAAAAGAACATCAAAATTTTATTAACCATTCACACCGACATCGCATCGGGAAATGCAGCCTCACTGAAAAAGCACCTAGAGAAAAATTCCGTTCTATTGCACCTGCCTATGTATGGCCTTGATGGGCATGAAACCCTGCTGCACATGGCTGCCGAGCAGGGGCAAACCGAAATTTGCCGCTTGTTGGTGTCTTTAGGTATTGCGCTGGACCAGCCTGCCGTCAGTTGCGGAAATAGCACGCCACTTGCCGCAGCCGCTGGCAATGGACATCTACAAACATGCCAATGGTTTCTTGAGGCCGGTGCTTTGGTGGATGGGTGGCCTAACAGCATAACCACCCCGCTGATTGACGCGATTACCTTTGGGCATCAGGACGTCGTCAATCTTCTTATAGAACACCATGCCAACATCAATCGACTGCACACCAGGCTGAATACCGCGCCATTGGACATCGCCAATACCTGGGGATTTACAGAGATTGCGTCCACCTTAAAAAAATCGGGGGCGGTCAGTATCATGGACACTGTTGAAAGCCGGCCTGAGGAATTTGGTAGTTCTATAGTCACTTTCGTGCACAACACCGCTGGCTGGGTTCTACCCGCGCAACTGAGTCCCGTCACTAATGAAGAGGGTCTGGAGCTGCGTATTAGCTGTATTGATGGCAAAAACAAGTTCAAGTTATTCTTCACCATCGGGCTTTTTGCCAAAAGTCCTCATACCGAATTATTCGTATGCTTGCCTGGTGACTGGCCTCTTACGCAGCAAGGTTTTACCCCCCACAGTCCTTGGGTTTTTCCGGTTGAGTTGCTGTCTCTGCTCGCTCGCCACGCGTTCGATGATGGCCCCTTATCAGAAGGTTTCTTGATTCGTCGTTCCGATGCCAGGTATGCCAACCTGGCCTGGCCAGACGAAGTGGATGCTTTCGTGGCCGTGGATAAAGCCTGGGATACTAAAACTGAAAAAGAGACGATCCCCGACGATGAAAAGGTGATGCTCTATGTTTTGGCACCTGTCAAATTTACGAAAAAAGGCGAACCCGACGCAGCAGCATTGCGTGCTCTGACACAACGCAAACGTACAGCCAGTTGGGCGAGTGTGGTCATTCCGGCTCCGGATCCAGCGATAATGCAGTAGAAAGGTGGAGCGGCAAAGCACCAGCCAAGTCCCTATTGGACGATCCTTGGGCCGGAGAAAAAGACCAGAGACTGGTAGAGGGACTTCGTTAGAAGTTCATCTCTGCGGCCAACAAAAATGGGCACCTGATCTAGTCGGTGTGCCCATGTTTCCAGCTCGCACTCATAATGTTCTCTCGCCATCCGGTCAGTCGAATCCATCGCTTCTTTACCTACAACGCTATGCCGTTCATCAAGCAAAACGCTCACAGTGGTATAAGCCACAATAGCGGCGTAGCCCAATACAAGGCTGCTACAGGCAAGGCCTATACTCACCCAGCTCGTTTCAAGAGCAAAACAAAAGGAGCGCTCAAATGCGGTTGACCCTCGAAGAGTCCGAACACGCCCTCTCCGTGCAGGACCTGAATGAATTCGAAAAAAAATTCAGCGTGCCATTACCAACAGCCTTTAAAGAGTTTTACCTAAGGAATAATGGCGGCTATTCACCTGAGAGCAAAAGCGACAACGAGTTTTTGGTGGGTGGCTTCACACCAATCAAACACGGAGAAGTATCCATTGAAGTTGTTCATCATGATTTAACTGATGACATTTCGTCGTTGAAAAAAATGATCCCCTTTGCCTACGATCAAGGCGGAAACTCTTTCCTTCTGTCAGTCAAGGATGATGACTATGGAAACATCTACCTTTTTTTGATGGATGAAAAAGAGTTGGCATTTGTATGCAGCTCATTTGAAGAATTCATTGCCGAACTCACAGACTGAATAAACAATACGAGGATCGTTTACCTGCCGCAGTGGTCGCTTACACGACAATGCCGAACACACCAGCCAACCCTCGATGACGCCGGCTACCGTGCAAAAGCATTTCGAGTACGACCTCGCCGCCAACCTGCTGACGGCCGGTGCTTATCACGACTAGGAAAATCAAACATGATTTTAAGTTGGAAAACCCCTACTTATTACAGCGAACAACTGATCGGCTCGTATGACACCGAAAGCGGTTCTTATGAAACCACCGGTTCGAATTTTGACTACCTGTCATTGTTGGCGGGAAAACCCTATCCATTGAATATGGACAAGCCAAAGGTCTATTTTCCGTGCAAGAAAAAAAAGCTGTTTGCGTATGACTGCCTATGGCTACTTGGGGGAGTCCCGCTAGTCACTGAGCGACTTGCAGATTTTCTCACTCATCAGTCTGCTCAGGACATTCAGCTTATTCAGCCTGCTGTCGTCATTGCAGACGGGGAAGAGCTCAACGAAGCCTTTTTCATAGTGAATGCGATCAATACCGTCAACGCGATAGATCAAGGGCAATCTGTCGCTGAACGGGACGATGATGGATCGACCATCTATTTCACTAAAACCTGGTTCCTGGACAATGCTGCGGGAATGCGCGGGATCGCTCGTGAGCCGGAGTCGGGAGACCTTTTGATCTCTCAGGAATTGGCCGATGCCATGATCGAGAAAAAATTCAGAAATAACAAAGGCTTGGGTTTTTATAACGCCAACCGGGCGTTTGTCCCTTATAAAAATCAGGCCTAGGTTTCTGGCTTCCATGATGGCGGACATTTTTGGCGGCGTGCTGGAGGTGGCGGTCAACTTCGCGACTAACAAATTAATTCAGCCACACGAGATGAAGTCATGCTTGAAAACACATTCTCATATGACGAAGCGGCCATTACCCCAGCAGACCTGGATTATCTGGAGTCAGCTATCGGAAAGAAACTACCGCCCCACCTTCAAAACCATTACCTCAAGTACAACGGCGGTATACCGGAACGGACATATTGGCTCAGCGAAGATTTTGACGAGCCGCTGGAAGTGGCCGGCTTCAAGCTGATTGCCCATGGCACCCCCTCGCTGCTGTCGACCTATCAATCCATGCTGAAGAAACAGGTTGTTTCTGCACACCTTCTACCTTTCGCGAACGACTGGGGCGGCAATTTTTTTGCCTGAATCTTGATTCGGGGTCTATCAGTTATTTCACGATAGATAGCTTTGACAATGATCTTAGCCCCGAAGAGAATCAGGCCCGATCTGAAAAGCATGTCTGCTCGAATTTCATCCGGTTTGTTCAAGGACTGATTAATGAAGAGGATGTAGATGAAGAGTAAGCGCGTGAATCAACGACCATAAGGATATCTCTACCGTTGACTACAAAGAAACGGGGCTTAAAAATGGCGTTCTGTCCAAAGCGAATGAACCCAAGGCCAAAGGCATTGGCTCCAGGTTATTAGGTCCAGTGGGTAACTCACTGCCAAGCTCGACGAGATAGAGATTCTGATGAGCAAATATTTATCGACACTTGAAATCGACTCTCCTACGGAACGCCTCCAGACTCACAGCATTCGAGAGGCAGCCGTACTCTACGTTTACCTTCTTGCTACTAAGTGCAAGCTACCTGCTGGCGGCATTTCCAAAATAATTCTTCAGCAAGCTCCAGTCGAAGCGGAGAAAACGCTTCTGGATGTTTGCACCTACTCTCATCCATTCAAACACCTCGATAAGCTACCTGCGGACGCTACGGACAGCGCCATTCGCCAGTCGTTAATCGAGGACATTAACGAAGCGCTTTTGTCACTGGCGGCGCTCAAAGGGTGGGATACCGACCCGATACATAAGCTCCAAGCTGAAATCATCAAACGTGACTATCGGTTCTCAGGTACCTCGGGACGCTCACTAAAAAACCCGTCCAAAACGCTCACTGCAACGGCTGCTTGGCGCACGGATCAATACATCAACATCGGCGTCCTGATGCAGGGTTCAAAAAACACGCCTGAAGCATTTTTCACTGTCACGCGAATCAGCGTCGCGCTGGGTCTTTTTGAGTCGTTGCTGGGGCCTGTTGAATGGGTGAACGATCAAACCGTTCGGCTATTCCAGGTAAACAAACGCGATTATTGGGAGATTGATACCACATCCCAAACGGTGGAATTTCACTTTCCCCGAGCCGAATCCGGTGATGCCCACGGTCAATATGACTTGGCGAAAATGTACCTTGATGGATGGATAGTCGAGCAGGACTTTGAACGAGCCAGGCAGTGGCTGGAACGTTCAGCCGCTCAAGGTTTTTCCCGCGCAGTAAAGCTTTTGCAGCGAATGAATGATGGCGATGAAAACCTT
Source organism: Pseudomonas sp. DF5 (assembly GCF_058148225.1). Lineage (NCBI taxonomy): Bacteria > Pseudomonadati > Pseudomonadota > Gammaproteobacteria > Pseudomonadales > Pseudomonadaceae > Pseudomonas > Pseudomonas sp. DF5. The sequence continues at coordinate 310,015 of NZ_JBYVYM010000001.1, forward strand.
GCCGATCCGGTGATGAACAGCAAGAAATAAACCAGCGAACACTGCTTCAAGCGCCCTCTGCTGCTCCTGATCGGATTGAAGTGTGCAACGAAAACGGCAGCGTGGTCAGGATGACCTACGACCCGCTGGGCCGACGCATCAAAAAAACCGAGCACGACACCAACGGCTACCCCCTCGGCGAAACCCGCTTCACCTGGGACGGCCTGCGCCTGTTGCAGGAACATCGCCATCAACAGACCAGCCTCTACCTCTACGAAGACGAAGGTTACGAACCCCTGGCCCGTGTCGACGGCACCGGCCCGCTGCAAAAAGTCCGTTATTACCACAACGACCTGAACGGCCTGCCGGAACAGCTCACCGAGACGGACGGCCACAACGTCTGGCAGGCGAGTTATCGGGTGTGGGGCAACACGTTAGAAGAGGTGCGCGAGCCGTATTACATTGAGGAGCAGAACCTGCGATTTCAGGGGCAGTACTTGGACCGGGAGACGGGGCTGCATTTCAATACGTTCAGGTTTTATGATCCGGATGTGGGGCGGTTTACTACGCCGGATCCGATTGGGTTGGCGGGGGAATCAATCTTTATCAATATTCACCTAACCCATTCACTTGGATAGACGCTCTGGGCCTAAGTTGCTCGAGCGATGCTAAAGTTCTTGGAAGCCGTTTGGGTAAAGCGCCAAATTCGAACTATCGAGCTCACCATATAGTAATGTCCAATTCGAAGGATGTGCGTATACGCTGGTTGAGAAGACGTATGGACAGACTTGGCATTGACATAAATCAGAAAAAAATAGTATATGGCTGCCTGTAAAACCACAGTCCCGTTTACCAAATACAACAGCAACCGCTCATGCCGGGGAAGGAGTACATGGCAATGCGTATAAACAACACGTATGGGAAACCCTAAAAGGGGCGAACACAAAATCTGGATTCGAGTCGGGTTTAAATAAACTCAACTTGGAGCTCAACGGTGGAAAGGTTTTCCCATTAGCAAAGTAGGAGATACCCCATGAAGGACTTTTTATATGCACGACTCAATGAATATAAGGATAAATATTCAGAGCTTATATCGTCTATGGAGAAAAACTACAAAACGACAATCTGGGGCATGGGGATCATGCCTTCCTATTCGCCGCCCCCCTATATGTCGGAGCTCCAGGGATGTAAGCCTGGACGTTTTTTAAAAAAAAATTCCGAGCCAGCCAAAAACAGGCAATGTTATTTCTTAAATAAAGATAACAAAATAATAGGCGAGTTAAAATTTGCAAAATACGTAACAATTAAAAAGCAATGGATTGTTTATAGAAAGTTTTTTTTGCATGAGGCCGATCAAATCCTTGAGCTTACATTCGGCAGTGAGCTAAACGGCAACCAAGAGGCCAACCTTGACTCGGTTTCCCTGATTAAGTTTCTGAATGACAAAGCTACAGGGCATTACTGCTTGAACAACACGGGAGAATACTTCGAAACCCTTTATAAATACAACGCCGATAAAATCACTTCGATTACTGAAAAAATATGGCGAAGCACCTTCACGGAAAGGTCTTATGAGATCAATCACGCAGATGATTCCCTAACCATTTTTGAAATACTTACGGACAATAGCAAACTGAAAATTTATCCTGAGGAATGATTGATAAAATCAATCTCTTGACGAGCAAGTGTTTACCCACACTTGAAGACTCAGAGCATTCGAGAGGCGGTCGTACTCTAGGGTTATTTATTACCATCCAAGATGGCGGCTCCATCCAGCCCAACATTCACGGAAACGATTACTGGAAAGTGTACAAAGCCAATAGATCTGGAGAAGATATTGTATTGGGTAGAATTGGACATGGCGGGTTCAAAAATTACGATCTAATAAAAGACTCTCCGGTCTATGTTAATGGCACGTTAATGAACGGTGGAACTTGAATATGATTGACTTTACAGCAGATATCAATTCCAAGCACTCCGCAGCAGACATACTATTAGGGGAAAACATTTCCAACTATATCGATGAGCTATATAAAAAACACAACATAAAAATAAAAAACTATAATCTACCGGACGGGGAAACGAGGGTGGCCTATGTGGTAAACGACACGATCACCATAGCAACCCTTTCTGACGGCGCTATATTCTCAATTGGCTGCAATGTACATTACAAAGGACTTTACAGAGGTATGCTTTCTACAGGGATGTCTTTTGGCCAAGTAAAAAAACTTACAAAGCGTCAACGAATCTTTAATGGTTCAATAATTCTCGATGATGATTTCGGATTTTCCTATGTATTACCAGCCCCTTATGACGAGATAGCCGATAGCATTGAGGATATACCTCTAGATTTGATTTTAAATGAAATATATATTTCTGATTTCTCCTCTTGGCTTAGTTCGCATCAACCGAACCAGCATGAAAAACAATTATCGGTTGGAAAAACTGAAAAAGTTTGAATTAGGCCCGGCGGCGTCGTCGTAGTATTCGTAGCGCCCGCCCTGCAGGTCGGTGGCGCTGAGCAATTGGCGTTCGTTCGTGTCGAGAAAAAAGGCCCGAACGGAAAGTGGAAGACATGCGGATAGCGTTAAATGGACATATTCAATCTCCTTTCATACAAGCTTGAGAGTTTCCTGAACATCCGTCCATATCCGAAAGAGCTGGGCGTTGTTTTTTACCAAGAAGACGAGCCTTCACTGCTCTCTGTCGCCGCCAGAAAACACAACGGTTCGACCTTCTATGTGAGCCGCTGGCACGATTTGTTCTCCATAAGCGCCTTCGAAAAATCCATGTCAAAAAACGGCTTCACGGAACCGGACTGCTATGCCCTTCTCTTGATCCTGTCCCGCTTTGGCTATCTACTTGACATCGACAACCGTCAACGAACCAATAAAGACTATTTTATTTTCTTCTTTCTGATCCAGTTGATCAGTTTGAAAAACAGTTCTCTCGACTCGGATGCACAGCTCAGGAACTATATACTCAGATTCCTGCTTTTCGAATTGAGCATTGACGACGAAGCGTATCGTCGGTTCAGCATCAAGGATAATCAGCTGGTAATGGCTACCGACACCCGGGGGCCTGTAGCTTTTTTGGATGTTATCAACCTGGTTTACAAAGCGATAAAATTTGATAGCAGAAAAGAACATGTATTGCTAAGCACGTTGAAAAACTATCAAACAAGCCTCGTCACATTATTGACCGAACCCGACGACACAAATTACCGTTTCAGGCTAAATGATCGCCATAGCGAATTCATGTATCCCGATGTATTTTTGCAGGCATACGTTAAAGACAAGAGACGGATACTTAATGTTTTAATCGACACAATCACCCCCCTTCAGTCTACGGAAAATCTGTTTGTCTCAAATATTATTTTGATGAACTATTCCTTTTACATCCTGAAAAATAAGCCTCGCGAAATTCTAAAGCTTAAAAAACACGTCAATGATGAGGCACTGTTCAGAAAGCTGCTGGAAGCAATAATCACTCGTCGAATGGCAATCAATAAATCATCATTCGATAAAGCATCTATAGACCAGGATCTGTCCTCGATAAAAGACAATTCAACCTCGTTCTACAATATTTTGTACAGCCTATAGACGCTTTCACAAACGAGAGAGCCGCGCTGATGCGCATGCTGTAACCCACAGGGAAGAACGAACATGAGCGCGTTAGAAAAGGCACTAATAGAGCTGCGCCGCATCCACAAAAAGTTTCAGTTAGAGGGCAGCTTCGAAAAGAATGGCCAAGTCAACGCCACATGGCCGCAAACGCTTGAACGCTCTGTCGAAACTGACTTTTTCTATGACAACTACGAGCCTGTGGGTGTAGAGATAGAGACAGGTTTGACTCCGATACGTTTTTTTGATCTGAACACCCTTGAAGATGACCAAGTGGGCTACAAGTGGGATGGCAATTCAAACAAGTCGCAGTTCAACCCACGCTGGCCAGCCAGTTTTGTAGTATTCATGGATGATATCGGAGGTGGTAAACCTGTCATCGCTGTTACCGACATTGAGGGTACACCTGTATTTGCCAGCTATGACGTGGCTTTGCCTTTCAAAATTGCCGACTCATTGGCTGATTTCTTTTTCGCTCTTGCAAAATTGATTGAGGTTGTCCACGGAAAATTCGAAATATTTGAGATCTATAACGACGATGACGAGCTTTCCAGCAAGTTCGTGAAATTACTCACAAAGGAAGTCAGCCCCCTGCTTGGGAAAGAAAATTTCGAACTATTTTTTAATTATTTTTATGGTTAATCTTCAGGTCATGGATCTGACCCGGCCAATGAGTGCAGAAGATGGAACAACTGGAAGACGAATACCCCGGCGATTCCGATTGGAATATGCTTGTGCGGTTATACGAAGAGGACTATCTCGACGACGACGCCCGCTCCCTAGCGAAACAACTGGATGGCAACCTCGATATGGCGGTCATTCTCTACGGAAAAAGAGGGCTCAAGGAAGGTTTGTGGTGGGTCGAACAGCAGGTGCCGGCCTTGGATAACATGCGGCCGGCCGATTGCCTCAAGGATCCGAAGCTGATCAAACGCCTGAGGACTGCGCTAATGCGCATGCCGTAACCAACAAGGAATCCGATTGGGTTGGCGGGAGGGCTGAACTTTTACAGTTATGCCCCAAACCCCCTGACCTGGATAGATCCGCTTGGGCTATACAATGGTGAAGGATCTCGCGACCTAGGGAAATATCATGTGTTCCATGAGCACTCACTGAACGCGTCCGAATACAAAATGACTGACACAGAGCACTTTAGCCGCGCAAATGAATCTGTTTACAAACGAATGCAAACAGATCCGGACTTTAAACGTCAAATGCAGACTAAATACCCTGGCGCTGTAGAGCATGTGCAGCCACGGTCGAATGGGACGTTCAGAGGAACATCCCCAGCCAATTTGACTTGGCATCATGGAAACAAACCAGGCTCATTACAGCTAGCCGACTTCAATGATCATAAAACGTATCATAAAATCTACCACCCTGATGGTAAAGGCGGTCGAAATAAATGGGGCGGCGGTACGAAATGTCGAAAATAAGGAGTACTTATGATAACCATTAATGGCTTTGACGAGCTTCTGCAAAAATGTAATGACCTACCCAATGTCGGCTGGTTATATGTGGATACTGATTTTGATTTGGAGTCAAAAAACGACATCCTAAATAAAAAATATTACCTTGCAGAAAATGACGACAAAGAAATGGAGTTCGATGACAAATACGGAACATTCCTTGAGTCTCCAATACTCAAAGCGATCATTGAAAATAAAACAGAACATCATCCGAACTCCAGCAAAGAAGAACTACTGAAAGCAGTTACTTATTATTTGGAAAACGATGACTTTCTAGACTAGATTGGAAAAGGAGCCGGGAGAGCCAAACAACTTCCGGCTCTACTTTTTAGCGAAAACCATAACATGCATGTTTGGATAAAAAACGGGAATAAGTTTTTCTACCGAGAGACCTGACTGCACTACAACACGTTCCGGCTTTATGATCCGGATATGGGGCTCCCAACTCCACCAGGTGGATTGACCCACTTGGGCTGCTAAAAGAAGGTGAGGTGGCCGGTTACGGTGCCAAAGCCCACAAGAACGCGACCGCCTGCACCGCGAAGTGCTGCGCACCCAAGGCCAGATCAGCACTCGTAGCGAATACGACCGCAGCGGGCGTTTACGCTCACGCCAACGCCGACACACCAGCCAGCCATCGCTGATGCCGGCAGCGGCCCAATACCGCAAAGCGTTGGATAACATAGTGTCCAACGAGCGCAAATTACTCCGCTCAGGTGAAAGGCAATTGAATAAAAATGCACGCCCTGACGCTCATTACAATTAGGAGATCCAGAAATGATCTTAAGCTGGAAAGCCCCTATCTATTACAACGATAAATTGATCGGTTCATACGATGCGGAGCGCGGCTCCTATGAAACGGCAGGATCGAACTTTGACTATCTGTCACTCCTGACAGGTGAGCCTTACCCTGTCGACATGGATAAACCCAAAATATTTTTTCCATGCAAAAAGAAAAAATTGCTGACTTACGACTGCTTATGGCTATTAGGCGACATTCCTTTGGTGAGCCAGCGGTTAGCGGATTTCCTCGTACAGAACGCCGGTCACTCTATTGAGCTCTTGCCACCCACAAGTATTGCTGCGGACGGGGAGCAAGTGAGCGAAGTCTATTACGTTGTCAATGCTGCCCAGGCGATAAGTGCGGTTGATCACAGCAAGTCGGTAGCAGAGCTCTCTGACAATGGCTCAATACTCTACTTCAATGAAATTTGGCTTCATGATAACGCCGCGGAAATGGGCGCAATTGCACGCGAGCGTGACTCGGGAGATCTTTTGATTTCCCAAGAGTTGGCTGATGCCATGATCGAACAGAAATTCAAAAGCGACAAAGGGCTAGGCTTCTACACCGCCGAGCGCTCATTCACCCCCTATAAAAACCAAGCGTGATCTACTAGTGGAAGGCATTCGTTAAAAGCGTCAATCAACGCCTACAAAAAATGGGCACCCGACCCAGTCGGCGTGCCCATTTTTCCAGCTCGCACTCATCATGTTCCCTCGCCATCCGGTCAGTCGCCAAATCAACAAGGAAGTACTAATGCTTTCTACCTGGCGATTACGTAGGCAACCCCAATCCTGATCAAAAATGGTTTTCCAATCGGTCCCACGCCAATGCCTGACAGTGCTTGTTTAAAAGCCTTGTAGGTAACGTCGTGAAAGCTACAACACCTTGCGTCGTTGCCTACGGCTACGCCAGAATCCGCCGGCTTGTGCGCTTTGGGGTCGGTCGGTAACTTGATTCGTGTCACTGATCGTCAGTGGTCGGGTTTAGTCGCCCGCTGGTAATTGAAGTTGTACAAGCGTCCGTCAGACAGGTACTTGCTACCTGCATTTTGATGGTGGCTGTGCGTAGGGCACCTTTGGGTGCGCCGGCTTCTTCAATTCCCCGGTCCGACTAACCTGCGTACAGCCGCCACCCCTTCGTTTAGTCGGCGAAGGGGTGTCAGCATCACTCATGGAATTGAAGATCATGTTCAAAGTTACACCTAACCCACCGGACACCGATCCGGTCTCCCCATACGAAAGCCCCGATTCAAAAAAACTCAACGACGCCGCCGAACCCGCCCTCGACCACCACTTCCCGCCAGCCGAACCAAAGCCACCGAAACGCAAAGGCCAGCTCTTCAGCGTCTGCCCGGGCATCAACACTGAAGCCCTCCTCGCCAATGCCTCGGAAGATATCTTGTCCATCAGCGCCATCGCCGCCGACCTCGCCGACGACGTGGACGGTTCACGCCGCTCCGTAGCCCTGGCGCTCAGCCGCATGGCCGACGGGGTGCATTTGTTGGTAGAGCGCGCGCTGGATCACCTGAATGAGCCGGAAATAGCAGCGATTCTCGCAAGGAAACAAAGCCGAGTCGGCTGATCCGCCAGACAGAAAAAATGGGCACCCAACCTCGTTGGCGTGCCCATTTTTTATCCCGCTCGCCCGCTGTGCGGGAAGTCGGTGCGTGTTACGGATTAACGCTGTCTTTCAACGACTTGCCTGGCTTGAACGCAACAGTGTTGCTGGCCTTGATCTTCACCGGCTCACCGGTTTGCGGGTTTTTGCCGGTGCGGGCACCGCGATGGCGTTGCAGGAAGGTGCCGAAGCCCACCAGCGTGACGCTATCCTTGCGATGCAGAGCGCCGGTGATTTCTTCGAGAACGGCGTTGAGAACGCGATTGGCCTGTTCTTTGGTGAGATCTGCTTTTTCCGCGATGGCAGCGGCGAGTTCTGGTTTACGCATGAGTGAAGCCCCTTTGACGGTTTTTTGTTGTTATGTCCGTGCTGTTCTCGTTGGAACAGCGCCCAAGGCGCCGCAGGTGCTCTACTCTGCGGCAGACGGGAATGAGGATGGCATGCGCGCAAGAGTGGCGCCAGTCTCCCCGCGACCTTTGTGGGGGCAAAAACGGGGTGATTCCGACAGAACGACCGGCATTTACGCCAACAGGGCCGGAAGTTCTTTGTTCAGGGCGAGTTTTTCCATCACCGCCGCGCCGGTCAGGGCATAGCCCAGCAATTTGCCGGCGCTGTCGCGGCACAGCACCTTGATGTCCGCGCCCTGCCCTTCGACCGTCCAGACGCCCTCCGCGCCCCGTGGCGGCGGCGAAACCACCAATGGGCAGACCGGGGTTTTCACGGTGATCGGCATCGGGCCGTAACTCACCGCCGTAGGGTTTCCGGCGAGGGTCTGGGCCAGCGCTCTCGCACAGCTCATGAGGGGCATGACGTACAACAGATTCAGCCCATCGACCTCGGCGCAATCGCCCAGGGCGTAGATGTTGGCGTGAGAGGTTTTCAGGTGACGGTCAACCACCACGCCACGATTGACCTGCACCCCGGCAGCGGCCGCCAGGTCGATGCGCGGACGCAGACCGATGGCTGACACCACTACGTCGCAAGGGATGACCTGGCCGTCAGACAGATGCGCTTCCAGGCCGTCCGCCACTCGCTGCAAGCGATTGAGCACCGGCCCGAGGTGGAAGCGCGCGCCCAGGCTTTCCAGGCCGGCCTGGACCGCAGCGGCCGCCGCCGGGTGGAGCAAGGTCGGCATGACTTGTTCGCAGGGCGCAACCAGTTGCACTTCGTAGCCACCGAGAATCAGGTCGTTGGCGAATTCGCAGCCAATCAAACCGGCGCCCAGCAGCAGCACCCGACGCTTGCCGGCCGCGGCTGCGCGAAAACGTGCGTAGTCTTCAAGGTCGTTGATCGGGAAAACCGCGTCGGCCGCGTCGCCTTCAATCGGCACCCGCACGGTTTCTGCGCCCCAGGCCAGGATCAGGTCACGGTAGATCACCGATTCTTCGCCGATCCACAGGCGTTTGTGGCCCGGATCGATGCCGCTGATGCGCGTGTGGGTGCGCACTTCGGCTTTCAATTGCTCGGCCATGGCGCCCGGTTCGGCCATGCTCAGGCCATCGGCGTCTTTATTCTTGCCAAAGCCGGTGGAAAGCATCGGCTTGGAGTAGGAGCGTCCGTCATCTGCGGTAATCAACAGCAGCGGGGTTTCGCCATCGAGTTTGCGAAACTCCCGGGCCAGGTTGTAGCCAGCCAGCCCAGTGCCGACGATCACGACAGGTGCGTTCATTCCTAGCTCCTTGGATGCTTAGTTGATTTCAATCATTTCAAAATCCATTTTGCCCACACCGCAGTCCGGGCACAGCCAGTCTTCCGGCACGTCCTGCCACGGTGTGCCCGCCGCAATACCGTCGTCCGGCCAGCCTTCGGCTTCGTTATAGATCAGGCCGCAGACCACACATTGCCACTTTTTCATTCAGGTACTTCCTCGGGATTCAGGCTTTTGCCGGCGCGAACGGTCGATAGATGAAGCGTTGCCGTCCGGCTCAGGGCGTTTTGTACTGATCGGGCCCGTCAGATGCAAGCCTGTTCGGCGCAACGGCAGGCCGGATCAATCAAACTCGCCGCCTGACATGGTAAGCTCGCCGCCTCATTTGCTGCCAATAATGACTCACTGTGCCGCACTCAAAAGCCCCCTCCCCGACGCCGCTCTGGCTTTCTCAAAGCCAACTGATGCCCCGCCCCGACACGTCTACGCTCGATTGGTTGTTCGATGAAGGGTCACTGACCCGACGCCTGACCCGTTTGTCGAATGACGGTTTCAGCGTCACGCCGCTGTTCGAAGGCTGGCAATCGCTGCGCGCCGACGAATGTGCCGCGCTGGAGCTGGCCGAAGGCAGCGAAGGCTGGGTGCGCGAGGTGTATCTGCGCGGCCACGGTGAAGCCTGGGTGTTTGCCCGCAGCGTGGCGGCGCGTAGCGCGCTGCAGGGCGATGGATTGCACATGGATGAGCTGGGTAGCCGCTCCCTGGGCGAACTGCTGTTTTGCGATCGGGCGTTTCAGCGCCGGGCCATCGAGGTTTGTCACTATCCTCAAGCGTGGTTGCCGATGGAGGCTCAAGCACCTGAACTGTGGGGCCGGCGCTCACGTTTCGACCGTGGCGCCCTGAGCGTGCTGGTGGCCGAGGTTTTCCTGCCGACCCTGTGGAGCGCCGCCCGCGCGCATCCGGAGAACTGCTGATGTACCAGAATCTGCTCAAGTCTCTGAACCGCGTGAATCCTCGGGCCTGGGATTTCATTCAGCTGACCCGCATGGACAAGCCGATCGGCATTTACCTGCTGCTGTGGCCGACATTGTGGGCACTGTGGATTGCCGGTGAAGGTTCGCCGTCACTGGCCAATATCGTGATTTTCGTGCTCGGCGTGGTGCTGACTCGTGCTGGCGGTTGCGTGATCAACGATTGGGCGGACCGCAAGGTCGATGGCCATGTGAAACGCACCGAGCAACGGCCGCTGGTGAGCGGCAAGATCAGCTCCAAAGAAGCCCTGGTGTTCTTCGCGGTGCTGATGGGCGTGAGCTTCTTGCTTGTACTGTGCACCAACGCGGCGACTGTCTGGCTGTCCCTGGGCGGTTTGGCCCTGGCCTGCACTTATCCGTTCATGAAGCGCTACACCTATTACCCACAAGTGGTGCTGGGCGCGGCGTTCTCCTGGGGTATGCCGATGGCGTTCACTGCCGAGACCGGTGAGTTGCCGGCGACAGCCTGGTTGCTGTGGATCGCCAACTTGCTGTGGACCGTGGGCTACGACACCTATTACGCCATGACCGACCGCGATGACGACCTGAAGATCGGGGTGAAATCCACCGCGATCCTGTTTGGCGACGCCGACCGGGTGATCATTCTGACCTTGCAAGGCTTGGCGTTGGGTTGCCTGCTGCTGGCGGGTTCGAAATTCCATCTCGGCGGCTGGTTCCACCTTGGGCTGCTGGTGGCGGCGGGCTGTTTTGCGTGGGAGTTCTGGTACACCCGTAGCAAAGACCGGATGCGCTGCTTCCAGGCGTTTTTGCACAATCACTGGGCGGGGCTGGCGATTTTCGTGGGGATTGTGCTGGATTACGCGTTGCGTTGACCGTTGGAAAAGATCGCAGCCTGTGCCAGCTCCAACAGGGGGATGGAGCGACTGCAGGCCGCGAACTGTTTACGGCGCAGGCGAATCGCTTATTTATGCTCGCGCATGATGTGCCAGACGTTCTTCATATTGTCGCCTGCCATGTCACCGGGTTTTTTGTCCTTCATGAAGGTGTAAAGCGGCTTGCCATCATAGGCCCACTGCATCTTACCGTCGTCACGCTTGATCGTGCTCCACTTGCCTTCGGGCTTGGCGTCCGCCGGCGCCATCATTGGCGGCCAGTATTCAGCGCACTCGCCGTTGCACATCGACTTACCGCCTGAGTCCTTGTCGTATGTGTACACCGTCATGCCCTTCTGATCGACCATCATGCCGCCTTTCATCATGGCGGGTTCTGCCGCAAAGGCCAGGGACGGCAGCGTTAACGCAGCCGTGACCAGCAGGACCTTCCAGGATTTAGCAATGTGATTCATGGAAACCTTCCTTTTGTGGTTGTCAGGATTCGGAATTAGAGCTTAGTTCAGGATCGCGACAATCGCAGGGCGGCTAAAATACTGTCACACGACTGCAATAATTCCGTTATCTAATGCGGCGCAAGACAGTTAAATGACAAGAGGATTAAGGCATGGTTGGCAGGAGCATTCTGATCGTCGACGACGAAGCGCCCATTCGCGAAATGATCGCCGTTGCGTTGGAAATGGCCGGCTATGACTGCCTGGAGGCGGAGAACTCCCAGCAGGCCCATGCCATTATCGTCGACCGCAAACCGGACCTGATCCTGCTCGACTGGATGCTGCCCGGCACTTCCGGCATCGAGTTGGCCCGCCGCCTCAAACGCGACGAGCTGACCGGGGATATCCCGATCATCATGCTCACCGCCAAGGGTGAAGAGGACAACAAGATCCAGGGCCTGGAAGTCGGTGCCGACGACTACATCACCAAACCGTTTTCCCCCCGTGAGCTGGTGGCACGTCTCAAAGCCGTGCTGCGTCGCGCAGGCCCGACCGATGGCGAAGCGCCGATCGAAGTCGGCGGCCTGTTGCTGGACCCGATCAGCCACCGCGTGACCATCGACGGCAGACCCGCCGAGATGGGCCCGACCGAGTACCGTTTGCTGCAATTCTTCATGACCCACCAGGAACGCGCCTACACCCGCGGCCAGTTGCTGGATCAGGTCTGGGGCGGCAATGTCTACGTCGAAGAGCGCACCGTCGACGTGCACATCCGTCGCCTGCGCAAAGCCCTCGGCGATGCCTACGAAAATCTGGTACAAACCGTGCGCGGCACCGGCTACCGGTTTTCCACCAAGGCCTGACAGACCGCCAGACTCGCTGACAAGGACGCATATTTTCCGTGAATCAAAACTGGCATGGCACCCTGATTCGCCACATGCTGTTGCTGGTCACCGCCTGCCTGGTGATCGGCCTGATTTCCGGCTACTACGGCTGGAGCCTCGCCGTGGGCCTGGGTGTTTACCTGGCCTGGACCCTCAAACAGCTGCTGCGCCTGCACGAATGGCTGCGCCTGCACCAACCCGATGAAGCACCGCCCGACGGCTATGGCCTGTGGGGCGAAGTGTTCGACAGCATCTATCACCTGCAACGCCGCGACCAACGGGTACGCGGGCGCCTGCAAGCGGTGATCGACCGGGTCCAGGAATCCACTGCCGCGCTGAAAGACGCAGTGATCATGCTCGACAGCGACGGCAACCTTGAGTGGTGGAACCGCGCCGCCGAAACCCTGCTCGGCCTCAAGACTCCTCAGGACAGCGGCCAGCCGGTGACCAACCTGGTGCGTCATCCGCGTTTCAAGGAATACTTCGAGCAGGACAACTACGCCGAACCGTTGGAAATTCCGTCGCCGATCAACGATCGCCTGCGCATTCAGCTGTACATCACCCGCTACGGCAACAACGAACACTTGATGCTGGTGCGCGACGTGACCCGTATCCATCAGCTGGAGCAGATGCGCAAAGACTTCATCGCCAACGTGTCCCACGAGCTGCGCACCCCCCTGACGGTGATTTGCGGCTACCTGGAAACCCTGCTCGATAACGTCGAGGACGTGAATCCGCGCTGGACCCGTGCCCTGCAGCAAATGCAGCAGCAAGGCGGGCGCATGCAGACCTTGCTCAACGATTTGCTGCTGCTGGCCAAACTGGAAGCCACCGATTACCCGTCGGACAACCAACCGGTGTCCATCAACAGCCTGTTGCAATCGATCAAGAGCGATGCCCAGCAGCTTTCCGGTCAGAAAAATCAGCACATCACCCTGGAAGCCGACCCGACGATTCAGCTCAAAGGCAGCGAAGCCGAATTGCGCAGTGCGTTTTCCAATCTGGTGTTCAACGCGGTGAAATACACCCCGGCCGAAGGCAATATCCGCATTCGCTGGTGGGGTGACGAGCAAGGTGCACACCTGAGCGTGCAGGATTCGGGAATCGGCATCGACAGCAAACACCTGCCCCGCCTGACCGAACGCTTCTACCGCGTCGATTCCAGCCGCAACTCCAACACCGGCGGCACCGGTCTGGGGCTGGCCATCGTCAAGCACGTGCTGCTGCGCCACCGGGCACGCATGGAAATCAGCAGTGTGCCGGGGCATGGCAGCACGTTTACCTGCCATTTTGCGCCGGCCCAGGTCACCAAATCCCGCGTGATCAGTGCAGCGGACTGATACCGACCAGCACTCACCACTAGGCAATCGATCAGTCAGCCGCTACATTGGCTGACTTGTGCCTGCCCTTCAGGCACTGCATTTCCCCCTTTTTTGAATACACGGAACCCGCAAAACTCCATCATGGACCCTTCCCCTGGCTTGACCCTCGCAACAATATTCGCCGACTTCGGCATGATTCTTTTTGCTCTGATCCTGGTTTTGCTCAACGGCTTTTTCGTTGCGGCAGAGTTTGCCATGGTCAAACTGCGCTCGACCCGGGTCGAAGCCATCGCTGAACAGCACGGCTGGCGCGGGCATATCCTGCGCACCGTACACAGTCAGCTCGATGCTTACCTCTCGGCCTGCCAGTTGGGTATCACCCTTGCCTCCCTCGGTCTGGGCTGGGTCGGTGAACCCGCGTTCGCGCACATTCTCGAACCGGTACTCAGCGCCGTAGGCGTAGATTCCGCCGAAGTGGTCAAAGGCGTGTCGTTCTTCACGGCGTTCTTCATCATTTCGTACTTGCACATCGTGGTCGGCGAACTGGCCCCGAAATCCTGGGCCATCCGCAAACCCGAGTTGCTATCGCTCTGGACCGCCGTGCCGCTGTACCTGTTCTACTGGGCCATGTACCCGGCCATCTATCTGCTCAACGCCAGCGCCAACACGATTCTGCGGATCGCCGGCCAGGGTGAACCCGGCCCACATCACGAGCACCATTACAGCCGTGAAGAACTGAAACTGATCCTGCACTCCAGCCGTGGTCAGGACCCGAGTGACCAAGGCATGCGTGTACTGGCCTCGGCAGTGGAAATGGGCGAGCTGGAAGTCGTCGACTGGGCCAACTCCCGGGAAGACCTGGTCACCCTTGAGTACAACGCACCACTCAAGGAAATCCTGGCGTTGTTCCGTCGCCACAAGTTCAGCCGCTACCCGGTGTACGACAGCGAGCGCCAGGAGTTCGTCGGCCTGCTGCACATCAAGGATCTGCTGCTGGAACTGGCTGCCCTGGATCACATTCCCGAGTCGTTCAACCTTGCCGAACTGACCCGCCCACTGGAGCGCGTGTCGCGGCACATGCCGCTGTCGCAATTGCTGGAGCAGTTCCGCAAGGGCGGCTCGCACTTCGCCGTAGTCGAGGAAGCCGACGGCAACATCATCGGCTACCTGACCATGGAAGACGTGCTGGAAGTGCTGGTGGGCGACATTCAGGATGAACACCGCAAGGCTGAACGCGGGATCCTTGCGTATCAGCCGGGCAAGCTGCTGGTGCGGGGCGATACGCCACTGTTCAAGGTGGAACGTCTGCTGGGCATCGACCTGGACCACATCGAAGCCGAAACCCTCGCCGGGCTGGTCTACGAAACCCTGAAACGGGTGCCGGAAGAGGAAGAAGTGCTAGAGGTCGAAGGCTTGCGCATCATCATCAAGAAGATGAAAGGACCGAAGATCATTTTGGCCAAGGTGTTGCTGCTCGATTAAGCGGGCTTTTGTGGTGAGGGGGCTTGCCCCCGTTGGGCTGCGGAGCGGCCCCAAAACCGGCTGCCGCGTTTACTCAGGCAGACCGCGTTGGCTGAATGGCGACTGCTGCGCAGCCGAGCGGGAGCAAGCTCCCTCGCCACAGTAGATCTCCATCGCCTTCACTTCTTGCCCAACGCAAAGTTGGGCAACGCCCCCACCGGTTGATTGAACTGGTACGGAATCGACACCAGCCCCAACCCGGTATTGCGCTGCACCACGAAGTGCAGGTGCGGGCCGCTGCTGTTGCCGGTGTTGCCCGACAGCGCCAGTGCACTGCCCACCACTACCCGCTGACCTTCCCGTACGCAGACTGAACCTTTTTTGAGGTGCAGGTACACGCCCATGGTCCCGTCATCGTGCAACACCCGCACGAAATTGCCCGACGGATCGTTTCCGCGCCCGGTCTGGCCATTCTCGGTTTTCACCACCACCCCGCCGCGCGCTGCGATGATCGGCGTGCCTTCGGGCATGGCGATGTCCATCGCGTAACGGTTCTTCGGTCCGTAGTGGCTGTATTGGCCATTGGCGCCCTGGGTCAGCCGAAACGGACCGCCACGCCAGGGCAATGGATATCGATAGGCCATGGCAGCCCCTGAGGGGTCGCCCAGGGAATATGCGAACCTTGGGTTATACACGATCGGCCTTCCGGCCTTCGTCGGCGTGAGCAGGGCCAGACGAAGGTTACTGCGCGCTGGCATCACCCGCCGGATCGGTCGGCTCGGCGCACCGCTGACGTTCTGCAGCCCGTCGAAACTCAGCTCGATCTCGACCGGCGCATACAGGTCGTTGCGCACGAACACGCTGTCCATGCCATTCAGCCTCTTGATGTCGAGGTACACCTGCCGCTCAAGGTGTTCGACCATTCGGTCGCGGAAAACGAGCACCTTGGCGCCTTTGGTGGGGCGGTCGCTGTAGGAGACCACGCCACTGGCATCGGTGGACCTGTAGATCGTCATGGCCACAGCCGAGGTGGAGGCCATGAAAAGACCACAGAAAAACAGCAGGCGCGCGAGCATGGGCAAAATTCTGTTGAGTAGGCCTGGGAAGGAGCCTAGCAGCAGAAATGGACCTGCGTAGTCGACAGATGTTTCAAAATGGACAGCATGACGGCTGGGCAGTGCCTATAACGACCCCATCGCGAGCAGGCTCGCTCCCACAGAGGGCACACCGTACCTGTGGGAGCGAGCCTGCTCGCGATGGCTTAGGGTCAGCTTATGCGCCCGGTACGAAATGCTTCTGCGCGGTGCCGCGGGCGATCAGGCGGGAAATGTAGTCGAGCTTCTGTGCGTCATGGTCGACAAAGCGGAAAGTCAGCTGCAGCCACTCGCTGTCAGGCTTCGGTTCGTGGGCGACGATGGCATGCAGGTAGCCGTTGAGACGGGCGGTCTCAGCATTGTCGCCCTGCTCCAGGTCGAGTACGGCGCTGTCGAGCACTTGTGGAAGGGTGTCGGTGCGCTTCACCACCAGCAGCGCTTCCTTGAGGCTCAATGCCTTGATCACGCATTGCTGAGTACCGCTCGACAGGCGCAGTTGGCCTTGGCCACGACCGCCTGCGGAGGCGGCAGAGGCGGCGACTGGTGCCTTGACCGGCGGGCTGTTGAGCAGACCACGAGCTGGTGCCGCTGCCGCCGGGGCTGGCGCGGCGGCAGGCTTGGCAAACGGGTTGACCACTGCCGCCGCGGGTGCGACCACCGCCGCTTTGCCCCCGGTCAATGCACTCAGGGAGTCGTTGCCGAACGCCGAGTTCATTTTGGTCGGCGCGCTGTTCATCAAGGTATCGAGCTTGCCGACCTTGTTCAGGGCCTGCTTGACCTTGGTCAACAGCTGCTCGTTGGTGAATGGCTTGCTGACGTAGCCGGAAACCCCGGCCTGGATCGCCTGGACCACGTTCTCTTTATCGCCACGGCTGGTCACCATCACGAACGGCATGGTCTTGAGGTTGTCCTGCTCGCGGCACCAGGTCAGCAACTCCAGACCGGACATTTCCGGCATTTCCCAGTCGCACAGAACCAGGTCGAACGCTTCCTTGGCCAGCATGGCCTGGGCCTTTTTACCGTTGACTGCATCTTCGGTCCGGATCCCCGGGAAGTAGTTGCGCAGGCACTTTTTTACCAGGTCACGAATGAACGACGCATCGTCCACGACCAACACACTGATCTTGCTCATCCAACACCCCTTTAAAAATCCCGGCAAGCATAACGCTGGCTGATGGCACTTTGCCAAAACTCTTCAGTCACGCCGGGACTTTTCGTTCGCGGGTGCTGCTTTTCAATTCGGCTTTTCAAAAAGCCGCACAAACAAAAACGCCCGGCCAAGGGGCCGGGCGCTTTTCTTGGGCAACCTTACTTATCGTCAGCTTTGTCCGGAACATTAGCGGTTTCGGCACTTGTGCCTTCCACTTCTTCCTTCATGCGCTTGAGGCCCAGGTGACGCACGTCGGTGCCGCGTACCAGATAAATCACCAGTTCCGAGATATTGCGCGCATGGTCGCCGATCCGCTCCAGGGAGCGCAGCACCCAGATAATGCTCAAGACCCGCGAGATAGAGCGCGGGTCTTCCATCATGTAAGTGGCGAGTTCGCGCAGCGCGGTCTTGTATTCGCGGTCGATGATTTTGTCGTACTGCGCCACCGAGAGCGCCAGGTCGGCGTCGAAGCGGGCAAATGCGTCCAGGGCATCGCGAACCATGTTGCGCACCTGGTCGCCGATGTGGCGAACCTCGACGTAACCGCGCGGCGCTTCGCCTTCTTCGCACAACTGAATGGCCCGACGGGCAATTTTGGTGGCTTCGTCGCCAATACGCTCGAGATCGATCACCGATTTGGAGATGCTGATGATCAGACGCAAGTCCGACGCCGCCGGCTGACGACGGGCCAGAATGCGCAGGCATTCTTCGTCGATGTTGCGTTCCATCTGGTTGATCTGGTCGTCGACCTCGCGCACTTGCTGGGCCAGGCCGGAGTCGGCCTCGATCAGCGCGGTGACCGCGTCGTTGACCTGCTTCTCGACCAGCCCGCCCATGGCCAGGAGGTGGCTGCGCACTTCCTCGAGCTCAGCGTTGAACTGCTGGGAGATGTGATGGGTAAGGCCTTCTTTACTAATCATGTTGGCGTCCTTGGAGCGTCCGGTAAGGTGCGGTGGGCCGCAGCATCAGTTCAGTGAGCAACAACAGCTTCCTAGCCGTAACGACCGGTGATGTAGTCTTCGGTCTGCTTCTTCGCCGGATTGGTGAACAGGGTGTCGGTGTCGCCGAACTCCACCAGCTTGCCCATATACATGAACGCCGTGTAGTCGGAAACCCGCGCGGCCTGTTGCATGTTGTGGGTCACGATAACAATGGTGAACTTGGATTTCAGTTCGTAGATCAGCTCTTCGACTTTCAGTGTGGAGATCGGGTCGAGTGCCGAGCACGGTTCGTCGAGCAGCAGCACTTCCGGCTCCACAGCGATAGTGCGGGCAATCACCAGACGTTGCTGCTGACCGCCGGACAGGCCGAGTGCCGACTCGTGCAGACGATCCTTGACTTCATCCCACAGCGCCGCGCCTTTCAACGCCCACTCGACGGCTTCGTCGAGGATGCGCTTTTTGTTGATGCCCTGGATGCGCAGGCCGTAAACCACGTTTTCGTAGATGGTTTTCGGGAACGGGTTGGGCTTCTGGAACACCATGCCAACCCGGCGACGCAGCTCGGCCACGTCCTCGCCCTTGCGGTAGATGTTGTTGCCGTAGAGGTTGATCGCGCCTTCGACGCGGCAGCCATCCACCAGGTCGTTCATGCGGTTGAAAGTGCGCAACAGCGTGGACTTGCCGCAACCGGACGGGCCGATGAAGGCGGTCACGCGCTGTTTCGGGATGTTCATGCTGACGTCATACAGCGCTTGTTTGTCGCCGTAGAACAGGCTCAGGCCAGGCACTTCGATGGCCACGGTTTCCTGCTCGAGACTCAGGCTCTGTTTGTCGCGGCCCAGGGCCGACATGTTGATGCCGTGAGTGTGTGCTTCGTGCTGCATGGGAGGCTCCCTGTGCTAACAAATTCGGTTCGTTGAACCGCTGGCTTGATGTTCGGGCCAGCGGCTTACTCAAAATCTCTGTCTGACGCCGGTCCCTGTGGGAGCTGGCTTGCCTGCGATGGCATCACTGCGGTGTTACTGACAGACCGCGTCGTCTGCATCGCAGGCAAGCCAGCTCCCACAAGGGGCCACGCCGACTTATAAATTTAACTATCCAGCGCTTTGTACTTCTCGCGCAGGTGGTTACGGATATAAACGGCCGACAGGTTCAATGTCGCGATCACCAGCACCAGCAGCAGCGCCGTGGCATACACCAGCGGCCGCGCGGCTTCTACGTTCGGGCTCTGGAAGCCGACGTCATAAATGTGGAAGCCCAGGTGCATGATCTTCTGGTCCAGGTGCAGGTACGGGTAGTTGCCATCCAGCGGCAGCGACGGCGCCAGTTTCACTACACCCACCAGCATCAGCGGCGCCACTTCACCGGCGGCGCGGG
This sequence comes from Pseudomonas sp. DF5, assembly GCF_058148225.1. Taxonomy (NCBI): domain Bacteria; kingdom Pseudomonadati; phylum Pseudomonadota; class Gammaproteobacteria; order Pseudomonadales; family Pseudomonadaceae; genus Pseudomonas; species Pseudomonas sp. DF5. The sequence continues at coordinate 329,677 of NZ_JBYVYM010000001.1, forward strand.
CCACGGCGAGGATCATGCCGGTCATCATTGCCGGGCTGGCCATCGGCAGCACGATCTTCCACAAGGTCTCGGCCTTGGTCGCGCCGAGGGCCAACGAGCCTTCGCGCACGGTGCGAGGAATCCGCGCCAGACCTTCTTCGGTGGCCACGATCACCACCGGCACAGCCAGCAGGGCCAAGGTCAACGAAGCCCACAGCAGACCCGGCGTACCGAAGGTCGGCGCCGGCAAGGCTTCGGGAAAGAACAACCGGTCGATCGAGCCGCCCAGTACATAAACGAAGAAGCCCAGGCCGAACACGCCGTAAACGATCGCCGGAACACCCGCCAGGTTGTTCACCGCGATGCGGATCACTCGGGTCAGCGTGTTCTGCTTGGCGTATTCACGCAGGTAGACCGCCGCCAGCACACCGAACGGGGTGACGATCATCGCCATGATCAAGGTCATCATCACTGTGCCGAAAATCGCCGGGAAGATCCCGCCTTCGGTGTTGGCTTCGCGCGGGTCATCACTGAGGAATTCCCAGACCTTGCTGAAGTAGAAGCCCACCTTGGTAAAGGTGCTCATGGCGTTCGGCTGATAGGCGTGAACCACTTTGCCGATGCCGATCTCGACCTCTTTACCGTTCGCGTCACGAGCCGTCAGGCTGTCACGGTTGAACTGCTTGTGCAGGTCGTTCAGACGCGCTTCGACTTCCTGATAACGGGCATTCAGCTCGGCGCGCTCGGACTCCAGGTCCGCCTGTGCGGTAGCGTCGAGACGGCCGGCCAATTCCAGCTTGCGACCGTGCAGACGAACACGTTCGAGACCGGCGTTGATCGCGCCGATGTCGGTTTTTTCCAGGCTCTTGAGCTGCCCAGCCAACTGGTTGACGCGATCGACACGGGCCTGCAACTCAGGCCATGCGGCTTCGCCTTCAGCGACGACCTTGCCGTCCTCTTTAACGTTGACCAGATAGCCGTAGAAGTTGCCCCACTCGCGACGCTCGATGGTCATCAGCTCTGGCGGAGTCTTCTGGTTGGTCAGCCACTCGCCGACAATCCAGGTGAAGTCAGTGCCGTTCAGATCGCGGTTGCCGACCTTGATCAGCTCGCGGGTCATGAACTCCGGGCCCTGATCGGGCACCGGCAGGCCAGCGGTTTTCAGGCGCTCGCGTGGCACTTCTTCCTTCTGCACCACTTCGCCGATGACCAGGTGGTTGGCCTGGCCCGGCACGTCGTAATTGGCGTGGATCAGGTCCGCCGGCCAGAAGTGCCCCAGACCGCGCACGGCAATCACCGCCAGCAGGCCAATGGTCATGATGACCGCAATGGACACCGCGCCGCCGCTGATCCAGACGCCGGGGGCGCCGCTCTTGAACCATCCATTCAGGGAGTTCTGTTTCACAGACTTCTACCTTTGTTAAAGCGACGAGTATTTCTTGCGCAGACGCTGACGAATCAGTTCCGCGAGGGTGTTCATGATGAAGGTGAACAACAGCAGCACCAGCGCCGAGAGGAACAGCACGCGGTAGTGGCTGCCGCCGACTTCCGATTCGGGCATTTCCACCGCAACGTTGGCTGCCAGTGTGCGCAGGCCTTCGAACAGGTTCATTTCCATGACCGGGGTGTTACCGGTGGCCATCAGCACGATCATGGTTTCACCGACCGCGCGGCCCATGCCGATCATCAGCGCCGAGAAGATGCCCGGGCTGGCGGTGAGGATCACCACGCGAGTCATGGTCTGCCACGGCGTGGCGCCGAGGGCCAGGGAACCAAGAGTCAGGCCGCGCGGCACGCTGAACACGGCGTCTTCGGCAATGGAGTAGATGTTCGGGATGACCGCAAAACCCATGGCCAGGCCGACCACCAGAGCGTTGCGCTGGTCGTAGGTGATGCCCAGGTCGTGGGAGATCCACATGCGCATGTCACCGCCGAAGAACCAGGCTTCCATGTACGGGCTCATGTACAGCGACAGCCAGCCCACGAACATGATCACCGGGATCAGGATCGCGCTTTCCCAGCCGTCCGGCACTTTCAGACGAATCGACTCAGGCAGGCGACTGAAGACGAAACCGGCCACCAGAATGCCGATCGGCAGCAGCATCAGCAGGCTGAAGATGCCCGGCAAATGTCCTTCTACATACGGTGCGAGGAACAGACCGGCGAAGAAGCCGAGGATCACCGTCGGCATCGCTTCCATCAGTTCGATCACCGGCTTGACCTTGCGACGCATGCCCGGTGCCATGAAGTACGCGGTGTAGATCGCTGCGGCGACGGCCAGGGGCGCGGCCAGCAGCATGGCGTAGAACGCGGCTTTCAGGGTACCGAAGGTCAGCGGCGAGAGGCTCAGCTTGGGTTCGAAGTCGGTGTTGGCGGCAGTCGATTGCCAGACGTATTTAGGTTCGTCGTAGTTCTCGTACCAGACTTTGCTCCACAACGCGCTCCAGGAAACTTCCGGGTGCGGGTTGTCGAGCAGCAACGGTTGCAGCTTGCCGCCCTGCTCCACGATCACGCGGTTGGCCCGTGGCGACAGGCCGAACAGGCCTTGGCCGTCGACCACCTGATCCACCAGCAAAGTGCGGTGCGCGGTGCTGTGGAACACGCCGAGCTTGCCGGACGCATCAAGGGCAACGAAGCCTTTGCGACGTTCTTCGGCTGTAATTTCAACAATCGGCGCAGTGCCCATCTGGAAGGTACGGATTTGCTTCAGGCGCAGTTCGCCATCGTGATCGCGAGCCATGAACCACTGGGCGAGACCGCCCTTGGAGTCGCCGAGGATCAGTGAGATACCGCCCACCAGCTGGGTGCTGGCGGTAATCTCGGCATCGCCGTTTTCGAGCAATTTGTAGCGACCGTTGAGACTCTTGTCGCGCAGGCTGAAAACGTCAGCCTGAGCACGACCATTGACCACGTACAGCCACTGCTGACGCGGGTCGACGAAGATGTTCTTCACCGGTTCGGTCATTTGCGGCAGGTCAATGCGCTTCTGCTCGTTGGTGACTTCGCCGGTCATCATGTTTTCTTCGCTGGTCAGCGACATGACATGCAGTTGCGCACCGGTGGAGCCAGCCAGCAGCAGGGTCGAATCGGTGGCATTAAGGCTGACGTGCTCCAGAGCTCCGCCCGCCTCGTTCAGCACGATTGGCGTTTCGCCGTACGGGTATTCGATGGCCGGCGAGATGGTTTTCTTGCCGTCCGGGTAGCTGACTTTATAGGTGTGGCGGAACACCAGCACCTGACCGTTGGACAACCCCACTGCGACCAATGGATGGCCGGGTTGATCTTCACCGATGGAGGTCACGCTGGTACCGGCCGGGATCGGCAGGTCGACGCGGCGCAGTTCGGCGCCGCTATCGATATCAAAGAATAGCGCCTGGCCCTTGTCGGAAACCCGCATGGCCACTTGGTTCTGTTCTTCGAGGGAGATCATCAGCGGCTTGCCGGCGTCTTGCATCCAGGCAGGCGTGATGGCGTCTTTGGCGGTCAGGTCGGCACCCTGGAACAGCGGCGCGACAACATAACCGAGGAAGAAGAAGATCAGGGTGATCGCGCCCAGGACGGCGAGGCCGCCGACAAGAACATACCAACGGGTCAGGCGATCTTTCAGCGCACGGATACGGCGCTTGCGGTGCAGCTCAGGCGTATTGAAGTCAATTCGCTTGGGGGGATTTGTAGTCATGGTGGAGTTGGCCAGATCATTCATGCGCACACCCTAGCGATCCTGTATGACAGAAAGATGACAATGCAGTGACGCAACAAATCCGCCGCCAGTGGAAACTGGCAGTGGATCGGAAATTTGGGGGCCGGTATTTACCGGCAATTGTAGGAGCGAGGCTTGCCCGCGAAGGGGTCGTTACATTCAACATCAATGTTGACCGACCCACCGCTTTCGCGGGCAAGCCTCGCTCCTACACAGGTCCGGGTTTACCCCGGACCTAGGGTTTTACTTTTTTGCGACTTCAGCGCCGCCTTCCGCCAGACCCAGGTCAGCCAGTGCTTTTGCAGCAACCTTGGCTGGCAGTGGGATGTAGCCGTCTTTCACGACAACTTCCTGGCCCTGTTTGGACAGAACCAGTTTCACGAACTCGGCTTCCAGCGGGGCCAGAGGCTTGTTCGGGGCCTTGTTGACATAAACGTAGAGGAAACGCGACAGCGGGTATTTACCGTTCAGGGCGTTTTCTTCGCTGTCTTCGATGAAGTCAGTGCTGCCTTTCTTGGCCAGGGCCACGGTCTTCACGCTGGCGGTCTTGTAGCCGATGCCCGAGTAACCGATGCCGTTCAGCGAGGAGCTGATCGACTGCACGACCGAAGCCGAGCCTGGTTGTTCGTTGACGTTTGGCTTGTAGTCGCCTTTGCACAGGGCTTCTTCTTTGAAGTAGCCATAAGTGCCGGATACCGAGTTACGGCCGAACAGTTGTACTGGCTTGTTGGCCAGGTCGCCGGTCACCCCCAGGTCGCCCCAGGTTTTCACATCAGCTTTGGCGCCGCACAGACGAGTCGAGGAGAAGATCGCGTCGACTTGTTCCATGGTCAGGTGCTGGATCGGGTTGTCTTTGTGTACGAAGACCGCCAGGGCGTCCACGGCCACCGGGATAGCGGTTGGCTTGTAGCCGTACTTCTGCTCAAAGGCAGCCAGTTCGGTGTCCTTCATCTTGCGGCTCATCGGGCCCAGGTTGGAGGTGCCTTCAGTCAGCGCAGGTGGCGCGGTGGCGGAGCCAGCGGCCTGAATCTGGATGTTTACGTTCGGGTATTCTTTTTTGTAGTTCTCAGCCCACAGGGTCATGAGGTTGGCCAGGGTATCGGAGCCGACGCTGGACAGGTTGCCCGACACACCAGTGGTCTTGGTGTAGCTCGGGATAGCAGGGTCAACAGCGGCAACCGCGTTGGCAGTCGCAACGCCAGCAGCGACAAAAGTCATTGCCGCCATCAAACGCTTCAGTTTCATGCCTTACTCCTAGCAGATAGGGTGTGTTAAGTCGGGGCCAAGTATCAGCAGGCCGTGTGAACACTCTATGGCTGAAATATGACAATTGGATGAAAGGCCAGTATTTGGATTTTTGAAGGGATATCGCGTCATCGTTCTTCGCGGCTTAGCGACCTTTCTTCCAGAGGTAACCACCCACCACAATCCCGACGCCGCAGATAATCGCCACGTAATAGGCTGGCCCCATCGGGCTTTCCTTGAGCAGCAGGGTGACAACCATCGGCGTCAGGCCGCCGAAGATGGCGTAGGCCAGGTTGTAGGAGAACGACAGGCCGCTGAAGCGCACCACTGCCGGGAAGGCCTTGACCATCACGTACGGCACTGCACCGATGGTGCCGACCAGCAAACCGGTCAAGGCGTACATCGGGAACAGCCAGTCGAGGTGATTGAACAGGCTGTGATAGAAGGTCCACGAGGTCAGCAGCAGCAACGCGCTACCGAACACGAACACCCGACCGGCGCCAAAACGGTCAGCCAGTGCACCGGAGGCCACACAGCCCAGGCTCAGGAACACGATGGCCAGGCTGTTGGCCTGCAACGCGGTAGTCGGCGGGAAGTGGTAAACAGTCTGCAATACAGTCGGCGTCATGAGGATGACCACGATGATCCCCGCGGACAGCAACCAGGTCAGCAGCATGGAAATCAGAATCGCCCCGCGATGGTCACGCAGCACGGCGCGCAGCGGCACTTCTTCGGCCAGGGCCTTACGCAATTGCAGTTCGGCAAACACCGGGGTTTCGTGCAGCCAGCGGCGCAGGTAGACCGAGAACAGGCCAAACACGCCGCCCAGCAGGAACGGGATCCGCCAGGCGTAATCCGCCACTTCCACCGGCGTATAGAGGCTGTTGATCGCGGTGGCGACCAACGAGCCCAAAAGAATGCCGGCAGTCAGGCCGCTGGTCAGCGTGCCGCAGGCATAACCGATATGCCGCTGCGGCACGTGTTCGGAAACGAATACCCACGCCCCCGGCACTTCACCGCCAATCGCCGCGCCCTGAATCACCCGCATCAGCAGCAACAGGATCGGCGCCCACATACCTATCTGCGCATAAGTCGGCAGCAACCCCATGATCAGCGTCGGCACCGCCATCATGAAAATGCTCAGTGTGAACATTTTCTTGCGTCCCAGCAGGTCGCCGAAGTGCGCCATGACGATGCCGCCCAGCGGCCGCGCCAGATAACCCGCGGCGAAAATGCCGAACGTCTGCATCAGGCGCAGCCACTCGGGCATGTCGGCGGGGAAGAACAGTTTGCCGACCACCGTGGCGAAGAACACAAAGATGATGAAGTCGTAAAACTCCAGCGCGCCGCCCAAGGCAGACAGCGACAAGGTCTTGTAGTCGTTACGGGTCAGCGGACGTGCGGGTTGGGCCGGCTGCGCGATGCTCGAGGGCGCTGTGGTCATGGCAAGGCTTCTCTTATAGTCGGATCTGCAACCTCAACAACGCTGGCGGAGGCTTGGGCAGGTTCGGCACGATAGCAAATTGTTCGAAAAAGCACATAGAGGTGCGTATTTGACGGTCAAAATGAGAACCGGATGGTCGTCTCGGAGTCTACCGACCGATATACTCATAACGTTGCAACGGTTTGTAAGGGGTTGCTGTGCGAAACCGTCGTTGGCAGCTGTCAGCCGATTTCGCAGAGTTTCCCTTTAGGCGCCTTACGAAAAACGTGACGAACGTAGTATGTTCGGGGCTGAATCGTTTTTCCAAGACGGCTACTCACCCGCTATACCTACGAAGAGTCACGGGTCAGAGGCACCCCCGGCATGATAGAGCTCGAACAAGAAGATCCAATCCCGCAAGGCGACCTGGCCCTGCAAATTACCGCGCTTCCGCGTGAAACCAACGGCTTTGGCGATATTTTCGGCGGCTGGTTGGTGGCGCAGATGGATTTGGCGGGCACCGCAATGGCCAGCAAGGTTGCCGGTGGTCGCGTGGCCACCGTTGCGATCGATCGCATGGCGTTTCTGGTGCCGGTGGCGGTGGGCGCTCAGCTCTCCTTCTATACCCAGGCCCTGGAAATCGGTCGCAGCTCGATTCAGATGATGGTTGAAGTCTGGAGCGACGATCCACTGTCCAGCGAGTGGCGTAAAGTCACCGAAGCCGTGTTTGTGTTCGTCGCCATCGACGGCAGCGGCCGCACTCGTTCGGTTCCGCCCAGAGCTCGTTAAACAAGGCGCTCGTTAAACGCGGTGACCGTTTTGCGGTCCATAGCAGTCATTGTTCCTGATTGAGAGTCGCCCCATGAGCACGCCCACCGTCGAAGCCGTGAAACTGGATGAACTGAACTGCTGGCGCATCCGCCACGGTCAGGCCGAATTGCTGGTGGCCCAGCAAGGCGCGCACATCCTCAGCTATCAATTGGCCGGCCAACCGCCGCTGATCTGGCTCAACGACGAGGCGGTGTTCAAGACCGGCAAAGCTATTCGTGCCGGTGTGCCGGTGTGCTGGCCGTGGTTCGGCAATCTGTCGCGCAACCCGCAGAGTGTCCAGGCCATGCGCATCAGCCAGGAGCCGCCGACCGCTCACGGGCTGGTGCGAGCGATGGACTGGGAACTGGGCAGCATCGAAACCGAGGGCGAAAGCCTGAAGGTGGAATTCGTCCTGCCCTACCCTGAAGGCGGACTGCCAGGCTGGCCGCATCAGGTGGACTTGAAACTGAGCATTCGTCTGGATGAACAGTTGCATATCAGCCTGACGAGCGACAACAAGGGCGCTGAACCCATCACGATCAGCCAGGCGCTGCACAGCTATTTCGCGGTCAGCGATGTGCGCAACGTGCACGTTGAAGGGCTGGATGGCTTGAGTTACATCGAGACGCTGGACGACTGGAAAACCGTCACTCAGACCGGTGATCTGCGTTTTACCGGTGAGACCGACCGCATCTATCTGAATACCCCGCCGACATTGAGCATCGTTGACCCGCATTGGGAACGACGCATTGAACTGACCAGCAGCGGTTCGCGCTCGGCGGTGATCTGGAACCCGTGGATCGACCGTGCGGCCGCGTTCAGCGACATGGCTGACGATGGCTGGCAGCGCATGTTGTGCATTGAAACGGCAAATGTGATGGATGATGTGGTGACGCTGGCGCCGGGGGCTAGCCATACCCTGGGCGTGAGCATCGCCAGCAAACCGCTTTAACACCACACAATAAATGTGGGAGCAGGCTTGCTCCCACATTTAAAAACCTACAAATCCGACTCCTTGACCACCCGCACCTGCGCCGCGTCCAGCGCATACGCCGCATCCGCCAGGTCGTTGGTGACCTTCTCGATCTTCAGCGTGCCAGTCACCCACAGCGGTGTGTAGATGTCATTCAGCTTCAGGCCTTTGGGATAACGCACCAGCACCAGTTGGTTAGGCGGCGGCGGTGGCACGTGGATACAAGCGCCCGGGTACGGCACGAGGAAGAACAATGTGCTGCGGCCCTTCGCATCGGATTCCAGCGGTACCGGATAACCGCCGATGCGGATGTGCTTGTCGTTCATCGACGGCACGGTCTTGGTCGAATACATCACCGCCGGCAAGCCCTTGCTCTGCTTCATGCCACCTTTTTGGGTAAAGGTGCCATTGGCTTCCGGTGAGTTGTGATCGATTTCGGGCATGGCCTCGAGGGCCTTCTGGTCCGATTTTGGCATCAGTTCGAGCCAGTCGGTTTCCGGCAGTTCGCCGGCATGGGCCAAACCACTGCCCAGGAAGAGAAGAGTCAACAGAAGACGGCGCATGAAGGTGCTCGGCAAAGGAAAGGACGGTGGAACGCCAAGCATTCTAGCCCTCTCCGGTGTTGGCGCAGAGAGGGCTTTGTCGCTTGAATCAGTTCTTTTTGATCAGGCCGTAGACCACCAGCAATATCACCGCGCCCACCAGCGCACCAATGAAGCCTGCGCCCTGACCGGCCTGGTAAATGCCCAGGGCCTGGCCGCCGTAAGTGGCCGCCAGCGAACCGCCGATACCGAGCAGGATGGTCATGATCCAGCCCATGCTGTCATCGCCCGGTTTCAGAAACCGAGCCAGCAGGCCGACGATCAAGCCGATAAAGATGGTTCCGATAATTCCCATGGCATTTCCCTCTGATTGAATTGGCTAAAGCCTAGCCAGACTTTGGCATCCTGCCATCAGAGAACGGCGGCCTCGGAAGGTTCCGCCGCCGCCACATGAAACTATTCGGCAATCAGCGCTTCGACCTTGAGGATCTGCGCGGCAAGCGTCGCACGGTCAGCACAACGCAGGTTGGCGTGACCAACCTTGCGGCCGACCTTGAAGGCCTTGCCGTAGTGATGCAGATGGCAATCGGCGATGGCCAGGACTTTCTCGGTGTCCGGGACTTTGCCGATGAAGTTGAGCATCGCGCTCTCGCCGACCTTGGCCGTCGAACCCAGCGGCAGACCGGCAACGGCCCGCAGGTGGTTTTCGAACTGACTGCACTCGGCACCTTCGGTGGTCCAGTGCCCGGAGTTGTGCACACGCGGGGCGATCTCGTTGGCCTTGAGGCCACCGTCGACTTCGAAGAACTCGAACGCCATCACGCCGACGTAATCCAGCTGCTTGAGTACCCGGCTGGAGTAGTCTTCAGCCAACGCTTGCAACGGGTGGTCGGTGCTGGCCACGGACAGCTTGAGGATGCCGCTGTCGTGGGTGTTGTGCACCAGCGGGTAGAACCTGGTTTCGCCATCGCGAGCGCGCACGGCGATCAGCGAGACTTCGCCAGTGAACGGCACGAAGCCTTCCAGCAAGCAGGCGACGCTGCCCAGTTCGGCGAAGGTGCCGACCACATCTTCAGGCTTGCGCAGGACTTTCTGACCCTTGCCGTCGTAGCCCAGGGTGCGGGTTTTCAGCACAGCCGGCAGGCCGATGGAGGCCACGGCGGCGTCCAGATCGGCTTGGGACTGGATGTCGGCGAACGCGGGAGTCGGGATCCCCAGGTCCTTGAACATGCTCTTCTCGAACCAGCGATCGCGGGCAATGCGCAGCGCTTCGGCGCTCGGGTACACCGGGACGAATTGCGACAGGAAGGCCACGGTTTCGGCCGGGACGCTTTCGAACTCGAAGGTCACCAGATCGACTTCATCGGCCAACTGACGCAGGTGATCCTGATCGCCGTAATCGGCCCGCAGGTGTTCGCCCAATGCGGCTGCGCAAGCATCCGGCGCCGGGTCCAGGAAAGCGAAGTTCATGCCCAGCGGAGTGCCCGCCAGCGCCAACATGCGACCCAACTGGCCGCCACCGATTACACCGATCTTCATCGTCAACAACCTCAGGCGATGCGTGGGTCTGGATTGTCCAGGACGCTGTCTGTCTGCTCAGCGCGGAATTTTTTCAGCACGGTATGAAACTGCGGATGCTTGGCGCCCAGGATGCTCGCCGAGAGCAGGGCTGCGTTGATCGCACCGGCCTTGCCGATGGCCAGGGTGGCGACCGGAATGCCAGCTGGCATCTGCACGATAGAAAGCAGCGAATCGACGCCCGAGAGCATCGACGACTGCACCGGCACGCCCAGCACCGGCAGGTGGGTCTTGGCTGCACACATGCCTGGCAGGTGGGCCGCGCCACCGGCACCGGCGATGATCACCTCGATGCCACGGGCCTCGGCCTCTTCGGCATACTGGAACAGCAGGTCCGGGGTGCGGTGGGCAGAGACCACTTTCACCTCGTAAGGGATGCCGAGCTTTTCCAGCATATCGGCGGTGTGGCTAAGGGTGGACCAATCGGACTTGGAGCCCATGATCACGCCAACCAGTGCGCTCATCGTCGTGCCTCTTCTCTCTGGGCGCCCGCGGGCGCGTCAAAAAACAACAAGCCACGCAAAATGCGTGGCTTGATTGTACGAATTATGGCCAGTCAAACCGGCCGAAGGCCGCGCAGTATACCTCAATGAAGCAGATAAACAGCCCCCCATACGACCATCTGTCATACGGCGCAAAGCGCCGGTTTTATTGACCTCAAGGTCAATCAAATCCACCACATATCCCTGTGGGAGCTGGCTTGCCTGCGATGGGGCCGGCATAGCAGACATGATGCTGCCTGACACGCCGCAAACGCGGGCAAGCCCGCCGCCCCAACAGGGTTTTCATTGTCCTCAGGAACCCGTTGTGCCCTGAGCCGCACCGCCCTCAAGTTTGCGCCACAACAAACGCACGTTGGCCTTGCGCACCAGCGCGCAGCGATACAGCCGAATTTCCAGCGGCACATGCCATTGCGGGCCGCCGCAGATCACCAGTTCGCCCCGGGCAAGTTCGGCACGCACGCTCAATTGCGGCACCCAGGCGATGCCGAGACCTTCCAGCGCCATGCTTTTCAGGCTGTCGGCCATGGCGGTTTCGTAGATCGTGGTGAAACGCAACGCACGCTGACGCAGCAAGCCGTTCACCGATCGCCCGAGAAATGCCCCGGCGCTGTAGGCCAGCAAAGGCACGCTGGTCTCGCCTTCCAGGTCGAACAATGGTTTTCCATTGGCATCGGCCGCGCACACCGGGAGCATTTCGGTGTCCCCCAGATGCAGCGACGGGAAAATCTCTGGGTCCATTTGCATCGCGGAGTCCGGATCATAGAACGCCAGCATCAGATCACACCCGCCCTCACGCAGCGCATGCACCGCATCGCCGACGTTAGTGGCCACCAGCCGTGTGGCGATGTTCAGCCCTTCGTTGCGCAATTGTGCGATCCAGCGCGGAAAGAAGCCCAGCGCCAGGGAGTGGGCGGCGGCAATCTGGATCACCTCGCCCTGCCCGCCTTCCAGGTGATGAAGGTGGCGCAGCACTTCACCCAACTGTTCGACCACGGTTCGCGCGGTCACGAGAAACAGCTGCCCCGCCGCCGTCAGTTCGACCGGGGTGCGGGAGCGATTGACCAGGGTCAGCCCCAGCGCGGCTTCGAGGCTACGGATCCGCCGGCTGAAGGCAGGCTGGGTCACGAAGCGTCGTTCAGCTGCCTGGGAGAAGCTGCGGGTGGCGGCTAGGGCACTAAAGTCCTCAAGCCATTTGCTTTCCAGATTCATCACGCCCTCCCGGACATGCACCAATTCAGGTCACACGTTCGCCACATACGCGGCGTCACATGGGCATTATGCCGAATATGCATAGGCTAGTGTTTAACAGCATTGGCTCAAAATTCTTCGCAAGCCTAGCATTCGCGCTGTTCCGGCATAGACCGGGTCCATATCGAGATGATTTCTATCATGTCCTCCGCTGCATCTTTCCGCACAGAAAAAGACCTGCTTGGCGTACTCGAAGTACCTGCTCAAGCGTATTACGGCATCCAGACCCTGCGAGCGGTGAACAACTTCCGTCTCTCCGGCGTTCCGATTTCGCATTACCCAAAACTGGTTGTTGGTCTGGCGATGGTCAAACAGGCCGCCGCTGACGCCAACCGCGAGCTGGGTCACCTGAGCGAAGCCAAGCACGCTGCCATCAGCGAAGCCTGTGCCCGATTGATCCGCGGCGATTTCCACGAAGAATTCGTGGTGGACATGATTCAAGGCGGCGCTGGCACTTCAACCAACATGAATGCCAACGAAGTCATCGCCAACATCGCGCTGGAGGCCATGGGCCACAGCAAGGGCGAATACCAGTACCTGCACCCGAACAACGACGTGAACATGGCGCAGTCGACCAACGACGCCTACCCGACGGCCATTCGCCTGGGTCTGCTGTTGGGTCACGACGCGTTGCTGGCCAGCCTTGACAGCCTGATCCAGTCGTTCGCCGCCAAAGGTGAAGAATTCAGCCACGTTCTGAAGATGGGCCGTACCCAGCTGCAAGACGCCGTGCCGATGACCCTCGGCCAGGAATTCCGCGCCTTCGCCACTACCCTGAGCGAAGACCTGGCGCGCCTGAAGTCCCTGGCACCTGAGCTGCTGACCGAAGTAAACCTGGGCGGCACCGCGATCGGTACCGGCATCAACGCCGACCCGCGTTACCAGGCCCTGGCCGTTCAGCGTCTGGCCCTGATCAGCGGTCAACCGCTGGTGCCAGCCGCCGACCTGATCGAAGCCACCTCCGACATGGGCGCCTTCGTACTGTTCTCCGGCATGCTCAAGCGCACCGCGGTCAAGCTGTCGAAGATCTGCAACGACCTGCGCCTGCTGTCCAGCGGCCCACGCACCGGCATCAACGAAATCAACCTGCCAGCGCGTCAGCCAGGCAGCTCGATCATGCCAGGCAAGGTCAACCCGGTTATCCCTGAAGCCGTGAACCAGGTGGCGTTCCAGATCATCGGCAACGACCTGGCCCTGACCATCGCGGCCGAAGGCGGCCAGCTGCAACTGAACGTGATGGAGCCGCTGATCGCCTTCAAGATCTTCGACTCAATCCGCCTGCTGCAACGTGCCATGGACATGCTGCGCGAACACTGCATCGTCGGAATCACCGCCAACGAAGAGCGCTGCCGTGAGCTGGTCGAACACTCGATCGGCCTGGTCACCGCGCTGAACCCGTACATCGGCTATGAAAACGCCACCCGCATTGCCCGTGTCGCCCTTGAAAGCGGACGCGGCGTGCTGGAACTGGTGCGCGAAGAACGCTTGCTCGACGAAGAAATGCTCGCCGACATCCTGCGCCCGGAAAATATGATTGCTCCGCGTCTGGTGCCTTTGAAGGCTTGACCAAACGCAGGCTCTTTTGAAGAGCACGCTCACCAGGTCGAGGGACTAGACACCTCTCACCTTTTGAGGGCTTGGGGATTTACTCCCTCAAGCCCTTTTTTTTCAACACTTTTGCGGATTTTACGAACATGTTGAATGTTTTCAGTACCGCAAAGATCGCAGCCTTCGGCAGCTCCTACCGGGTTTGACAGAGACCCGTAGAGGCTGCCGAAGGCTGCGATTTTTTGATTTTGCAGCGCTTTTGTTTCGTCGCTTGCACCACAACTGTGCAGACGGACGGCACTCTCCTATGTATAGTGCCGGCCCTCTTCGCGTGAGCGGTCGTCGATAACGAGACCCAAACCCATGCGAACCCGAACTAATAACAACCCGCGAAATGGAACAGGGACGAACCTTCGACCCACCAGTTGTGCCACGCACACTCCGGTGTAACGCGATGTGTCGACCACCCAGTATTCGCACACACAAAAAATAGCGAGGAATAATCCATGCTCGAAGTCATCAACGACTTCCTCTCAGGGAAAGTACTGATCGCGCTCATTGTCGGGCTCGGTAGCTACTTCACGATCCGCTCGCGTTTCGTCCAATTGCGCCACTTCTTCCATATGTTCGCGGTGTTCCGCGACAGCCTGCGCAGCAGCGCCGGTCAACTCAGCTCGTTCCAGGCCCTGATGCTCAGCCTTGCCGGCCGTGTCGGTGCGGGCAACATCGCGGGTGTCGGTATCGCCGTGACCCTCGGTGGCCCCGGTGCGGTGTTCTGGATGTGGGTGACTGCGCTGGTCGGCATGTCCAGCAGCTTCTTCGAATGCTCCCTCGGCCAGCTCTACAAGCGCTGCGACTCCGAAGGCCAGTTCCGAGGCGGTCCGTCCTACTACATCCAGCACGGCCTGCAGAAACGCTGGCTGGGCATGGTTATGGCCGTGCTGCTGCTGGTGACCTTCGGCTTCGCCTTCAACGGTCTGCAATCCCACGCCGTGACTCACTCGCTGAATAGCGCCTTCGGCCTCGACACCACTTACACCGGGCTGGCCCTGGCGGTATTGCTGGGTCTGGTGTTCATCGGCGGTATCAAGCGGATCGCCAAGGTCGCTGACCTGCTGGTACCGGTGAAAACCCTGGTGTACATCGGCGTGACCATCTACGTGATCGTGCTGCAGTTCGACCACGTTCCGGGCATGTTGATGACCATCGTCAAAAGCGCCTTCGGTCTGGACCAGGCGTTCGGCGGCCTGATCGGCAGCGCCATCGTCATGGGCGTGAAGCGTGGCGTGTTCGCCAACGAAGCGGGCCTGGGCAGTGCACCAAACGTGGCCGCTGTGGCCGCGGTCGAGCACCCGGTCGCGCAAGGCGTGGTTCAGGCGTTCAGCGTGTTCCTCGATACCTTCGTGATCTGCACCTGCACCGCGTTGCTGATCCTGCTGTCGGGCTTCTACACCCCGGGTTTCGAAGGTGACGGCATCGCCCTGACCCAGAACTCCCTGGCTGCAGTGGTCGGTGACTGGGGCCGGATGTTCATCTCCGTGGCGCTGGCATTGTTCGTGTTCACCTCGATCCTCTACAACTACTACCTGGGCGAGAACAGCCTGCGCTTCCTGGTCGGTGAAAACCGCAAGGCGCTGATGGGCTACCGCGCGCTGGTACTGGCGTTGATCTTCTGGGGTGCCATCGAGAACCTGGGCACGGTGTTCGCATTCGCCGACATCACCATGACCCTGCTGGCATTCGTCAACCTGATCGCGCTGTTCCTGCTGTTCAAGGTCGGCATGCGTATCCTGCGTGACTACGATGACCAGCGTGCCGCCGGCATCAAGACCCCAGTGTTCGATTCGAGCAAGTTCCCCGACCTGGACCTGGACCTGAAAGCCTGGCCGGCCAATCCGCCAGCCGTCACCTCTCAGCCACAGGCCCAGCCTGCCGGCGTGACCGCAGCGCAACGCTGATCGGTAAAAAACCGGGCGCATCCCCTGCGCCCGCGTGACACAACGTACGACCAGCGTCATGCTCGGTCGTACGTTGTTTTGGTGTCGAGCCTGAAGTCCAATCGCGAGCAGGCTCGCTCCCACAAGTCATCGTTTTCGGAGAACCTCCATGAATTCCTCGACCTACCCTGCCGCGCAGCACGTCATGGTGCTCTACACCGGTGGCACCATCGGCATGCAAGCCAGTGCCCATGGCCTGGCCCCGGCGTCCGGCTTCGAAGCGCGGATGCGCGACTACCTGCACAGCCAGCCCGAGCTGCTAGTGCCGCAGTGGCGCTTTCGCGAGATGTCGCCGCTGATCGATAGCGCCAACATGACGCCTGCGTACTGGCAGCAATTGCGTGAAGCGGTGGTCGACGCCGTCGACGTTCAGGGCTGCGACAGCGTGCTGATCCTGCACGGCACTGACACCCTGGCCTACAGCGCCGCGGCAATGAGCTTCCAGTTGCTCGGCCTGAACGCCCGCGTCTGTTTCACCGGCTCCATGCTGCCGGCCGGCGTGACCGACAGTGATGCCTGGGAAAACATCAGCGGCGCACTGGCTGCCCTTGGCCAAGGCCTCGCACCGGGTGTTCATCTGTATTTCCATGGTGAACTGCTCGACCCGACCCGCTGCGCCAAGGTTCGCAGTTTCGGTCGTCATCCGTTCAAGCGACTGGAGCGTCAGGGCGGCGGCGTGAAAGCTTCCTCGATACCTGCCCAACTGAACTACAACCAGCCAAAGCAACTGGCGAAGGTCGCGGTGCTGCCGTTGTTCCCCGGCATCGGCGCCGAGCAACTGGATGGCCTGCTCAACAGCGGTATTCAGGGTCTGGTGCTGGAATGTTATGGCAGCGGTACCGGACCAAGCGACAACCCCGGGTTTATCGCCAGCCTGGAACGGGCACGAGACAATGGCGTGGTAGTGGTTGCGGTCACCCAATGTCATGAAGGTGGCGTGAAGCTCGACGTGTATGAGGCGGGCAGCCGCTTGCGCGATGCCGGCCTGTTGTCCGGTGGCGGCATGACTCGCGAGGCGGCGCTCGGCAAGTTGCATGGGCTGCTCGGTGCAGGGCTTGAAACCACTGAAGTTCGGCGACTGGTCGAACTTGACCTGTGTGGCGAACTGAGCTGACACAACACATAATCTTGTGGGAGCCCCCTCGCCGCAGCCCGCTCCCACAAGATCGTTGTTGGGCACATAACTTGCTCCCGTTCCAGCATCTCGACGCTGGAAGACTCCATGCTCCACTCCCACCTCACCACCCTCAACGCCGTCTCCCTGGTGCTCAACACCTTCAAGGCCGAAGGCCTGTCCAGCGAGGCGTTATTGGCTGGCAGCGGCATCAGCGCGGCTGATCTGAGCCGGGCGGACACGCGCATCACCACCAATCAAGAGATGCTGGTGTGCGCCAATGCCGTCGCGCTGCGCCGCGATATCGGTCTGGAGTTGGGCCGGCGGATGCACGTTTCGTCCTATGGCATGCTCGGGTACGCCTTACTCACCAGCGCCACTTTAGGTGACGCCTTGCAGTTGGCGCTGCACTATCCGGCGCTATTGGGAACACTGTTCGAGTTGAGCCTGGAGGAGGATGGCGAGCGCATCTGGCTCACCGCGGGCGACTATCGGGAAAATCCCGCGCTGGCACCGTTCAATGTCGAGTTTTGCCTGGTCTCGATGAAGGTCACCTGTGAAGACCTGCTCGGCCACCCCCTGCCTTTGCTTGGCGCTCGCTTCGATTACCCGGCACCGGACTATCAGGCGCGCTACAGCGAGCGTTTCGACTGTCCGTTGCAGTTTGATGCAGCGTCCAACGGATTTGCCTTCGACAAGCGCTGGCTCGAACACCCCCTGCCGCTGGCCGACGCCATCACCCACCAAGCCATGGCCGAACGCTGCCGCAAGCAAAACACCGAGTTCACCGGGCGTCAGGCCTGGCTCGGGCGCATCCGCCAATTGCTCGCTGCACAACTGAGCGCGGCACCAGGCCTGGACGGGTTGGCCGAACAGTTGAACTGCTCGTCGCGCACCCTGCGCCGCCATCTGAAGGATCTGGGATGCAGCTATCAGGAACTGCTCGATGAACTGCGATTCGAACAGGCCAAACGCATGCTCTGCGAGGATCAACTGCCGATCTATCAAATCGCCGAAGCACTGGGCTTCAGCGAGACCGCGAGCTTCCGGCATGCGTTTGTGCGCTGGAGTGGCGTGGCACCGAGCCAGTTCCGGCCTTGAGCCGCCCATGTGGCGAGGGAGCAAGCTCCCTCGCCACAGAGGGGCGAATTTCGGTCAAATGTTTTGGCCACATAGATCCCCTTTTGGCCTTTCCTGCCGTTCTCCCAAACGTCGCCTGCCGCAAGACTGTGTTCAAACCGAATCAGCCTGCGGAGAACAACAATGCTGACGATCTACTCGGACGATCACCACCTGCATCACGGCCGTTGTGAATTGATGGACGGGCAATTGATGCCCTGCTTCGAAATGCCTTCACGGGCCGATCACGTATTGCAACGGGTCAAGGACCAGAACCTCGGCCCGGTTGAAGTGCCGAAAGACTTTGGCCTTGATCCGATCGCGCGCATCCACAGCCGCGATTACCTCGACTTCTTCAAAGGCGCCTGGGCGCGCTGGACCGCATTCAATACCGAGGGCGACTTGCTGCCCTACACCTGGCCGGCCCGCACCTTGCGCCGAATCATGCCCACCAGCCTGCACGGCCAGCTCGGCTATTACAGCTTCGACGGCGGCGCACCGATTACCGCCGGCACCTGGCAAGCAGCGTACAGCGCGGCGCAAGTTGCCCTCACGGCCCAAGCGGCGATCCAGCGCGGCGCCCGCAGTGCCTTCGCCCTGTGCCGTCCACCGGGACACCATGCCGCCAGCGATTTGATGGGCGGCTATTGCTACCTCAACAATGCTGCCATCGCCGCTCAAGCGTTCCTCGATCAGGGCCACAAAAAGGTCGCGATCCTCGATGTCGATTACCATCACGGCAACGGCACTCAATCGATTTTCTACGAACGCAGCGACGTGCTGTTCACCTCGATCCACGGTCATCCAGAAGCCGAGTTTCCGTTCTTCCTCGGCTACGAAGACGAACGCGGTGAAGGCGCAGGCGAAGGGTTCAACTTCAACTACCCGTTGCCCGCCGGCAGTGCTTGGGACCGTTGGAGCGCCGCGCTGGAACAAGCCTGTAAAGAGATCGAAGCGTACGGCGCCGACATCGTTGTCGTGTCCCTGGGCGTCGATACGTTCAAGGACGATCCCATCTCCCAATTCAAACTCGACAGCCCGGATTACCTGGCGATGGGCGCGCGCATCGCGGGCCTCGGCAAGCCGACGCTGTTCGTGATGGAAGGCGGTTACGCGGTAGAAGAAATCGGCATCAACGCCGTGAATGTTCTCGAAGGTTTTGAAAGCGCCCAATGAGGAATTAGAAGAATGAACAGACTCAAGCGTCTTATCGCTCCAGCGCTCTGCGCCACGCTGCTCAGTGGCGCCGCCCATGCTGAAGAACGTACTTTGCGGGTCTACAACTGGTTCGACTACATCACCCCCAAAGCCCTGGAAGATTTCAAGGCTCAGAACACCCAGACCAAACTGGTCTACGACATCTTCGACACCAACGAAGCGCTGGAAGCCAAGCTGCTGACCGGCAACTCCGGCTACGACGTGGTGGTGCCGTCCAACGTGTTCCTCGCCAAGCAGATCGAAGCCGGCGTCTTCCAGCCAGTGGACCGCAGCAAACTGCCTAACTGGAACCACCTCGATCCCAAGCTGATGAAGCTGATCGAAGCCAACGACCCAGGTAACAAATTTGCCGTGCCCTACATGTACGGCACCATCCTGATCGGCTTCAACCCAGCCAAGGTCAAGGCTGCGCTGGGCGACAACGCACCGGTGAACAGCTGGGACCTGATCTTCAAGGAAGAGAACATCAGCAAGCTCAAGCAGTGCGGCGTGGCCCTGCTCGACTCACCTTCGGAGATCCTGCCGCTGGCCCTGCAACACCTCGGCCTGGACCCCAACAGCAAGAAGCCGGCGGACTACGCCAAGGCTGAAGCGCTGCTGATGAAGATCCGGCCGTACATCACCTACTTCCATTCATCCAAGTACATGGCCGACATCGCCAACGGTGACATCTGCGTCGCAGTCGGGTATTCCGGCAGCTTCTCCCAGGCCGCCAACCGCGCCAAGGAAGCCAAGAACGGTGTGATCGTCGACATGCGCCTGCCCAAGGAAGGCGCGCCGATCTGGTTCGACATGCTCGCGATCCCCAAAGGCGCGAAAAACCCGGAAGACGCCTACACCTTCATCAACTACCTGCTGCAACCCCAGGTCATCGCACCGGTCAGCGACTTCGTCGGCTACCCGAACCCGAACAAGGACGCCACGGAAATGGTCGACCCAGCGATCCGCAACAACCCGAACCTGTACCCGACCGAAACGGCGATGAGCACGCTTTACACCCTGCAACCCTTGCCTCGCGATGCTGAACGGGCGCGGACCCGGGCCTGGACCAAGATCAAATCGGGCACCTGAAACGCACACTCCTCTGAACTGAAGACCCGCATTGATGCGGGTCTTTTTGTTTATGGCTCTAAATAAATACCACCTGGCCCATCCACCCGCCCTCTACCTTGCGAGGTGCCCAATCGGCGGTGCACTCATTCGCCAGCAGAACATCATAAGGAAATGGCCATGCCCGATAGTTCAACGACCAAGCCGATATCCGGCGCCTCGATCCCCCTCTTCAGTGATTTGCTAAGGCAACTGTCCTCCGGTCCCTCGATCCGGGAGGTCGCCACAGTCGCACTGCAGCCGGCACTCAAAGCACTGTATCCGCAACTGGATATCAATCCTGCTCTCGTCTTCGTCGTTACGCCGACATGGCAAATCATCGAGGGGGAAGTGGTTCCTGGCATCAGTCGAGTTGAATCACTCACAGGTACGCTGGTCAGGCACGGCCTGCGCAAAACGACAGTGACCTATATCGATGGCGAACATTTCCTCTCGCGGCAACCACACGACGGCCCGCCGATCCAGCTCCCGGTAAAAATCGATGCGATCGGACGCCTGATCAACGAGCTCGCGCCATTGCTATTCGTGGCGTATCAAGAGCAACAGCTGGACTTCTGGAACCAGACTGGAAGCGCTTCGATGCCCCGTTGGCGGGAGCTGTCTCGCTCGCTGCACAAGATATGGAATGTCGACAACGTCAAAGGCTGGGACGACGATCAGTGCGCAATGGCCCGCAACCTCTTCAATTACCCGGACCTGGCTGTTCGGCTACCCCACGACAAGTACCTGAGTAGAAGCTATCTGATCGATCTGGATATTCAGGACGGCGAGACATCGAAACACGTCCGCCTCCTTGATATTGCTGTGCTGATCGGTTTTGTCGGCAAGCGCACACTGATTCTCACGTATTCGATTGCCAACGACTTCCAGTCGTTCGAGTCCCTGGACCAATTGGGCCAGTCATTGCTCGCCCATCTCGATACTCCAGCGACTGCCTTGCAATGGCGACTGTTTGAGCCGAGCGGCGACTTTTTCGATCTCCAAGCTTGCACCATGATTGCCAGTCAAAGCGATGCAATAGGTGTTATAGACCCCTCCACTCCACGTCCTGTGTCCAAACCCGGGTATCACATCAGTAGTGTCGCGAACGACTTCGATGGATTGAGCCCCAAAGAGAATGCGCGCCTCACTCGAATACAGGAGTTACTACCCGCCTGGTTAATGAAGGCCTCGTCAACGGATCTCACCTCCTACAGCAGATACTTGATGGACCTGGCGCTACTGCAAGCCGAAGCCGCAGGTAAATCCTTTCAGGACGATATCCCGTCGATCCGGGACTTCACCCTCCAGGCTATTCGGCGACAGTTGCTCATAGAACATCCAGATGCGGCGAAGCTGAAACTCGAAGACATCGAAATCGTCATCACCAGCCCCGTCGTCTGGGGCACATTCGTGCTTCCCGGAAAGACCGATGTCACCAGAATTCCTCTCACCGAACTGGCACTGGAAAACCTGATTGCGATTCCTCTTGGCAGCAAGGTCGTGCAATACAAAAACGCTGATGCGGTCCCGGAATGGATGACACCAACCTACCTCGAAGGACTGGTGAGTCAGGTGAACATCGGCCAGACCTACCCCGCACTCATCAAGCGACTATTGATCGACGCCACTCTGGACTCACAGCGCAGACAAAATCTCTACACCCGTCATTTGCGCCTGCAACTGCCACTGCTGGCGTTGCAAAACAAAATCCGCGGCGAGGCTGGTATCGATGAGCAGGGTTATCGATACGTGGCCGCCGTCATGGAGTCTTCCAGCCAAAACCGCCAAGTGGATGGACATGAGGTCGTCATGCGCCCGCTGGCCTTTTTCCCGAGTCTGGAACCAGACGCTACGCCCGATGAGGTCGATAACATGTTCGTGATCGGCCCCAGGGTTCAGGGCGCCGGACCGGTATTGCTCTATCGGCCATTGCTCTCCCCTGCGCTGATCCAGTACCCCACCACCGAGAACCTTCTGTACGCGATCAAGCATTCGAAAGAATTACGCCTGTCGGTGCTTGCCTGGTTACCTGACAGTGCTCGCACCAATTACGCCCGCTACGTTTTCCCAGGTGAGCTGCCCTCAGTCTGGAGCCTGTCGCAATTGCTGGTCGATCCACTGACACCGCTGACGATGACAGGCCCGATTTCCTTCGGTGAAAGGGTGATCGAAAACGAGCTCATGCCAACACTCTACAACGCCAATGCCAGCGCGCTGATCACTCTGGCGAACCGGCAATCGGTGTCGAATGCTGAAAATCGTTGGGCCACACTCAAGCAAAGTGCCTGGATGATCTTCAATGCCGCCTTGCCTTTCCTTGGACGCACGGTGGGTACGGCCGCCTGGATCTGGCAGATCATGGATGACTTGCAACAGGCAGCCGATGCCAGGGAAGAAGCCGATGGCCAGCACGAGTGGGCCGCCTTGACCGACGTCTTCCTGACCCTCGCGATGGTGCTTGCCAGTCATGCAACCGCACCACGCGAATCCGCCGCCACAGCCCACTCGAAAACCGTAACAGCACATAGCAGCGGGGCACGAGAGACATCTACTCCAGACAAAGTCAGCGTGACCCACAAACCCGACGTTGCCACTGACACCCTGCCCGCCCTACACGAAACATCGCTTCACTCGGACACTGCCCTGATCCGTTCTAGGTTGAGCCTGGGACACCTGCTCGATAGCTTCAAGATTCCAAAACCCGAGAGACTTGGCCAACCCGTGATCGAGCAAGGTCCGAACCAACACCTCTCACCCCTTGGGCAAAAATGGTACGCCAACGTCGGCGAACGATGGTTTGAGGTCGCCGTAAACGACAACGACGATGTGCTGATCATTGACTCCCGACAATCGCCTGTACGCACGGGCCCGTTGCTGGTCAGCAACAACGCCGGTGAATGGTTCATCGATACCCGGCTACGACTGCGTGGCGGCGGCTTGAAGAGTCGCAGGGAACAGATGCAACGCGAGAACAAAGCGCGCATCACCGAACTTCGCACACAACTGGCGGCATTCGACCTGGAGATGGACAGCAAACGCGCCGAGCTTACGAGCGCCCATGCCGCCCTGAACAATGCACCCGGCACATCTGCTGAAGCCAGGCGCCAGCTGTTTCTCGACAAGCTGGACACGCGCCTGAAGGACTATGACGTTGCGCTCGACCGATTGAAAACCCTGAACAGGCTCGACACGGTCCCCAATTACCGTACCGCCATGGTCGAACTGCTGGGCACCCAGCTGTTCTTCAATCAAACCGGGATCGATCAACAGCATGGCACCTATACCCAGACGCTCCATCGTACTTTCGAGCTTCTGGAACAAGCGGATGCAGGGGAAAAGGCGCTGGATCGCGAAACGCTGCAGAAAATGACCGACCGTACTGAAGTGCTCATCAGCAAAATCGAGTTTGCGCACTCGCGCTTCCAGGAACTGAGCATGCTTGGCAAGAACGCCGCTGAACTGACTCAGCAATACCAGCAGAAATTACCCACCTTTGCTGTGCAGGACTTGAAAGCATTCCAAGTCACCCTTGCCAAAGTACTGTGCTTGAAAGACAGCAATACGCCAACCATGTCCGAAGCCAGGCTCGCCATGGAGCGTATCGGCGAGGACACCGACCTGACCATTCAGGCATCCCTGGACCTGCTCCTCGCCGAAGACGAACTCAATCTTTCTGAACGCATCGAAACACTCAATGCTCTGGTAGATCAGTTCGCAGACATTGACCAGCGCCTTGGCGACTTTGCAACTGACTACCCCGAGCTGCTTCTCCAGCAGCAGTTTGACCGTCTGCGAGAGCGAACCAATGAGTTCAATCAGGCCACGGTCAACTACCTGGCGCAGTTGCTTCGCGAGCGAGAAGCCCTGGAACCCAAGCCTGCCCCCTCACAAGTCGCGGCACCGCCGCGCAAAAAAATCATCAAGACCCGTTACAAAGGCATCGTTGTCGGTGAAGTCCGCAAGAACGCGCCAGTCGATGAGATTCTGGTCGACGTCACCGAGCCGATGACAGGCAAAATCATTGCAACCTTTCATGAGAAAACGCCCGGCGTCTGGCTTGAACGTACGACCGGAAAACCCGTGCCAGCAATCGAACCAAAGCCGGGCCTGGGTGCCCGGATAACGTTCGGACAGACTCTATTGGATGATCTGGAAACATTCATCCAACGAACCAGGGCACACGCAAAGCGCCCGAACAGGATTCCGGTAGAAATTGAGGACATGTTCCAACAGCAAGCCGGGAAGCTGAAGCGTGCAGTCGACGGCATTGAGGAGGCATTAAGTACCGGTAGCACCACGGACACTCATTCGGATTCAGCCAAAACCCTGAAAAAACAGCTCACCGAAGCGGTAACGCGGCTTTATTCAGAGGCTCATATGGCCCGGGTTGAAATGATCAAACTGCAACCTCCCACTGCCGCACGCATCGAGTGGTTACGGAGCAAGAACGTTGTCGACATCGTCCGCAACAGCGAACGCAAACGACTCAAAGGCCCAGGGAAGGATTATCTTCAGGAATACGAAATTCTTGACCGAAAAACCAGAAAGCCGCTGTGGTACGCGCACTTCCATTACTCCGGGCCCACGGCTCCTGTCGACTCGTATACGGCGGCCCACCTGAAAACCCGTGACCAACGATTATTGAAGGGGCGCTTCGATTGGCGTGCAACAACCAGCAATCATGAACTGATTGCGGTCTATCGCAGTGAGATCAGCCCGCAACAGGCCAAAGAACTGTTCTTCACGCAGACACCACCCTCTGCCTCAGGGTCGTGAGCCACCCCCCCGACTAGAACCCGAGACCCGCTGATGCGGGTCTTTTTTGCACGCATATTTAGTTACCGCCAGAGGCTCCCAGCTTCCCGCTACTTTGGGTGCGTCCTCAATTACCGCATCCAGGTACCGACCATGATCCGCAATATTCCTGCTCCCCCTGACGACTCGACCCCCCTTGTTGAGAAAAGCGATTTGGTCAACCAGACCAGTCACGGCCCAACGCTGAATCAGGTTGCCTCGCATCTATTGACTCAGACGCTGGAAGAACTCTACCCAAACCTGAACATCGATCCCGACCAGGCAATGGTTGCCACACCGCAATGGCGCCAGGTGGACAATCGGATAGAGGAAGGGCCGACTCGATTCGAACCACTGACGCACGTACTCATCCGCCAAGGTTTTAATTCGACAACGGCAAACTACATCGATGGAGAGCACTTCCTCACGCTTGAGCCGAACGCCAAAAACCCTATACATCTCGCCGTCAGCATCGAGGAAATTGCCGGTACGCTCAACGACTATGCACCGCTGTTGTTCGTCGAATTCCAGGCACGACAGTTGGAGTTCTGGAATCAGAAGGGACATAAGATCGCGCGCTGGCAGGAACTCTCCGACTCACTGCGCAAGGCTCTGAACGTACGACAGGTCAAAGGTTGGGATGCTGATGAATGTGCCATGGCGCGGGAAATTTCCATGGCTCCCGACAAAGCCACACGCAAGGCAGTGAACAGCGAGTTTTCAGCGATCCAGGCGAGCCTGATCGACATCGACACTGTCGACAACGAGGTTGAAAGCCACCTCCTGATCGGTGGCGCTCTGGTTCTCAAGGCAACGTACCGCAAACGCGAATTGATTGTGATGTACACCATCGAACGTGCTTACGAGTCATTCGAATCGATGGAACAACTGGGTGACTCACTTCCCGCTCGCCTGGAAGCGCAACTGGCAGGACGCGCTCTGAAATGGCGTCTTTACGAACCTGATGGCAATGTCTTCGATCACATGGCCTGGGCGTTGGTGTCGACGCAGCTCGATGCCATCGATTCACTCAGGCTCCTTGAAACGCCAACAAGCGAAGTGCTTGAGCCCGATGTCGAGCACGGCAGCCCGGAACATGCACGGATCCAGCAACTGGCTGCGGCGATTCCCGACTGGCTGCGCAACGCATCAATCAGCGACATACAAGACTACAGTCGTTATGTCACGGCGCTGGGTAAGTTGTATCGGCAACCCGACTACAAGACCGTCAAAGACCAGATCCCTTCCATCGCCCAGTACGCTCAATACAAAATGAGCGAAGCAATCATTGCCGATCCCCACGCCGTCGGTGCCGCAGACATGGCGCTGGATGAATTACGGATCAAGATCACCAACAGTTTCACCGCTGGTGATTTCACGCTTCCCGATCCCCGCAGCCAGTACATCGAAACACTCGCCGACTTCGCCCTGGAGAATGAGGCGCCTTACATGGCGAACCTCTTCTTCAGAAACGCCGGGCAGGTTCCGGACTGGCTGACGCCCGAGTTCCTCACCACTGTGGCGGCTCGCGTCAATGTCGGCGAGGACTATCCCAAACAGATCAAACGCAAGCTGATCGATGACCCTGTTGAGTCCCGTCGCCAGGAAAACTTCTATAGCGACCAGCTACGTTTGCTACTGCCTCTCATGGCGCTGGAATGCAAGGTCAAGCAAGAAGCGGGCATTGATGAGCTCGGCTATCGATTCGTCCGTGAGCTACTCGCCCCCCGTTCAGAAACGGCACAACCTATCGCCATCTACCCACTCACGATGACCCCGCAACATCGCTTGATCGGCTCCAGCGATACGATCGCCAACATGTTCATCATCAGCCCTCGAAATGCCGAGAGCGGCCCTTGCCTGCTTTATCGTCCGATGCTGGACCCGCCACTGATGCAGTTCCCCTCCCGGCAAAATTTACTGTATGCCTTGCACCAGCCCGGTGAGCTCCGCGATTCGGTGCTGGCATGGCTGCCCGACAAAGCACTGGGCTTTGAATACGCTCAATACGTTTTCCCGGTCGGCCTGCCATCTCCTTGGTTGCTGGCCGAACAGATTGTCGATCCATTGCTGAGAGTGGAGGGGTTCGGACGCGTGGTTTTCAAATACGAGGAGATAACCGGCAATATCCTTTCGACACTGTTCAAGAGCAACGCACAGGCAATTGTCGATTTGGCTGATCGTCAGTCGCAATCAAATGCCGAACGCCGCTGGCGCTTGTTGAAAGACAGCGGCTGGGCCCTGTTCAGCGTCACCTCAAACTTCCTCAGCGGTGCCGTCGGAACCGCCGTCTGGGTCTGGCAGACCATCAACGAGATCCAGCAGGCACTCGATGCCCGAGATCGAAATGACAGCTTCATCGAATGGACTCGCATGGCGGATATTCTGCTGGCGCTCGGAATCATCCTCAGCCATCACGCTGTGATACGACGCAAAACGGCTTCGGGCAAACCACAACCGGCACAGCTGTCGACCGATGAGGAACCAAAACCGCCCGTCGTGCCGGTCACCATCACACTGGCCCCCACCCCGGTTATCGCAGAGTTACCACAAAACCATCACTCCTCGGTTGAAATGGCAGGAGGTGTGCCGCGCCGCACAACCTCGGCACTGGGCACGTATCTGGACACCCTCAAAGTCTCTGCGCCAGACCTTGCCGACAAAGAACTGACCACGGTCAATGAAGCCCCTCCCCACCTCTACCAGCTCAACGACAAGATCTATGCACAGGTCGGCGAACGCTGGTTCAACGTGATACTGGATGCCGATGCCCAGGTCATCCTCATCGACCCCAAAGACGCCACACGAACCGGCCCCCTGCTAGTCCATGACCAGAAAGGTCAATGGTTCGTGGACACCCGGCTGCGCTTGCGTGGCGGCGGCCCGAAAAACCGCCTCAAAAGCATGAAAGCAGCCAAAGAACAGCGCAAACATGAACTGGAAAACGCACTGGATTCATTCAAGACCCAGGAGCCAGCGAAGACAAGGGAGCTGACACGAGCACGCACAGACATGTTTACAGTCAGCGGCGATGCCTATGATCAAATGCTCATGGTGTATGCGGAAAAACTGGAAGTAATGATCAATGGTTATGAGCAAGCACTCAAGCAACTGCGAGAGTGGCGCACTCTCGGCGGAACGACAGGCTATACCTACGACTTGCTGCGCCTGAGTACCGAGTTGCAGAAGCATCTTTCGCTCTGGTTTACCGCAAGAAAACACCAGTATGTCCAAGCCACCAGCACATTTACTCAAGCCTCTCGGCCGGACACAGAGATCACACGGCAAACCTATATCGACAACATTCGGCAGGCGACAGACCTGAGCCACGCAATGGTCGAGAAACTTGAGCTCTCGCAAACGGCACTTCGCGGAATGCATGAGGCAGGAAGACCAGGCATTGCTGAAGCTATAAAGATCAGCAAACTGCTGCCTTCATTCTCGGCACTGGAGCTCAAGGCTAACGAGATAGGCATGGCGCAAGAGCTGTGCATGCAAGAGCAGGCCAGCCCGACAATGTCCCTGGCCCGTGACGCCATCGGCAGCATTATCGTGAGCGCCGCCCAGGCCGCCCACCAGGTCGCGGACCTGATGAACGTTGCAGATGACCCACAGACGCGCATCGAGGACTTTGGCAGGCTTGCCGAAACCTTTGCCGATGCCAATCAGCGAATTCAGGAATTACCAGACACATACCCCAACCTGTTCAAACAGTCTCAACTTGATCATCTGAAAAAAATGATCGATGAATTTGCAGGAGTGGCACACAACCAGATCCATGCGTTGCTGCCCGATACCGAGGTTTTGATCACACAGGCCACAACAGAACCGGCCCGTCCCGGGCCATCGCGCCTGCCGGTAAAAGTGAGCAAGGCCCGCCCACGCGATCCGGGTATTAACGAAGTCAGCAATGCCAAGAAGTCCCCTCTCAAGGCGATCATGCCAGATGTCCGTTTGCAGCCGCCCCCGGTGCTGAACGATACCGACATCATCAAGGCTGGCCTTGAGCAGAATGTAGAGGTGCAGAACTTTATCGAGCGCACCCGCAAAGACGCTTTACGCCCACGACGCATACCCGCCGACATGCAGGACTTGTTCGACCAGTACGCACTCAAACTGGAGCAGATTGCTACGAGCATCGATCTGGCCATGATCAGGATCAAGGAAGCTAAAGGCACTTTACCGCCCGTGGCGGCCTTGAGCCTGGAACTACGCAGGGAAGCCATCAAGGTAAGAAAAGCAGGCATCAGCACCCGAGCGAGCTTGTACAAGGAACGTAAACCCACCCAAAGCAGTTTCAAATGGATGCACGAGAACGAGCAAATTCACATCACCCGAAACGAACAAGGCCGAATCCAGACCAAACAACTCGGGGACTTTTTTCAGGAATACCGGATTCTCGACAAGACGAACAATGATCAGGCGTTGTGGGTGGCGCATTTCCACTACGAAACCTTGAAGAGCCCGTCCGCTACACCCACTACCGCTCACTTGAAATTCGCGGACACCTACCTGGAAACGCTCAGTGCTGAACGCAGGGAATCGCTGAGCACCTTCGAGCCTATTGATGGGGCGCTACGTAAAATAGTCGACCCGACCCTGCGCGCACTATTTCTGAATCTGGAGCCCAAAGCCAAGTCATGAGGGGCAGGCGCTGATCGCGACTCAGCCCGTCACCAGACCTTTTTTAACCGCCCGAGCGCTGCCTTGATCGCCGCCTCGGGCACCGCCGCAAAACCCAGTACCAGCCCGGCGCGCAGGTCCGGCTCGGTACTTGAATCCGGCAGCCAAAGGCGGCTCAGCCCACTGATCTCTACATCCACACTCGCTGCGGCATCGATCAATTCGCGCTCGCGGGCCTGAGTTTCAACTGACACCGTCATATGCAGCCCTGCCACGACACTCGGCAGGCTGCCAACGCCCGGGATATCCACAGGCCAACCAGCCAACAAGGTGTTGCGACGACTCAGGGCTGCGCGCCGCATACGGCGAATGTGCCGCTGAAAATGCCCGGCTGCCATGAACTCTGCCATCACCGCCTGTGTGCTCACCTCAGAATGGCGCACATCCACCGCCCGACGTTGCGCGAACGCGTCCACCAGGCCCGGCGGCAGCACCAGATAACCCAGGCGCAGCGCCGGAAAAGCGACCTTGCCGAAGGTGCCGACATACAGCACCCGTCCGTGACGATCGAGCGCCGCCAATGGCGCCAGTGGCGCGCCGCTGTAACGATACTCGCCATCGTAGTCGTCCTCGATGATCCAGCCCTGGTTGCGTTCGGCCCAGGCGAGCAGTTCCAGACGCCGGGCCAGACTCATGACCACACCGGTCGGGTATTGATGGGAAGGCGTAACGTAAGCCAGCCGGCAATCGCTCAACTGCGCCAAGGCGCTGCAGTCGATCCCCTCCTCATCCACCGGCACACCGTGCAACCGTGCACCGGCTACCGCAAAGGCATGGCCGGCAGCGCGATAACCCGGATTTTCAATCCCCACCCCATCGCCAGGTTCTACCAGCAACTGTGCACAAAGGCTGATCCCCTGCTGCGCGCCACTGGTGATCACAATTTGCTCAGCGGTGCACTGCATGCCGCGCGAACTGCGCAAGTAGGCAGCAATCAATCCGCGCAAGCGTTCATCGCCTGCCGGGTCGCCATAACACAGCTGCTGTAAATCCGGTTTACGCCAGAAAGC
The DNA here is from genome assembly GCF_058148225.1 of Pseudomonas sp. DF5. Taxonomy (NCBI): domain Bacteria; kingdom Pseudomonadati; phylum Pseudomonadota; class Gammaproteobacteria; order Pseudomonadales; family Pseudomonadaceae; genus Pseudomonas; species Pseudomonas sp. DF5. The sequence goes on from NZ_JBYVYM010000001.1 coordinate 360,253, forward strand.
CGCATTCAGCTTGGCCCAAACCTCGAACGGGAACAGATCGAACGCCGGCACGCCGACCCTGAATGCGCGCGGCGGACCACCGGGAGGCACAGCCAAATGGTTCTTTTCAATGCGCCCCAAAGCACCGCTGTGGATAACTTTACTGGATGGAATAACAGGTAAATCCAGCCAATTTGTGGATAAGGTTGTGGGTAACCCTGTTGAAAACCCTGTGGATACTTTTGTGGATAATTTTTTCATGGGCAATGCCGCCTGAGGCAATTGCGCCACGTAAGTCCCGTCACCCACGCGCCCTTCGATGAAGCCTTCAGCGTAAAGCTGATCGTAGGCACGGACCACGCTGTTGCGGGAAATCGATAAGGCTGCCGCCAGATCGCGACTGGCCGGCAGTCGTGTGCCGCTGGCCAATCGTCCGTCGAGCACGCGTACCCGCAGCGCTTGATAGAGCTGTCGACTCAGGCCCTGGCGGCGGTCGAGTTCGATACCCGCCGGGTTGAACGACGAGGGAAGCGGCGTATTCGACATGACAATGGACCTATGAAATTGGTCATTAATGGCTCTTACAACAGACCATTAGCCTGCCTAGGATGAAGGCATTCGCCAAGGAATTTTCCATGTACCTGCCACTTTGACGCGTTAAGGAATGAACATGAGTCAGATCGACATCCGCCAGGTCACCACCGCCGACGATCACGCTGCCTGGCTGCCGTTGTGGCAAGCCTACTTGCGCTTCTACAACACCGAGCTGCCCGAGGCGGTCACTCAAAGCACCTGGCAGCGCCTGCTCGACCTGAGCGAACCGACCCACGGGGCGCTGGCCTGGGTCGACGGCAAAGCGGTGGGCATGGTGCATTTCATCTATCACCGCTCGAACTGGAGCATCGAAAACTCCTGTTACCTGCAAGACTTGCTGGTGGCACCCGAAACTCGTGGCACCGGCGTCGGTCGGCAACTGATCGAATTCGTCTACAGAACAGCCAAGGCCGACGGTTGCTGCAGGGTCCACTGGCTGACCCACGAAACCAACGCCACCGCGATCCAGCTCTATGAGCGCATCGCCGAACGCCCCGATTTCATCCAGTTTCGCAAAGCCCTTTAAGGTTCAAGGAGAACACCATGTCGACTTCACTCGCAGACTGGAAAGGCGTCCCGGCGCCCTCGGCCCAACTGATCGAAGGGCGTTTCATTCGCCTGGAAAAACTCGACCCGGCGCGTCACGCCGATGGTTTGTGGAAAGCCCTGGAAGGCCCGGGCTCGGACCCGAAACTCTGGGACTATCTGCCCTACGGTCCTTTCCCGGAGCGCAGTGCGTTCAATGACTGGCTGAACAATCATGCGGCCAACAGCGATCCGTATTTCTTCAGTGTGATCGACCGTGTCAGCGGCGAGGTGCAGGGCCTGCTCAGCCTGATGTCGATTGTTCCTGCCCAGGGTCGCATCGAGATCGGCCATGTGACCTTCGGCGCACCGATGCAGCGCTCGCCCAAAAGTACCGAGGCGGTTTACCTGCTGGCCAGGGAAGCCTTTGCGTTGGGCTACCGGCGCCTGGAATGGAAGTGCAACAACGGCAACGCTCGCTCCAAGTACGCAGCAGAGCGGTTGGGGTTCAGTTTTGAGGGGGTGTTCCGCCAGCACATGGTGGTCAAGGGTCAGAACCGTGACACGGCGTGGTATTCGATTCTGGACTCGGAATGGCCGACGATTCAGGCGGGGTTCGAGCGGTGGTTGAGCGATGAAAACCAGACGGAATCGGGGCAAGTGCAAACGTTGACGGAGTGTCGCGGGTAATCTTCGACGCCCGTACGGACAACTTCGCGGGCAAGCCTCGCTCCTACGGATCACACGAACCTGGAGCGAGGCTTGCCCGCGAATGGCATCACGCTAATGTCTGGGCGAGTACCGCAATATGCTCTGGCCCGATCCCGCAGCACCCGCCCAAATGGCTGGCCCCGCGCTTGCGCCAATCGGCCGCCCACTGCAGATAACCCGGCGGGTCGAGATCATCACGCAACGGGTCCAAACCGTCGTTGGCCGTGGCTTCTTTCGGTTGAGGCGGGAAAGCATTGGCGTAAGCGCCGATGTGAATCTTCACCCCCAGGCGCTCGAAGGTTTCCCGCGCCGCATCAATCGCCGCACCGATCACTTCCGGCTGGCTGCAGTTGAACAGCAACGTCTCGACACCCAACTCAGCCGCCACCGCGGCGGCCTCAGCCACTGGCTCACCGGAGCGCAAACGCGGCACTTCGTCGGTGTCTTCATCCTTCAAAGTAAACGACAGCCACAACGGTTTGCCGTCCTTCGGCAGCCCGGCATGGATCGCCCGTGCTTCGACGATCGAGCTCTGGGTTTCGGCCAGCCACAGGTCGACATGAGGCGCCAGGCCATTGACCAGAGGGGTCAGCAGTTCAGTCACCCGGGTAGCGTCGAACAAGTCCGGGCGGTAGGAGCCGAACAAAGGCGGCAATGAACCGGCCACGCGCACCGATTGGCCCGAAGCATCGACTGCACGCCGAGCCAGCTCGCCGGCCAACGCCGCAAGGGCCTGGCCTTCAGCGGCGAAACGTTCTTCGCCAATGTGGAACGGCACCACCGCGTAACTGTTGCTGGTGATCACGTTGGCACCGCTTTCGATATAGGCCGCGTGCACCGCCTCTACGGCTTGTGGCGCCTCGCTCAAGGCCAGTGCCGACCACTCGGGTTGCCGGAACGGCGCCCCTCGGCGTTGCAGTTCACGACCCATGCCGCCATCCAGAATTACCGTGCTGTCTGCGCCCATATGCTTTTCACTCATAAGCTTATGAAAATAACTCACTATCAGAGTCGTTCTTATAACTATTTAATGCGCACCATACGGTTAATAACAACCTCTTTTTTCAGGGATCAACTGTGAAACTTCAACCGCTGCTGGCCCTGGGCCTGACGATTCTGGCTGCCTCCACCCAAGCCTTTGCGGGCGCCACCCTGGATCGCATCGAACAAAAGAAAGAACTGGTCGGTGTGTTGATGGAAAGCTACCCACCCTTCTCGTTCCTCAACGATCAAAACCAGCTCGACGGCTTCGACGTTGAGGTGGCCAAGGCCGTGGCGGACAAGCTGGGCGTCAAGCTGCGTCTGGAAACGCCGTCCTGGGATGTGATCGCCGCCGGCCGCTGGAGCGGGCGTTACGACATCTGCATCTGCTCCATGACCCCGAGCAAGGCCCGCGCCGAAGTCTTCGACTTCCCGGTCGAGTACTACGCCTCCCCTGCCGTGATCGTGGTCAATGCCAAGGACGATAGCATCCACAGCGCCAAGGACCTGAGCGGCAAGAAAGTCGGTCTCACCAGCGCCTCCAGCTATGAAAGCTACCTGAACAAAAACCTGGTGATCGAAGGCGCCGAAGACACTCAATTGCAGTACCCGTTCGAGAACGTGCAGATCGCCCCGTATGACACCGACAACGTCGCGTTCCAGGATTTGGGCCTCGGCGCTGGCGTGCGTCTGGACGCGATCCTCACCAACCTCGTCACCGCGCAACCGCGCTTGAACGAAGACAAGCGCTTCAAGCTCGCCGGCCAGCCGCTGTACTCGGAGCCGAACTCGGTGGCCATCGAAAAAGGCGATGCCCAGTGGGACGCCAAAGTGCGTGAAGTGTTCGCTCAGTTGAAACAGGACGGCACCTTGAGCAAGCTGTCGCAAAAATGGATCGGCGCCGACATCAGCAAATGACTTCTTTCCCCAAACCTCCTCAGCCACCGCAACCGGTGGCTGAGTCATTACTGCAACGGGTCTTCGGCTTCCGTACCCGGCTGTACCTGACCTGGGCGGCGATGTTCGGCTTGTTCGCCAGTTTCTTCCTGAGCTTCGACCTGAAGTTCTCGATCATCCTCGACAAACTGCCGAACCTGATCGGCCTGCACCTGGCGCCCAACGGCTTTCTGCAAGGCGCGGCACTGACGCTGTTCTTGTGCCTGTGCTCGATTGTGGCTTCGTCGCTGCTGGGCTTCATCACGGCCCTGGCTCGACTGTCGAAAAGCGCCGTGGCGTTCGGCATCGCAAGTTTCTATGCCTCGTTCTTTCGCGGCACGCCGCTGCTGATCCAGATATTGCTGATCTACCTCGGCTTGCCGCAATTGGGCGTCGTGCCGGGCGCCATCGCCGCCGGCATCATCGCCCTGTCGCTGAACTATGGCGCCTACCTGAGCGAAATCTTCCGCGCCGGCATCCTCGGCGTTCCCCACGGCCAACGCGAAGCATCGCTGGCCCTGGGCATGCGCGAAACCGTGATTTTCTGGCGCGTCACCCTGCCCCAGGCCATGCGCGCCATCATCCCGCCCACTACCAACCAGTTCATCTCCATGCTCAAGGACTCATCACTGATCTCGGTGATGGGGGTTTGGGAAGTGATGTTCCTGGCGCAATCGTACGGGCGCTCGAGCTATCGCTATATCGAAATGCTGACGACGGCGGCGATTATTTATTGGCTGATGTCGATTGGGCTGGAGCTGATTCAGGCGCGGATGGAGCGGCATTATGGGAAGGCGTATGTGAGCCGGTAGGCGCTGCGAAGGCTGAGATCGTTTGATCTGCGGTAGATAGTTTTGGCCGTGCGCCAGCTCCCATGTCTTGATTCGTCGTAAGAAAAAGCATCCAGCTGGAATGGTTAAAAAACCGCCACCTTCAAGCGGCTGGCAATTTTCTACACAACCATCCGACACTCCCTGCGAGCCCGCCGGAAGCGGCTGACATCGGCGTCCATAGCCTCCCTCTTAGAGTTTGGCCTCCTGTTAAAAGAGGCCGTACTCGATGCCCGTTCAACACAAATACAAACTCCACCACCTTGTTTTGGCCATTGCACTTGCAGTTGGTTGTGCAGAATTATCCCTTGCCCACCAACTGGAGCCTCAAGTCGATGCCGATGCAAAGCCCAACAAAACCCGGAAAAAAACCGCCAAACCTGTAGCACCCACTGACAGTGGGTTTGAAGAAGCCGCCGTAAGCACTTCAGCGCTTATGGTGGAGGGTACGGCCACACTAAATAACGCAGGTTTGAATGTTATTGGTCTTCCCGGTAGCGACACCCAGAACACAGCCCATACCGTGCTGAATGCCGGAAAGGTTGAAGATGGGCTCGAACAAGTCACCGGCAATCCGGCACTCATGACACCGAAGGCTGCCGATATCGACACTCAAGTGGCGCTGACCCGTAATGACGTGCCGCTCGAGACGGTTGCCACCTCTGCCAGCGGGCAAGCTCTGGCTCGCAGTGTGGACACCCCCAAAACCGTGATCGCCAACGCCGCCATCAGCGCGCTGCTGGCCAGCAACAAAGCCACAGCCTCCATCGCCATTGACCAACTGACCGCAAGTAGCAACGCCAACCTCGCAAAAGCCACGTTAAGCAGTGTCAGCCCCGTCAGTGCCAGCATGCTCTCCGCCATGCGCCAGCTGGATAACGGCACGGGCACGTCTTCCAATAAAGCTCCACGCGTTGCCACTGACAGTAAAAACAGCGGCCGCGTCTGGCTTCAGGCATTGGGCAATGGCGGCAAAGTCGAGAGCGACTTCAACAACGCGCTGAAACATTCCACCCAAGGCCTGGTCCTGGGCGCCGACTGGCGGTTCGACGAGCAATGGCATGTCGGGCTGATGGGCGGCCAATCACAGACGGCGCTCGATGCCCGGCAATTCGACGGCGATCTCGACAGTTGGCACTTGGGTGCTTATGCGGTGCGCCAGGACGGCCCATTGACGCTGCGTCTCGGTGCTACCTACGCCAGCCATGAAGGCAGCAGCAAACGTCGAGTAGCGTTCAACGGATTCAGCGACCGTCTCAAAGGCAGTTATGACGCCAATACCCAGCAAGCCTTCGTCGAAGCGGGCTTCAACCTGGGCCGCAACAATGTGACCATCGAGCCATTCGCCAGCCTGGGTTATCAGCGCTACCAACGGGACAGCCACACCGAAAAAGGTGGGGATGCGGCGTTGAAAGTCCATGGGCAAACCCAGGACAACTTCAGCAGCACCTTCGGCCTGCGTGCGGCGAAGCTGAATATGCTGGATAACGGCATGCGCCTGACACCGCGATTCAGCGCCGGTTGGAAACACACCTACGGCGAGCTCGACAGCGAAACGCGCCAACAGTTGGTCAAGGGCGGGAAACGTTTCGACATCGCCGGGGCAGGGTTGGATCGCGACAGCCTGTCGCTTGATGCCGGGCTCGACCTGGGGCTCTCCGCCAACCACTCGCTGGGTGTGGGCGTCACTGGGGAAATCGGCACTGAGAGCCGCAGTCATGGCGTGATGGGACAGTGGCGGATGGCGTTCTGATTCACGTGTCGTTTCACTGACTCAGCACAGTGCCTTGTGGGAGCGGGGTTGCTCGCGAAAGCGGAGTGTCAGTCAATATGGATGCTGAATGTCACATCGCTTTCGCGAGCAAGCCCGCACATTTGATCTGCCATCCACCAGATTCTTCGGACGAAAAAAAAGGGGAGCACATGCCCCCCCGAGGTTTAAAGCGGTCTATCGAGGCTGTTAACTCAGCCTTCGATCTCGATCAGGATCTCGCCCGGATTCACCCGGTCGCCCTTGGCCACGTGGATGGCGGTGACTTTGCCGGTGATGGCCGACTGGACTTCGGTTTCCATCTTCATCGCCTCGGTGATCAGCACGGCCTGGCCGGCTTTCACGGTGTCGCCTTCCTTGACCAGCACGTCGACGATGTTGCCCGGCATGGTGGTGCTGACGTGGCCCGGTGCAGTGGCTTGCTTGCGCTTGCTGCTGCCGCCGCTGACGAATTCGTTGAGCGGTTCGAACACCACTTCTTCCGGCATGCCGTCGATGGACAGGTAGAAGTGGCGCTTGCCTTCAGCCTTGACGCCCACACCGGTGATGTCGACGCGGTAGGTTTCGCCGTGAACGTCGATGACGAACTCGGTCGGCACGCCTTCACCACCGGCCGACGCCACGCCGCCCGCTTCAGGAATCGGCAGCAGCACTTCTGGCGTCAGGGTGCCGGCCGCGCGTTCTTCGAGGAACTTGCGGCCGATGTCCGGGAACATGGCATAGGTCAGCACGTCTTCTTCAGACTTGGCCACAGCGCCGATTTCGGCACGCAGCTTGGTCATTTCCGGCTTCAGCAGATCAGCCGGGCGCACGTCGATTACCTCTTCGCTACCGATGGCCTGGCGACGCAGTTTCTCATTCACTGCGCCCGGCGCCTTGCCGTAACCGCCTTGCAGGTAAAGCTTCACTTCGTTGGTGATGGTCTTGTAGCGCTCGCCGGCCAGTACGTTGAAGAACGCCTGGGTGCCGACGATCTGCGAGGTCGGGGTCACCAGCGGCGGGAAGCCGAGGTCTTCACGAACGCGCGGGATTTCCGCCAGCACTTCGCTCATGCGGTTCAGGGCGCCCTGCTCTTTCAACTGGTTGGCCAGGTTGGAAATCATCCCGCCCGGAACCTGGTTGACTTGCACGCGAGTGTCGACAGCGGTGAATTCGCTTTCGAACTGGTGGTACTTCTTGCGCACGGCGTAGAAGTACAGGCCGATCTCTTGCAACAGTTCCAGATTCAGGCCGGTGTCGAACTCGCTGCCTTTAAGGGCGGCGACCATCGACTCGGTGCCCGGGTGGCTGGTGCCCCAGGCGAAGCTGGAGATCGCGGTGTCGATATGGTCGGCGCCGTTTTCGATGCCCTTGAGTTGGCACATCGCAGCCAGGCCGGCGGTGTCGTGGGAATGGATGAACACCGGCAGCGACTGCTCGGCTTTCAGTGCCTTGACCAGTTCGCCAGTGGCGTACGGGGTCAGCAGACCGGCCATGTCCTTGATCGCCACCGAGTCGCAACCCATGGCTTCCATTTGCTTGGCTTGCGCCACGAAAGCCTCGATGGTGTGCACCGGGCTGGTGGTGTAGGCGATGGTGCCCTGGGCGTGTTTGCCAGCAGCCTTCACCGCTTCGATGGCGACGCGCAGGTTACGCACGTCGTTCATCGCGTCGAAGATGCGGAACACGTCGATGCCGTTGACCGCGGCCTTGGCGACGAAGGCTTTGACCACGTCGTCGCTGTAGTGGCGGTAGCCCAGCAGGTTCTGGCCACGCAGAAGCATCTGCAGACGGGTGTTGGGCAACGCGGCGCGCAGTTGGCGCAGACGCTCCCACGGGTCTTCTTTCAGGAAACGTACGCAGGCATCGAAGGTCGCGCCGCCCCAGACTTCCAGCGACCAGTAGCCGACTTTGTCGAGCTTGTCGCAGATCGGCAGCATGTCTTCGGTGCGCATGCGGGTGGCGAGCAGCGATTGGTGGGCGTCGCGCAGGATTGTGTCAGTTACATGGATCTTCTTGGACATTGTCATATTCCTCACAGGCCTGCGTGGGCGGCGATGGCGGCGGCGATGGCCAGGGCCAGCTCTTCGGGTTTGCGCTTGATCGAGTAGTTGGTCAGTTCAGGATGGCTTTCAACGAAGCTGGTGTTGAACTGGCCGCTACGGAATTCCGGGTTACGCAGGATTTCCTGGTAGTACGCGGCGGTGGTCTTGACCCCTTGCACGCGCATGTCGTCCAGGGCTCGCAAGCCACGGTCCATCGCCTCTTCCCAGGTCAGCGCCCAGACCACCAGTTTCAGGCACATCGAATCGTAGAACGGTGGAATGGTGTAACCGGTGTAGATCGCCGTATCGGTGCGCACGCCGGGACCGCCGGGCGCGTAGTAACGGGTGATCTTGCCGAAGCTCGGCAGGAAGTTGTTTTTCGGGTCTTCGGCGTTGATCCGGAACTGCAGCGCGAAACCACGGTGCAGGATGTCTTCCTGTTTCACCGAGAGCGGCAAACCGGATGCGATGCGGATCTGCTCGCGAACGATGTCGATGCCGGTGATTTCTTCAGTGATGGTGTGTTCCACCTGAACCCGGGTGTTCATTTCCATGAAGTACACCTCGCCCTCGGCGAGCAGGAACTCCACGGTACCGGCGTTCTCGTAACCCACGGCCTTGGCTGCACGCACCGACAGGTCGCCGATGTAGGCGCGCTGTTCCGGGGTCAGTTGCGGGCTCGGAGCGATCTCGATCAGCTTCTGGTTGCGACGCTGGATCGAGCAGTCACGCTCGAACAGGTGTACCACGTTGCCGAAGCTGTCGCCGAGGATCTGCGCTTCGATGTGTTTCGGGTTTACGATGCATTTTTCCAGGAACACTTCCGCCGAACCGAAAGCCTTGGTGGCTTCGGAAATCACCCGAGGAAAGGCCTGTTCGAGTTCTTCGCGACTGTTGCAACGACGAATGCCGCGGCCGCCACCACCGGAGGTAGCCTTGAGCATCACCGGGTAACCGATGCGGTCGCCTTCGGTCAGGGCTTCTTCGATGCCCGACACGTTGCCTTCGGTGCCCGGTGTGACCGGCACGCCGGCCTTGATCATGCTGCGGCGCGCTTCGGTCTTGTCGCCCATGCGGCGAATGACTTCCGCCGACGGGCCGATGAATTTGATTCCGCGTTCGGCGCAGATGTCCGCCAACTCGGCATTTTCCGAAAGGAAGCCGTAGCCGGGGTGCAACGCATCGCAACCGGTTTCCACCGCCAGGTTCACCAGCTTGCGCGGGTTCAGGTAGCCGGCCAGTGGCTCGGCACCGATGCTGTGGGCCTCGTCCGCACGCTTCACATGCAAAGCATGACGGTCGGCGTCGGAATAGATCGCGACCGAGCGAATGCCCATCTCGGCGCAGGCGCGCACGATTCGTACGGCAATCTCACCACGGTTGGCAATCAGGATCTTTTTTATCACTTGGAGGTTCCCTTGAGCCGGTGGCACCCACGACCCGATTAGACAGGTCGACGCGTGACCAAATGTTTCAATTCAGTCGCAGCTCCACACTAGCTCTCGCAAGGGATTAACAAAAATGAATAATAATTGGGTCAGGCATAAGCAAAGACTTATAGTTGAGTCATCTGCCTTCGCTCAGGATTTATAGAAAATGCGTAAGTCATTGATGCGTATGACATTGCGTCAATTGCAGATCTTCAATGAGGTGTGCGATTTAAGGTCCTACAGCCGCGCAGCCGACGAAATGTCTCTCACACAACCTGCCGTGAGCCTACAGATTCGTCAACTCGAAGAGCTGATCGGTCAGCCCTTGTTCGATTACGTCGGCAAAAAGCTCTACATGACCGAGGCGGCCGAAGCGCTGCAGCGCGCCAGCCGGGACATTTTCGGCCGCCTGGAAAACCTCGATATGCAGCTGTCGGACATGCAAGGCTCATTGCAAGGTCAGCTGAAACTGGCGGTGGAGTCCAGCGCCAAGTATTTCGTGCCGCACCTGTTTGCCGCGTTCAAGCGCCAGCACCCGGAAGTGAACCTGCACCTGACGGTGGTCAACCGTGGCCAGGTCATCCGGCGCCTGTCGGATAACCGTGACGATCTGGTGATCATGTCGATGGTCCCCCAGGACATGGGGCTGGAATTCCTGCCGTTCCTCAATAACCCGATTGTAGCCGTGGCGCCGCCGGATCATCCGCTGTGCCATATGGGGCCGCTGCGCTTGCAGGATCTGGAGCCCTACACGCTGCTGTTGCGCGAACCCGGTTCCGGCACGCGGCTGGCCTGCGAGGAGTATTTCAAAGAGAAGCGCGTGCACTTCACCCAGACCCAGGAGGTCGCGTCGGCGGAAGCTCAGCGTGAATGCGTGCTGGCGGGTCTGGGCCTGGCGCTGCTGACGCGCCACGCCCTGAACCTTGAATTGGCGACCGGCGCCCTGATTGAGCTACCGGTCGAGGAGCTGCCGCTGCTGCGTAGCTGGTGCCTGGTGCAGGCCAAGGCCAAACGGCTATCGCCGGTGGCCCACGCATTCCTTGCGTTTATCCGCAGCGAACGGGCGCAAATCAGCGCACTGGTTGAGCGTTTCGACGGGAAGTTACCGGTGCTGCCTGCCAGTAGTTGAGTTCGAGGTCGTCGGGAAATTCGCCGATTTCGGCCAGAAGCTGGCGGCGTTCGCAGCGATCTTCGATGGCGCGGCGAAATTCCATGCGGCGCTGGTCTTCTTGCTGACGACGGGTTTTGACAGCGCTGTTGCGTTCTTCGTAGGGCTGGGCCATTTCGAGTCTCCCAAGGCGAGTACGGGAGTTTCAAGATAGGCGCGAGGAATGACGGTTTGGCGGCGGGAGGGTTACAAGGTTGTGAACATTGCCATTGATTGTGGTGTTTTTGCGGCCATCTTCGCGAGCAAGCCCGCTCCCACAGTGGATCTGCGATGTTCGCACTTCTTGTGCAACACAACCGATCAATGTGAGAGCGGGCTTGCTCGCGAATAAGGTCGGAACGACCTTCCGCCAATGTCAGATCAGAATCAATCGTCCAGCGCTTTCACCGACTTGGGTGACAACCGCAAGCTGCGAAGGCTGCGCTTGACGCTTTTCAAGTGATTGACCAGGCTCGGCCCACGAGCCATGGCCACGCCCATCGCCAACACATCGATCACTACCAGATGCGCAATACGCGACGTCAGCGGCGTGTAGATTTCAGTGTCTTCGTGCACATCGATCGCCAGGTTGACGGTCGACAGCTCGGCCAACGGTGTCTGGCTCGGGCACAGGGTGATCAGCGTGGCGCCGCTTTCGCGCACCAGGTTGGCGGTGATCAACAGGTCTTTTGAGCGACCGGACTGGGAAATGCAGATCGCCACGTCGGTCGGCTTCAACGTCACCGCCGACATCGCCTGCATGTGCGGGTCGGAATACGCCGCCGCAGTCAGCAACAAACGGAAGAACTTGTGCTGGGCATCCGCCGCCACCGCACCGGACGCACCAAAGCCGTAGAACTCGACACGCTGGGCCTGGGACATCGCGGTCACGGCTTTCTGCAACGCCACCGGATCGAGTTTCTCGCGAACCTCCATCAAGGTGTGCAGGGTGGTGTCGAAGATTTTCAGGCTGTAATCGGCAACCGAATCATCTTCATGGATCGCGAATTGCCCGAAGCTCGCGCCGGCCGCCAGGCTCTGCGCCAGTTTCAGCTTCAGATCCTGGAACCCGGAGCAACCGATGGCGCGGCAAAACCGCACGATGGTCGGTTCGCTGATGCCCACGCTGTGGGCCAGGTCGGCCATGGAACTGTGCATCACCGCCGCAGGATCAAGCAGCACGTGGTCGGCGACCTTGAGCTCCGACTTGCGTAACAGGTGGCGTGACTGGGCGATGTGTTGCAGCAGATTCAAGGGGCTGGACTCTTTGTTATTGGCAGTTGCCGGGGATGTAGCACGCTTGTAGTTATACTACATGAATCGGCTTTTTGCCTGCTCAATGCGTAACTCAATGTCCCCGTATCAGGCGTGATGGGCTTCATGTAGCCCCACGGCCAAGGTTTGCGCGGACCCACACCGTAGAAGCGGCTGACAAGCCCACACCTCTCACCCCTGCCCCTCCTAGCCCCTAGACCCAATGCCGGCCAAGCAACGCGCCGCATAATTTTACAAATGCAATATATATGTACCGCAAAGTAGTCAACTGCGGAGAATAAACTGGAGGGGCACTCACTGAAATTAACCAACAAACTATTAAGAATGATCATGGAAGATCAAATGAACATCAAACAAAGCTTCGGCATCCCCATCTTGCTTCTAACATCAACATTCCATCAATACTCAACAGCTGAAATATACAACTGGAAAGCGGGAGGTCTTCTCAATCAACCCACGCAGCATAATTCTCCAGAAATCGCGTGCCAAGCGCTCCATAAAGAATTAAAAATTGAGCACGACGATTATATATTGGGTTACAACCCCGCCATGCCACATGAAACTTACGATTGGAAATGGCTATGCAAGATAGACTATGAACCTATCGAAATAGACGAGGAAGACGGCGGGCCTGATCCCGGCACTTTCACAGCGGAAATACTCCTCACCGGAGACTCCTGCGGAAAAAATAAATCACTTAGTAAACTGACGGGGATATGTGAAGTTGAGAGCATAGAAAATAGCTGCCCATCAAATATTGTCGGGAACCCGATTAATTTTTTGACGGGCCATAAAATCGAACTAGAGACAGACTTCCCTGTATCAAGAAAAACACCCAAACCCAACGAAATTGAATTTTCACGAAATTACAGCAGCAAAAGCGGTACATGGACACACAATTATGCGTCTCGAATGCTCTTCGATACAAACTCTGTATCGATTATTCATGCCAATGGAAAAATATCGACATTTGATAAGACTGGAGATACCTACCACCCAAAAAAACCAACCGCAGAATCTCTGATAAAAGAGAAACTCCAATGGACGTACCATTCACCAGAAAATTATTATTACATCTTTAACGAAAACGGCAGGCTCACTGAAGTCCGCAAATTGGGTACAGTGCAAAACATCAAACATGAAGAAAACCATATTACTGTCACTGACAGCTACGGCACCACGATAAAATTTACAGAGGACCCTAATAAACAGCCTCTAAGCTTCTCATCCGAAGATATGCAGATCAAATACAGCTATGATGACTATCGACAACTCAAATCCGTATCGAGAGCATTTACTACCAAGTCAGATCAAAAGAGGTATTTCTACCAGGATCCTCGGGACGGTAGGCTACTGACGTCGATGACTGACGAGCGCGGCGTCACCTATGCATCGTGGAGTTATGATGATCATGGCCGCGCCATCTCTAGCGAGCACGCTAACGGAGCGGAAAAAACAAACATCAAATACAACCTCGACGATTCAGTCACGGTTATTAATGCTCTCGGCAAACATACAAATTACAAATTCGGCTTCTTTCAAGGCGTCAAACGCATCACTTCGATTGATGGCGAACCCACTGCTAATTGCCCAAGTAGCAACTCTACCTTTATTTATGACGAACGCGGTCTGCTTAAGTCGAAGACTGATAACAATGGGAGCATCACAGCGTATATCCACAATGATCGTGGTTTAGAAACCTCCCGCACCGAAGCCAGCGGAACAACCGACTCCAGAACCATCACCACCGAATGGCACCCAACTCTATTCCTTCCCGTGCGCATCACCCAACCGAACCGGTTAATTCAATACACCTACGACGCTGAAGGACGAAAACTCACTCAGACCATTACTGCACGCTGACTCAGAAGGATCTGATCATGAACACACTGATATTGAGCGTAGGTCTTTTTGCGCTTGCACTAGGCGGAGCGACCATTACATCCCTGTTTGGACAAACAACGGAACGCAGCAGGTCATTCGCCTACAACACTGAAGGCCTGCTTGAGTTATCGGATGGTCCCAGGACCGATGTAAACGACATCACCCGCTACGAATACGATACGAAAGGTCATTTGACACGCGTCATCAACGCGCTCGGACATATCACTGAACTTTCGAATTTCGACGCTATGGGTAACCCACAAACTATTGTCGATCCCAATGGAGTCATCACAAACCTGACTTATGCGCCGCAAGGCTGGTTAACGTCAGTAAGTGCTGCCAATAATAATACTCGCTTCGAACACAATGCTGTCGGTGACATTACCAAGCTGATTCGTGCCGATGGTAGCTGGTTAACCTACACTTGGGATGACGCCAGGCGGCTCATTCGCATCATCAATAACCTCGAGGAACAGATCGAATTTGATCTTGACCCGATGGGCAATCGCACCATATTACGACTCAAAGACAATACAGGCGATCTGACAAAACAGCATCAATGGGTATATGACGAACTCGGACGCTTACTGCAGTCAGTGGGAGCTAGTGGCCAGATCAGTCGCACGCAATATGACCTGAACAATAATCCGGCCACTATTACCAATCCTCGTAATTACAGCCACGCCGGAGCCTATGACTCACTCGACCGCTTGATAAAGAATATTGACCCACTTAACGGCACGACTAATTTTGAATACGACGCTCAAGACAACCTCACACAAGTTAGCGATTCACGCGGTGTGATCACTCGATATCAGTACGATGGTTTAGGCAATCTGACGCAGTTGGACAGCCCCGACAGTGGTACCAGTAACTACAAATATGACGCCGCTGGCAACATCACACAAAAAACCGATGCGCGCGGCATAGTCACAATTTTCACCTACGATGCCCTCAATCGATTGACCACCCGCCGTTATCCGGCAAACTCAAGGCTGGATATTCACTTCCACTACGACTCGATTGCCAGCGGTAACAAAGGTATCGGCCGACTGACAGCAGTGGAAGACATAAATGGCGTCCTGAGTTACACCTATGACGCGCAAGGCAACCTCACGGCCCAACTGCATACACCGCGAACGAATGAAGCAACCCAACTGGAAAAACTGGGTTATGGATACGATGGAGCAAATCGACTCAGTCGGATCGACTACACGACCGGGTTCAGCATTCACTACCTACGCAACTCCGCTGGGCAGGTCAGTCAAGTGGAAATCCAGCGTGGCGCAGATGAACCGATTACCTTCGTGAGCGACATTGCGTATCTACCTTTCGGTCCACTCAAAAGCCTGACCTGGAACAATGGCACTACGCTTCAACGTACCTACGATCTGGACTATCGGCTAACTGCACAAACCGTCGCCGGCTGGAGCAACACCTATGCCTACGATGCCATCGGAAACATCACCAAAGTACAAAGCAGCTCGGTCGGCGATCTGAATTACAGCTATGACGCGCTCGATCGCCTGACAGAAGAAGCAAATACCACCCGACAGCAAACCTTTACTTATGACGCGGTGGGTAACCGCACCAACAAAACTCTCACTCCTCTGGTCGAAGGCAAGGTGCAAGACAGTGCAGTCACGACCTACCAGTATGGCGCCAGTAACAATCGCTTGATCCAAATAGACGGCCATTTGGTGAGTTCCGATGCGACAGGCAATCTGATCGAAGGCCGCGACAATCGCCAATTCTCATACGACGAACAGAATCGCCTGAGCAGCGTGAAGATTGATGGGATGATCCGGGCTCAGTTTCGCTACAACACACTAGGTCAACGCACCCAGAAAATCACCTCACAAGGCGTTACCACATTTCTCTACGGACCTGATGGCCAACTGCTAGGCGAAACGATGTTCAATAGCGAAGGCAAGAAGCTCGAAAGTCAATACTATTTCTGGCTTGATGGCTTGCCATTGGGCGGTGTGAATATTAGTTACGATACGGAAGGTGTACTGACTAATAGCACGCCGTTCTACATTCATAGCGACCACCTCAACACACCCCGCATCGTAACGAACGCCGCTCGGGAAATTGTATGGGAATGGAAATCTGACGCTTTTGGTTTGGAAAAAGCCAGTGGTTTTTTGACTCTAAACCTCCGCTTCCCTGGTCAGTACTTCGATGCTGAAACTGGGTTGCACTACAACTACTTCAGAAACTATGACCCGGAGACAGGACGCTATTTGGAGAGCGACCCAATTGGGCTAAAGGGCGGAATGAATACATATGGGTATGTGAACGGCAATCCGTTGAAATACGTTGATCCATTTGGATTAGAATCTGTGTTTGAATGGTCTTCCAAAGCAGAAGCCATAGCGAATGAAAGCCCACTACCGGGACAGCGTAACGGACCTCAAGACGCCTACAGACATTGCATTGCCTCATGCATGATTGCTGCGTCAAATTGGGGAGAAACGATCAGCAAACTTGCCGGCTGGGCGAATGAAGTATCAAACGTTGGACAGAACCGTAGTGAGAGAGCTATGGATGACTGGAACAACCAAGCAGGTTTATGTGCAGCCAAGGACAGCGAATCTCCTGAGGCATGTCCCGAAAGCTGCATGAACCTTCTTAATAATGGTGCATTAGCAACAGAGGCGACGTCTCATGGGTCATACTATTAAAACAAAAGTATTAACCATAAAATATTTCACATTTGCATTCTTAATATTGGTGTTTTTTGCGATCTTTTATATCAGATACCATAATCCAGCAAACATAGAAAAGACATGCAAAAGCGCCCACCCCCTATTAGTGAATAATTTCCGCAGCTGTAGCCTTATCGAAGACGTGCTAAGCACCCTTAAAGAAAATGGCTACAATCCAGTTATACTAGAGAGCTCTAAATATTTCGGCGGCATATTCAGAGAAGAGTTCAATACCGATATTTTCGAAATAACCAATTACCAAATACAGGGCGACAAAAATACTGGCATTACCCGATTCAAATTTATCAACGGCCGCTTAGTTTCGATAGTACACTTTCCAAAAGAAACAGATTTTTTATTTGAATTATACCCACAGAGAAATTCTGAAGATGTTAGCGTAAAACACCTTTCTGATTTTCAGGGTAAAAAATATATGACCTGGTCAAACAACCATCTTGAAGATTATATATCCTGGTGGATACGACGATTCTCCTAACGCGCTAGCAACCGGAATTTTCCCAGCTAAGTCATCACGTTTATTGATGACTTAGCTGAGGAAACCAGCATCTTGCTCAAGTAGAAGGTTACCCAAACCATCGGAGTCAATCGGTCGACTGATCAGATAGCCCTGCACCTCATCGCAACCTTCAGCCTTCAAAAACTCCAGCTGCTCGGCTCGCTCGACCCCTTCAGCCACCACTTTCAACGACAGACCATGGGCCATGGCAATAATCGCCCGGGTGATCGCCGCATCTTCACTGCTCTCCCCCAGCCCACGGATAAATGCCTGATCGATCTTCACGTAATCCACAGGAATACGTTTGAGGTAGCTCAGAGACGAATACCCGGTACCAAAATCGTCGATCGCCAGCTTCACCCCCAGATCGCGCAATTGCTGGAAGGTCGCGATGATGTGCTCGACGCTGTCCAGCAACTGGCTTTCAGTAAGTTCCAGTTCCAGGTAGTGCGGCGCCAGACCGGTTTCCTCCAGCACCTGACGCACCAGGCTGACCAGTTTCCCCTGACGCAGCTGATGCACCGACAGATTGACCGACACCCGAATCGGCTCAAGCCCCTGACGCTGCCATTCGCAGGCTTGCCAGCAGGCCTGACGCAATACGAACTCGCCGATAGCGTTGATCAGTCCGGTTTCCTCGGCCAGACCAATGAAATCCCCCGGCGGCACTCGACCCAGGGTCGGGTGATCCCAGCGCACCAACGCCTCGGCAGCATTCAGCCGACCGGTGGCGAGGCAGAGTTTCGGTTGATAAAACACCTTCAACTGCTTTTCTTCGATGGCTTTGCGCAATTGGTTCTCAAGCTGCAAACGCTCGAGCGTGCTGGCCTGCAGGCTGTCGGTATAGAACTGGAAGTTGTTGCCGCCCAAGTGTTTGGCATGCTGCATGGCCATGTTCGACTGGCTGACCAGCGCGGAAATCTCCCGCGCGGTGTCCGGCAACAGACTGATGCCCATGGACGCGCTCATCACCAGTTCATGCCCCTCGACGGTGATCGGCAAACGCAGCTTGGTCGACAATCGGGTCGCCACGCGCGCCAGGCTCGACAGGTTGCCGTAGGCGTCGAACAGCACCGCAAATTCATCGCCGGACAACCGGGCGATGGTGTCCGCTTCCGGCAACGCATTGACCAACCGCCGGGCCATTTTCTGTAACAGCTGATCGGCGATTTCGTGGCCGAGGCTGTCGTTGAGCAGCTTGAAGCGATCCAGATTGATGTGCAGCAGCGCCAGGCTGCGCCGACCGCCCTGGCGCACCCGCTGATGAGCCTCGCTCAGTCGTTCACGGAATAACGAACGGTTGGCCAGCCCCGTGAGCTCGTCGTAATGGGTGAGGTAGCGCATACGCTCTTCGGATTCACGCCGAGCGGACAGATCAGCGAAGAAGCCAACAATATGACTGACATTTCCCCGCATATCGCGCACGGCATTCAGTTGCAGCCACTGCGGATACAACTCGCCATTCTTGCGGGTCTCGACCAACTCGCCCTGCCAACTACCGTGCTGCTCCAGCGCCTGACGAATCGCTGCGTAATGCCGACGGGCGTCGCGGCTGCAAGGCAAATCGACCACGTTGCGCCCGAGCATGTCGCCGATTTCATAGCCAGTCACCCGACTGAAAGCCTGATTGACTGCGATCAGTGCGTAATTCGGGTCGAAAATCACGATGCCTTCGCTGGCCGCCTCGAACACCGTCGCCGCCAGTTGGCGCTGTTCTTCCAGGTGCTTGCTGGCGCTGATATCGCGGCGGGTGCCGACCATGCGGATCACCCGGCCGTTTTCACTGCGCTCGACCGCTCGACCACGGTCCTCGATCCAGACCCAATGGCCATCGCCATGTCGCACCCGGTACTCGATCTGATAATCCTCGGTGCGGCCCTTCAAATGCTCGACCAGCGCCCGCTTCAGCGCTGGCAAGTCGTCGGGATGCAGCCTCGGCTTGAGGTGGCGGAGCATCGCCGTCACGTATTCCGGCTCCAGCCCGAACAACTCCTGGAGCTGAGTGTGATGAACTTCGTCGGTCTGCAGGTTCCAGTCCCACAAACCGAGCTCACTCGCTTTCAACGCCAGCGCCAGCCGCGCTTCGCTCTTGCTCAAGGCCTGGTTGGCCGCATCCAGCTCCAGACTGCGTTGGGCAACCCGGTTTTCAAGGTCGACCTGGGTTTCGCGCAATTCTTCTTCGGCGCGACGACGCTGGTCGATTTCCCTGGCCAGTTCGTGATTGAGTTGCTCGCTGCGACTTTGCGCCTGCTGCAAGTGCTCGATCAGCGCCTGATTTTGAAAACGCCGCAACAAACCCTGATCGATCAACCGATTGACCTGCCAGGCGACCACGCTCAACGAGCCCAGCAGAATCAGCCCGAACCAGCCCCAGCCCTGCTCCTGTTCATCGCCGCCCCAGAACAGATAGCCGATGGCGGGCAACAGACAGGGCAAGGTAAAGGATAGAAATGCTGGCAGGCTGACCGCATAAGCGACGCTGGCCGAGAGGGCCGCGGCGCCGATCAGGCCGAACACCCAGGCTTGCTGGATGAAATTGTCAGCGGGCACCAGCGCGATGCCGGCACCGGCCAGGGTCAGGCCGGTCATCGCCGAACCGAGCAGAAACATGCGACGCCAGATCGGATGGGCCTGACGGTGGGGAATCGCCGAATCGAAGGCCGCGACCTGAATCACTCGCAACGCCACCAGCGACAGCAACCAGATCAGCCAGACGCTGACCACGAAGTAACGCTGCGGGCTCCAGAGCAACCCGGCGCAGACCAGACCGTTGATCAACATGAAAAGCGTCGGCAAGAGCGAGCCCTGGTACAGCAGACGCGTGCGTTCGACCGCCATCTCCATGGCGTACTGTTTGCGGATAGCCCGAGGCTCCACGGAGGGGCCCGACAGGTCGGAGCTGAGGGTCATAGGCGATGTTCTTGTTCTTATAGTTGAGCATGCGAGCCCGAATTGTGGACGGAGCATACACAAGCAAATGCCCGGACCAAACTGCCTCAGGTCATAAAATAGACAAAAGTTTTAGTCGCCCGCATCCGGCGCAAAAGCCGCCAGGCGAGCCCCGTCCCTGCTTGCAGCCAGTGACCAACCGGTCATCGTCGATGCTTCTTTCATCGGCTAATGCAAAGCTCGGTTTGCCCGGTGTGACGGCGCACCCTAGAATGCCCCGATGCGCGATGATCTCTCCCTTCTGCTGAACTCCCTCAACGATGCCCAACGCCAGGCCGTAGCTGCCTCCGTGGGTCGTCAGTTGGTCCTGGCCGGTGCTGGCTCCGGTAAAACCCGAGTGCTGGTGCACCGTATCGCCTGGTTGATCCAGGTCGAAAACGCCTCGCCCCACTCCATTCTGTCGGTGACCTTCACCAACAAGGCCGCTGCCGAGATGCGTCATCGCATCGAGCAGCTGATGGGTATCAACCCGGCCGGCATGTGGGTCGGCACCTTCCACGGCCTGGCGCACCGCTTATTGCGGGCGCACTGGCAAGAGGCGGGCCTGAGCCAGACCTTCCAGATTCTCGACAGCGACGACCAGCAACGGCTGGTCAAGCGGGTGATCCGCGAGCTGGGCCTGGACGAGCAACGCTGGCCGGCCCGGCAGGCCCAGTGGTTCATCAACGGGCAGAAAGACGAAGGTCTGCGTCCACAACATATTCAAGCCAGCGGCGATCTGTTCCTGGCGACCATGCGCAGCATTTATGAAGCCTACGAGGCTGCGTGCCTGCGCGCCGGCGTCATCGACTTCTCCGAACTGCTGCTGCGCGCCCTCGATCTGTGGCGCGACCACCCGGGCCTGCTCGCCCATTATCAGAAACGCTTCCGGCACATTCTGGTGGACGAGTTCCAGGACACCAACGCCGTGCAGTACGCCTGGCTGCGTCTGCTGGCCAAGGGTGGCGACAGCCTGATGGTGGTCGGCGACGACGATCAGTCGATCTATGGCTGGCGCGGCGCGAAAATCGAGAACATCTATCAGTATTCCGACGACTTCCCGGATGCCGAGATCATTCGTCTGGAGCAGAACTACCGCTCCACCGCCGGGATCCTCAAGGCCGCCAACGCCCTGATCGCCAACAATACCGGGCGCATGGGCAAAGAGCTGTGGACCGATGGTGGCGAAGGCGAAGCGATCAATCTGTACGCCGCGTTCAACGAACACGACGAAGCACGCTACGTGGTTGAAACCATTGAAAGCGCGCTGAAAACCGGCTTGGCTCGCAGTGATATCGCGATTCTGTACCGCTCTAACGCCCAATCGCGCGTTTTGGAAGAAGCCTTGCTACGCGAGCGCATCCCATACCGCATTTATGGCGGTCAGCGCTTCTTCGAACGGGCAGAAATCAAGAACGCCATGGCGTACCTGCGCTTGCTGGAAGGCCGTGGCAACGATGCGGCCCTGGAGCGGGTGATCAACGTTCCGGCCCGTGGCATCGGCGAAAAAACCGTCGAAGCGATTCGCGAGCATGCGCGCCACAGCGATGTGTCGATGTGGGAAGCCATGCGCCAGTTGGTGGCCAACAAGGGCCTGACCGGTCGCGCTGCCGGTGCCCTTGGGGCGTTCATGGAGCTGATCGAGAACCTCGCCGCCAAGTGCATGGAAATGCCACTGCACCTGATGACCCAGACCGTCATCGAGCAGTCGGGGCTGATCGCTTACCACCAGGCGGAAAAAGGCGAGAAAGGCCAGGCCCGGGTAGAAAACCTTGAGGAACTGGTCAGCGCCGCGCGCAACTTCGAAAACCCGGAAGAGGACGAAGAGCAATCGCCACTGGCGGCGTTCCTCGGCCACGCCTCGCTGGAGGCCGGGGACACCCAGGCCGACGAGCACGAAGACAGCATTCAGCTAATGACCCTGCACAGCGCCAAGGGCCTGGAATTCCCTTACGTGTTCCTGGTGGGCATGGAAGAAGGTCTGTTCCCGCACAAGATGAGCCTGGAAGAACCCGGCCGCCTTGAAGAAGAGCGGCGTCTGGCCTACGTCGGTATCACCCGGGCGATGCAGAACCTGGTGCTGACGTATGCTGAAACCCGACGCTTGTACGGCAGCGAGACCTACAACAAGGTGTCGCGTTTCGTCCGTGAAGTACCCAAAGGCCTGATCCAGGAAGTGCGACTGTCCAACAGCGTCAGCCGTCCGTTCGGCGGTGGCCAGCAGCAGAGTTCCAGCAGCCTGTTCGGCGGCAGCGAAATCCCGGACACCGGGTTCAGCCTCGGCCAGACTGTGCGGCATTCGGTGTTCGGCGACGGTGTGATCCTGAATTTCGAAGGCGCCGGTGCTCAGGCGCGGGTGCAGGTGAACTTCAGCGAAGGCAGCAAGTGGCTGATGCTCGGTTACGCCAAGCTGGAAGCGATCTAAGGACAACCGAGAACGCTTTTGTGGGAGCGGGCTTGCTCGCGAAGGCCGCAACGCGGTTTGTCAGGAACACCGCGTTATCGTTCTTCGCGAGCAAGCCCGCTCCCACAGGACTCATCGTCCTACAGAACTTGTCCACTCATCCGACAAACAAAAGCTAACAGGCCTTATTGCACTGACTGAAGCTGAACAGAACCTGTCAGGCAAAAGCCCGAAACACTCTGCCGCTAGCCAGTAACACTTCAGCTGTGCAACATGGCGCGCGTGCCATCCACAAATGGGAATTCCCTTTATGAAACGTTTTCTTAGCATCGCCATGGCGTTGTGCATCGGCCTGACGATGAGCCTCGACGCCAATGCGGCCAAGCGCTTTGGTGGCGGCAAGAGCTCCGGCGCTGCGCCGACTCACCAGACCAGCCAAATGGCTCCTTCTTCTCCGGGCATGGGCGGCGCAGCCGCCACTGCCGGTGCGGCCGGTGCGGCCGGTGCCGCTGGCGCTGCCGCCAAGGCCGGCGGTGCTTCGCGCTGGCTCGGCCCTCTGGCCGGTATCGCGGCCGGTGGCCTGCTGGCTTCCATGTTCATGGGCGGCGGCTTCCAGGGCATGCAGTTCTTCGACATCCTGATCATGGCGGTCATCGCCTTCCTGGTCTTCCGCTTCATTGCCGCTCGTCGTCGCAAACAGCAGGAGCATATGGCTCCGGCCGGCGCGCCGATGCAACGTGAAGTATTCGATCAGAAGCCAGCCATGGGTTCGATCTTCGGCGGTTCGGCTGCACCTGCCGCGCGTCCAGTGATCAATGCTCCGGCCTGGTTCAACGAAGAGCGCTTCGTCGAAGCCGCACGCAACCATTTCCAGTCCCTGCAACAGCACTGGGACGCTAACGAAATGGACAAGATCGCCGAGTTCGTGACCCCGCAACTGCTGGAGTTCCTCAAGCGCGAACGTGCCGACCTGGGCGACGGCTTCCAGTCGACCTACATCGACAATCTCCAGGTACAACTGGACGGCGTTGATGACCGTGCAGACAAGACTATCGCCACCCTGACCTTCAGCGGCGTGTCTAAGAACTCGCGTTTCGACCAGGGCGAAGTGTTCAGCGAAAGCTGGAACATGGAACGTCCCCAGGGCGAAAACCAGCCTTGGCTGGTAGCAGGTATCCGCCAGAACGGCTGATAACCCCGCGCTTTCGCATGCTGTAATGAAAACCCCGGCTCTGCCGGGGTTTTCTATTTCACGGTTGCATCTATAGCGAGCTACTGTATAAACCGCCCCAACTAAACCGCGCCATCAAGCAAGAGGATCCCGGACGTGGAAGAAATCATCGAACAACTGCGTGAAGCCAACGAACCGGTACCGGTCCCCTTGGAGTTGCCCGACGAAGATCTGCTGGTAGAAATCGAAGAGCAACTGTTCATCGACATTCCCTTCGTATTCAGAGAATTCCTGCTGACCGTCAGCGATGTAGTCTACGGCAGCCTGGAGCCGGTGACCGTCACCGACCCGCAATCCCACACCTACCTGCCGGACGTTGCCGCCAACGCCTGGGACGCTGGTGTTGATCGCAGCCTGATCCCGATCTGCCAGGACGGTGACAACTACTACTGCGTCGAAGAAGACGGCACCGTGGTGTTGTGGCTGGCCGAAGAAGAGTTACTCGCCGAAGAAACCTGGGAATCGGTCTGGCACTGGGCACGGGACGTCTGGCTGGAAAGCTGATGTACCCCTGCACGATTTTTTGTAGCAGCTGGCGCAGCCTGCGTTCGGCTGCGAAGCAGTCGTAAACCCTGACACTCGGTTAACCTGAATCACCTCGTAGCCTGATTGGCGACTGCTGCGCAGTCGAACGCAGCCTTCGGCAGCTGCTACAGGGACTCGTCACGCTCAATGCTCGGACGAATCCTTGTGGTTATCCAGGGTTTCCAGCAAGGCCACCTGCATCCGCGTATGCACGCGGATGAACCAGCGCCAGAGCAGCGCCGCCACCGCGGCCGCGACCACGACAATCAGCACCAGCAACTTGTTGGTCGGCAGAATACTGGCCGACAAGGCCGCCAGCAGCAGGAAAATCACCAACAGCGAGAGGATCGGGATCACTTCGGCGATCACCCGACGCACTCGCTGCGTGTGACGGCCGGCCATCTCCGGCTTCACCCCCATTTCTGCCAGCAGCATCGACAGCGCCTTGAGCTTGCGATAGGCGGCGATCAGGAACGGCAGCGACAACAGCAACGCCCAGCCCCAGATCAACGCTTTTTGCCAGCTCGGGTCGCTGATCCAGTCTTGCAGGTAAACGGACATGCGCTCGGCGAAGAAGGCGCCCGATAAAAAGATCGCAACCACCAGCGCCAGATTGACCCCCACCTGCAACAGAATCCGCCGAATCATCGACGCCAACAGCGCGCCCTCGCCCTGAGGCTGGATGCTGCGCAGCCATTCACCATACATCCCCAGCACACGGGCCAGACGCTGCGGCATCACGGCAGCAAGCTTGATCGACAGCGGATCGGCCGCGCGGATCAGATAGGGCGTCAACAGCGTGGTGATCACCGAGACGGCCACAGCCACCGGATAGAGAAAGCTACTGGTGACCTGCAGCGTCATGCCCAGCGCCGCGATGATGAAAGAGAATTCGCCAATCTGTGAAAGCCCCATTCCCACGCGCAATGAGGTGCGTCCGTCATTGCCTGCGATAAACGCGCCAAGGCCGCAGGACAGCATCTTGCCCAGAACCACCGCCACAGTGATCACCGCAATCGGCCAGGCGTATTGCAGCAGGATCATCGGGTCGAGCATAAGGCCGATGGCCACGAA
Organism: Pseudomonas sp. DF5; assembly: GCF_058148225.1. Classification (NCBI taxonomy): domain Bacteria; kingdom Pseudomonadati; phylum Pseudomonadota; class Gammaproteobacteria; order Pseudomonadales; family Pseudomonadaceae; genus Pseudomonas; species Pseudomonas sp. DF5. The sequence continues at coordinate 385,730 of NZ_JBYVYM010000001.1, forward strand.
GAAGATCGCACTGAACAGGTCGCGAACCGGCTCGATCAACTGCTCGATCTTCAGCAACTGGCGCGATTCGGCCATGATCGCGCCGATCAGGAACGCGCCGAGGACCATGCTGTATTCAAGCTTGACCACCAGCAGGCAGAAACCGAAACACAGGCCCAGTACGGTGATCAGCAACATTTCGTTGCTTTCGAACTTCGCCACATAGGCCAGTAGTCGCGGCACCAGCAGAATGCCGATGACCAATGCGACAATCATGAATAGTGAAAGCTTTCCGACCGTGGAAAACACTTCGCCGGAACTGACCGTGCCGCTGACCGCGATGCTCGACAGCAACGCGATGATGCCGATGCCGAGGATGTCTTCGACGATCAGTACGCCGAAGATCAGCTGCGCAAAACGCTCATTCTTCATCTTCAGGTCGTTGAGCGCCTTAACGATGATGGTGGTCGAGGAAATCGCCAGGATCGCACCGAGGAACAGCGAATCCATGGTATTCCACTCGAACCAGCGGCCGATTTCATAGCCGATCCAGATCATCAGGACGATTTCCAGGAACGCTGCGATGAACGCTGTGGCGCCGACCTTGAACAGCTTGCGCAGGCTGAACTCCAGGCCCAGGCAGAACATCAGGAAAATCACCCCGAGCTCGGCGAGGGTCTTGATGGTTTCTTCGTCGTGGATCAGGCCGAAGGGCGGCGTGTGCGGGCCGATAATGAAACCGGCGACGATGTAGCCGAGCACCACCGGTTGTTTGAGACGATGAAAGAGCACGGTCACCACACCCGCGATCAACATGATCACTGCCAGATCCTGAATGAAACTGATGGCATGCATGGTGTGTGGCTCCTTCGGCGGTGGGCTTTTGAAGGGTAACACCACGACTTCCGGCGCAAAGACGGTGCAATATATGGAAACAGATCGCTTCGGGCGTGACGGCGCCTCCCCGCCCGGCGTCCCGATAACTGTTGGTTTGAAAAACACCGACAAGCACCCACAGAGGTGTACCCCCCAAACCCTGCCTTGAACCCGTGAGTACGTTATGGAACCCGGAAACGCCCAGCTGTCGATGACGGTATTGATGACCCCCGACATGGCCAACTTCTCAGGCAATGTCCACGGCGGCACCCTGCTCAAATACCTCGATGAAGTGGCCTACGCTTGCGCCAGCCGGTATGCCGGCCGTTACGTAGTGACCTTGTCAGTGGATCAGGTGATCTTCCGCGAGCCGATTCATGTCGGTGAGCTGGTGACCTTTCTGGCCTCGGTCAACTACACCGGTAATACCTCGATGGAAGTGGGCATCAAGGTCGTGACCGAGAACATTCGCGAGCGCTCGGTGCGCCACACCAACAGCTGCTTCTTCACCATGGTCGCGGTGGATGACCAGCGTAAACCGGCCTCCGTCCCGCCACTGCAACCGCAGAACAGCGAAGACAAGCGTCGATACATGCAAGCCCAGCAGCGTCGGCAGATTCGTCAGGAACTGGAAAAGCGCTATCAGGAAATCAAGGGCGACGCCTGACGTGTTCAGTCTTTAGATCGCTTTCGCGGGCAAGTCGGATCGCCGCACCGCTCGCTCCTATGGGTAATGCGCCATCCCTGTGTAGGAGCGAGGCTTGCCCGCGAAGCTTTTAAAGGCTGATCGCCATCGCCTCGAACCGCACCCGCGGATGGGCGATCCGGTCCTGCGCTCGCACCAGTTCCAGCTCATAGCTGGCGCAAGCCTGGGTTTCCAGCAACACTTCATGCACCGCCGCCGCGGTGAACTCAAAGGCGCTCAGCAGACTGTCACCCAGCAGCACGCGCGCCAGGAACAGCCCGGAAGTCAGATCGCCAACGCCCACCGGCTGACGCGGGAACGCCAGCAACGGCCGACGCAAGTGCCAGCTGCCTTCAGCGGTCACCAGCAACATCTCGAAGCCATCCGTCAGTTTGCCGGGATAGTCCAGATGCTTGACCAACACCGCCTTCGGACCGCGCGCCAGCAGCGCCCGCGCCATGGCCAGGCAATCGAACAGTGACTGCGCCTTGCGCCCCGAGAAGCTGTTCAGCTCCAGCTGATTCGGGCACATGAAGTCGGCTATTGCCGCTGCCTCTTCCAGCAGGAAATCGCTGACTTCGGCTGGAACGCTGCAGCCTTTCTCCGGATGGCCCATCACCGGGTCGCAAAGGTATAAGGCTTTGGGATTAATCGATTTGATTCGCTCCACCCCCGCCAGAATCGCCCGGCCCTGGGCAGCGCTGCCGAGGTAGCCGGACAACACGGCATCGCAGTTGCCCAGTTCGCCAATCGCCGCGATCCCCTCCACCAATTCCGGAATCTGATGCGGAGCCAGCACTTCTCCGGCCCACTGGCCATATTGCGTGTGGTTGGAGAACTGCACGGTATTGAGTGGCCAGACGTTCACCCCGACCCGCTGCATCGGGAAAACCGCGGCGCTGTTGCCAGCGTGGCCGAACACCACATGGGACTGGATGGCGAGCAGATGGGGCGTACGTTTCATGCGGTGAGTTTTCCATAAACCGATTGAAATTCGAGCCGCGCAGTATGCGACTAAACGCAGCCTGTACGACAGACCAGAGACGCAGTTAAGCTGGCACTATCTTGTTGGAGCACCCTGTTGATGCTGACCCTCGGAAATATCTTCGTGTTCATGCTGCTCGCCACCGGTGGCGCATGGCTGTGGCACAACCACGGATTGCGTGAACGCGCTCTGGAGCGGGTTCAGCAGCATTGCGCCAAGTTGCGGATCGAGTTGCTGGACGGCAACGTAGCTTTGAAAAAGATCGCTTTCATTAAAGACGCCAACGGCCGTCGGCGCCTGGCCCGTGTGTATAACTTCGAATTCACCGTGACCGGTGAAACCCGCCACAACGGCACCATCACTCAGTTCGGCGCCCATAGCGCACAGATCGAGCTCGCGCCCTACCCAATGCCATTCGACGACACACCACCGGTGGTCGAAGTCGCAAAACCCAGCGCCGAGGTGATTGAATTGAGCCAGTGGCGGCAAGAACACACCAAGTGGCGTCCTTGAAGATCAAAAGATCGCAGCCTGCGATCTTTTGATCTTCACCCCGACCGGCAATCGGCCAGATCTCTTTGCAGCGACTCAACATCCTGCACTTCACTGAAAATCAGCTCGATGCGCGAATCCCGTCGCCATTCGCTGGGTTGCCAATCCAGTAGCGAGTTATTCAGTGCGTTGGCCGACACCCAACCCTCGACGCTGTGGATAACCAGCTTCGCCCGCAACCATTCAAGGCTCTCAAGCCACTTTCCAACAAGCACTGCATCGAACGTCTGACTCGGATGCCAGCGCCAGCCGACGCTCCAGCCACCCTCTTGCGCCTGACTCAAGCAAATCGGCTGGGCGGGGTCAGTCCAGATGGCCGGCATCTGCGCCAGCCCCTTGGGCACGATGAAGTTATCCACACCCGCGACAGCCTGAGCCTTGAGGCCCGGTAACTCGCTCAGCGGCAAGACAGCTTGCTGCGTCCAGTACAAAGGACGCGACGGCAACTGTGCGACAACTCGCTGGCGATCACTGTCGTCGAGGCTTTCCGCCTTGTTCAGCAACAGCAACCCGGCACTGTCCAAGGCTTGCTGTTGCGCCGCTGGCAGCGGTTTTCCGGCCGCGAGTGCCCGGGCGTCCAGTACCAGCACGCAAGGCTGCACCGCCAGGACGCCTTGCCACGGCGCCTCACTCAATTGCCTGAGCAACTGAGCCGGATGCCCCAGTCCGGAGGGTTCGATAAACAGTCGATCCGGTCGTGCCTTGCGCAGCAACCGTCCGAGGCCGATCTGAAATGGCGCACCATTGACGCAACACAAACACCCCCCGGCCACTTCCCCCAGTGCGATACCATCGGCGTCCTGGGTCAGCAGCGCAGCATCCAGGCCGATCTGGCCGAATTCGTTGATCAGCACCGCCCAGCGCTCACCGGCCGGCCGCTGCGCCAGCAGGTGCTTGATCAGGCTGGTCTTGCCGGCACCCAGCGGGCCGGCGATGACGTGGGTGGGAATGTTCTGCAACATGGTCGAAGTTTTCTGAGGAGGTAAAGGATGCGGTTGATGGGATGGTCGTTGCTTCTGGCGCTCACGTCGGGTGAAGCGTTGGCCCAGGCCTGTGTGGTACACAGTACGGCTGAGCGGCTCGACGTGAAAGTCTGCCAACAGAACCGCAACATCCCGGAAAAGCTGTTCGCCGACGGTTTCTGCCAGCCGAATCTGGCCGGGCAGAAAGTCGAGGTGCAGTACGTCGACCAATGCCCCACCGGCGCGTTCGGAGTGTGCAGCAACGCTCAAGTCGCCAATATGCCTTACCGGCAGGATATTCACTATTACGGCGTGGCCACCGATGCGGCGTATTTGAAGCCGTTTTGCGAAACCCAGAGCCAGGGAACCTGGCTCAAACCTTGAGCCGTCAGCCCAGCCAGTCGAGGGTCAGAATCAAACGACGCTCGCCCGGTGCCGGCTGCGGCGAACGGTGAATCAAGCCGAAACCTTCGTTGCCGTGCCACTTCTCTCCTTTAAGCAGCGCCACTTCGCCGCTGGCGATGCGCTGGATCAGCGAATCATCCTGGGGTTCGGCGTCAGGCTCGCCTAATCGGCGGCGATCCATCGCCCCTTCTTTCAGCCATTGGCTGCCGGTCCCTGCGTAGGTAGTGATCAACCGCACCGGCACATGATCGACGTGGAAACGCGGGCACATGGCTTTGTCCAGAACCCGCAGGCGCAGGCCGACGCGTTGGGCGCCCAACAGGCAGGCGAACGCGCTGACCAGCCAGGAAACGTCGGCGATAAAGCCTTCGTAGCCTTCAAGATCGCTGAAGCCTGAGGCTAAACCGTGGAGATTGGGTTCGGCGTCATCACTGGCCATTTCAAGGGAAAGCGACTCGGCCAGCGGCTGGTTCAGGGACAACAGCAAGCGACCGAAATCGGCAATGTGCACCGGCAGTTGGCGCTGCCAAAGGGCGAGGTTCACACCGTCGTCCAGAATCCCGGTCAGCACCTTTGGCGTTTCACCTTGAACCTGAGCAATGACCGGTCGTAGCTTCAGACTGGGCGCCAGCATCAGGCAGCCGCCTCTTCGTGCCAGGGACCGAACGGATCGGGCAACAACCGCCAACCCTCGACGCCTAGGGCCATTTCATCATCAGTCAGCAGGCAGTTATCAAGTTCGGTGGTGAGTTGTGCAAAGTCGATGTTCTGGCCGATAAACACCAGTTCCTGCCGGCAATCGCCGGTGGCGGCCGTCCAGTTCTCCATGATCCCGGCGGTGCTTTCTTCGTCTTGCGGCCACTGGTTTTTCGGCACAAAACGCCACCAGCGCCCGGCAAACCCATGGCGCATCAAGCCACCGGCCTGGGACCAGCTGCCGGCATCCGTATGTTTGCTGGCCAGCCAGAAAAAGCCTTTGGAACGCAGCAGTTTGCCGTTCACCCACGGGCGGTCGATAAAACTGAAGAAGCGCTGCGGATGAAACGGTCGCCGCGCCCGATAAGCCGTGGAGGCAATGCCATACTCCTCGGTTTCCGGTACGTGTTCACCGCGCAACTCCTGTAACCATCCTGGTGCCTGAGCGGCCTTCTCGAAGTCGAAACGCCCAGTGTTGAGGATCTTCTTGAGTGGCACCTCGCCCATGACCATCGGAATGATTTCGGCCTGGGCATTGAGCCGTTCAAGGATCGCGATCAACTCCTGGCGTTCGCGGCTGCTGATCAAATCGATCTTGCTGATCAGGATCACGTCGGCGAATTCGATCTGCTCGATCAACAGGTCAGTGATCGAGCGCTCGTCCTCCTCGCCCAGGGTTTCACCACGGGAAGCGAGGCTTTCGGCGGCTTGGTAGTCGAGCAGGAAGTTCATGCCGTCGACCACGGTGACCATGGTGTCGAGCCGCGCAATGTCGGCCAGGCTCTGCCCTTCTTCATCGCGAAAGGTGAAGGTTTCCGCCACGGGCAGCGGCTCGGAAATGCCGGTGGACTCGATCAGCAGATAATCGAAACGACCGTCCCTGGCGAGTTTGCTGACTTCTTCGAGCAGGTCTTCGCGCAACGTACAGCAAATGCAACCGTTGCTCATTTCCACGAGTTTTTCTTCGGCACGGTTCAGGCTGACATCGCGTTGAACTTCACTGCCATCGATGTTGATTTCGCTCATGTCGTTGACGATCACCGCGACCCGCAGATTATCGCGATTACGTAGTACGTAATTCAGCAGTGTACTTTTTCCGGCGCCGAGAAAGCCCGACAGGACGGTCACGGGGAGACGATTGGGCATCAGGTATTCCTCACAGGGATGCCCGGTCGCAATGTCGGGCTTAATTTATGTTATAGTATAACAACACAAACAAGCCACTCCCCCTCTTGCCCACAACGACAAAGGGCACGATGCTTTAGCCCGTCCGCCCCTTGAGAAATGCCATGGGAAACGCCCTGAGATTCTCGTTACTGAGCCTTTCGTTGCTGATCGCGGTCAATGCCTGGGGACAAGTCCCCAGCCTGGCCAAATGCACCCGCAGCGCCAATCTGCTGGCTTGCGTGGATGCCGACGGCAATGCCTACAGCGTTAATACCGTGGGTAGCACGATCTACTTGCGCGGCTTTGAAGTCGCCGGCAAACGCCATTGGGCGCAAACCAACAGCCGCTATGGGCAACTGACGTTCTTTACCGGCCTCGCATCCGATGGCGAAGCCTGGGTCGGCTACAACCGCCGGGTTGGCTGGACAACCATCAATCGGTTCTCCAGTTCCGGAGGCAGCAGCGCGAAGTTCACCTGTAGCCGGATGACCGGCTGCTAGGCCTGCGCCTTCTTCTGCTCCTGCTGCCAGGCGATGTAGCTGTTCATCGGCGGGTTCTTCTGAAAATAACGCTGCAAACCATCGAATAAACCATCCGCCACAGCCTGCTGATGTCGCGCCGTCACCAGTCGCTGGCTGTCACGGGCGTTCGAGATGAAGCCGGTTTCCACCAGAATCGACGGCACATCCGGCGACTTCAACACCGCAAATCCCGCCTGCTCCACACGCTTCTGATGCAGCGTGGTAATGCCCGCCAGGCTGCCGAGCACCGTATTGCCCAACTGCAAACTGGCGGCGATGGTGGCGTTCATCGACATGTCGAGAATCACCCCGGCGAGCATCGGATCCTTGTCCTTGAGATTGAGCAGGCTGGTGGCGCCCAACAGGTCCGCGCCGTTCTCCCGTTGCGCCATGAAACGTGCGGTGGCCGAGGTCGCACCACCTTCGGACAGGCAGTACACCGACGCACCTGAAGCGGTGAGGCGCGGCGCGGCGTCCGCGTGGACCGAGATGAACATGTCGGCCTTGTGCTTGCGGGCGATCTCCACGCGCTTGCGCAGTGGGACGAAGAAGTCGTCGTTGCGCACCAGTTTCACGTCGAAGCCCTTTTCACGCTTCAGCCTCTTGGCCAACAGTTGGGCGATTGATAGCACCACGTCTTTCTCCCGCTCGCCTTTGGCGCCGACCGCGCCCGGGTCTTTGCCGCCGTGACCAGGGTCGACCACCACAATGACGTCGCGCTTGGGATGAGCCTTGTCGATGATGGGCTCACGTTTTTCCGACGGCGCCGCCGCGATCTGTAGCGGAGCAATGGCCTTCAGATCGAGCACCAATCGGTGCCCCTGCCCATCCTGTGGTGGCAACAGGAAGCTGTTGAGCTGCACCGGACCGCTGAGGTCGAGGACGATCCGCGTATCGCCCTGACCGAAATGCCCGGAACGGATCGCGCGAATCACCGAGTTGTCGAGCGCCAGCTGACTGAAGTCGCCACTGAAGTTGGCGCCACTCAGATCGATGATCAGCCGCTCCGGAGCACTCAGGGAAAAGGTTTTGTACTGCACCGGCCCGCTCAGATCGAACACCAGTCGCAGCTTGTCGTCCGAACGCCACAGTCGTGCATTGCGAATTTGCGTGGCCGACGCCCCAAAGGGTAACGCGAAGGCCGCGCTGGCCAGAATCAGGTTGAGCAAGTGACGTCTGTGCATGATGAAAACTCGTTCACGAAAAAAGGCATCGTTGATTTTATTGTTATAATATAACATGCCAAATCAACTCCCACGATGGACCTGCTCATGAATGCGCTGACTCTGCCGGATATCGCCGCGCAGGCCTCACGCCAAGCCCTGCCACTCGATTGGGTGGGCATGTGCGGCATTGCTCTTCCTGTTTTATTCGATGGCCAACGACTGAGTGCAAAGGCCGACGCTGGCGTGAGCCTCGACGATGGAGAAGCGCGTGGCATCCATATGTCGCGGCTGTACCTGGCGCTGGAGATGCTTGAGCAGGAAAACCTTTCACCCGCGTTGTTGCGGCGAGTCTTGTTGAGTTTTCTCGAGACCCATGAAGGACTTTCCCACAACGCTTACCTAAAAATTCACACCGAACTTCTGCTCAAAAGACCCGCGCTCGTCAGTCCGTTGGCCGGCTGGAAAACCTATCCGGTGAGCATCGAAGCGAGTCTGAAAAACGCGATGTTCCACGTGGAACTAAAAATCGACGTGCCTTATTCCTCAACCTGCCCGTGCTCAGCAGCCCTTTCGAGGCAGTTGATTCAGCAACAATTCGTTGATGACTTCGCCAATCAACCATTGCAACACGCAGACGTTCTGGCTTGGCTCGGTTCCACGAAAGGCATCGTCGCGACACCACATAGCCAACGCAGCATTGCGCAATTACGCCTGCGTCTGGATGACTATCTGGATGACCTGCCACTGATCGCCGCGATCAACGACGCGGAAGCGGCCCTCGGCACTGCAGTGCAAACCGCCGTGAAACGCGCTGATGAACAAGCTTTCGCCCTCGCCAATGGTCAGAACTTGATGTTCTGCGAAGACGCCGCGCGACGCTTGAACCTGGCATTGAAACGCTCCCCGGGCATCAACGCCTTTCACGTGCGAGTCGTCCACGCCGAAAGTCTTCACGCCCACGATGCCGTCGCCGAAAGCCGCTGGAACTGGGAGGCCGCATGATCCGATGCCAAGCCTTGCGCTGGGGCGCACCCGGTCAGCCGCTCACTCCAGCGGTTGATTTCGAATTACCCAAGGGGAGCCTGACCGCCGTCATCGGCGCCAACGGGTCGGGCAAAAGCAGCCTGCTGAAAGTCATCGCCGGCCTGCAAAAGCCACTGGCCGGCAACATCGTCATTGATGTTCCACGCAAGGGCGGCCTTTCGTTCCTGCCTCAGCAACAACACCTGGACCGACAATTCCCCATCAGTCTGCAAGCGTTAGTGGCCGCCGGTTTTTGGGGCAACAAGCAAACTCCGGAAATTCGCAGCCAGCGACTCAAGGCTGCGTTGGAAGACTGGTGCCTGACCGGTCTGGAGCATCGCCCGTTGATGGCCCTTTCCGGGGGCGAATTGCAGCGTGCCCTGCTCGCCCGATTGAGCCTCGCCGATGCACCCTTGCTGCTGCTCGACGAACCCCATGCCGCACTCGACGAACTCGGCCAGGCGCTGCTCTGGAAACACATCCACGCCTGGCACGCCGACGGCCGAACCCTTGTCGTGGTGTGTCATGACTTGGCCGCCGTGCGCCAACAGATTCCACAAGCGCTACTGATCAAAAGCAGCGGCTGCGTCCTCGGTCCCAGTACCGAGCTGATTCGCCAACAACCTCAGACGCAGGTGGCTTGATGATCGCCGCGGCTCAACTTTGGCAACCATTCCACGAGTTCGTGTTCATGCGCCGGGCACTGCTTGGTGGCCTTGTTCTGGCATGCAGTACCGCACCGCTTGGGGTGTTTCTGATCCTGCGGCGCATGAGCCTGATCGGCGACGCGGTGGCTCACGGTATCTTGCCCGGCGCCGCATTGGGCTTCTGGTTCGCCGGATTGAGCCTGCCCGCGCTGACTATCGGCGGCCTCGGTGCCGGCCTGAGCATGGCCGGATTGGCCGCCTGGATTACCCGTCGCACCGGTTTGCGGGAAGACGCGAGCCTGGCCGCGATTTACCCGATATCGCTGGCCAGCGGCGTGCTGATCCTCGGCATCGCCGGCAAGCGTCTGGACCTGTTGCACCTGTTATTCGGTTCGGCGCTGGCGGTCGATGGCCCGACCTTGACCGGCATGCTCTGGGTCTCGGGCTTCAGCCTGATCGCCATGGCTCTCATCTACAAACCACTGTTGCTGGACACCCTCGACCCGCTCTTTCTGCAAACCGTCAGCCGCCTCGGGCCGCTGGCTCACGGGGTGTTTCTGATGCTGGTGGTGCTGAATCTGGTGATTGGTTTCCAGGCAATCGGCGCGTTGATGGTGGTCGGTTTGATGATGTTGCCGGCCGCTGCATCCCGCTTCTGGAGTCGCCGCTTGCCGGTGCTGATCATCATCGCCGCGTTGCTCGGCAGCCTCTCGGTCTGGCTCGGATTGTTGCTGTCGTTCTACTACTCGCTGCCCAGCGGCCCGGCAATCGTACTGGCGGCTGGCGGTTGGTATCTGCTGTCCGTGGTGTTCGGTCCGGTGCACGGTTTGCTGCGCCGCCCGCCTTTGTTCACATCCCAATGAGGTGTAACCCGATGCGCGCTTTACTCGTGCTGTTCAGTCTGATGCTATCGATGTCGCTGTCTGCCGCGGAAAAACTCCAGGTGGTCACCAGCTTCAGCATCCTCGCCGACATGACCCGTCAGGTCGGCGGCGACCATATTCAGATCACCAATATGGTCGGCCCGGACGCCGATGCCCACACCTACGAGCCGACCCCGGACGACGCAAAGGCATTGCTCAACGCCAGACTGATCATCAAGAACGGGCTGGGTTTCGAGCCATGGCTGGACCGCCTGGTGACCAGCACTGAAACCAAAGCCCCGGTCATCAGCGCCAGCCACGGTGTCATTCCACGCTCTCTGGACGAAGACGGCGAAACCATTCCCGACCCACACGCCTGGCACAACCTGGCGAACACTGAGTTGTACATCAGCAACATCACCAAAGCGCTGATCGCCGCCGACCCAGCGAACAAAGCCGACTACGAACACAACAGCCAGGCCTATCTGAAAAAGATCTACGCCTTGCTCGCCGAGGCCAAAGCCAAGCTCGGTTCGCTGCCGCCGGGTAATCGCAAAATCGTCACCTCCCATGACGCCTTCGGCTATCTCGGTCAGGCTTACGGCATCGACTTCATGGCGCCTCAGGGGCTGTCCACCGAACGCGAACCTTCGGCCGCCGAAGTCGCTGCGCTGATCACACAGATCCGTCAGGCCAAGGTCAAAGCGGTGTTCATGGAAAACATCAAGGACACGCGCCTGCTCAAGCAAATCGCTGATGAAAGCGGCGCGCATATCGGTGGCACGTTGTACTCCGATGCCCTCGCTGCAACTGGCCCGGCCAGCACCTTCACCGGGCTGTTCGAATACAACCTCAACACCTTGTACGAGGCATTGAGCAAGCCATGATCCGCAAGAATCCTTCAGGTGATCTGCCGTTGATTGCGGAGTCGGCGTACGTGGATAAAACCGCAATCATCTGCGGCAAAGTGGTGATCGGCGAGAACGTCTTCGTCGGCCCCTACGCGGTGATTCGCGCCGATGAAGTGGACGACTCGGGCGAGATGGAAGCAATCACCATCGGCGCCAATTCGAACATCCAGGACGGCGTGGTGATCCACTCCAAGTCGGGCGCGGCGGTGACCATCGGCGAGTTCAGCTCCATCGCTCACCGCTCCATCGTCCATGGCCCCTGCAGCGTCGGCAATCGCGTGTTCATCGGTTTCAACAGCGTTCTGTTCAACTGCGCGGTGGGCGACGGTTGCGTGGTGCGGCACAACTCGGTGGTCGACGGTCGTGACTTGCCTGAAGCGTTCTACGTGCCTTCCACCACACGCATCGGCCCCAACACCGACCTGTCGCAGTTCCCACCGGTCAGCGTCAGCGCCTCGGAGTTTTCCGAAGACGTGGCGCGCACCAACGTTGATTTAGTCCGCGGCTACAAAGCCCTGCAGAACGAGTTCTGACCATGAACAGCGTGCTGATTCGCAACGCCCGGCTGGTGAATGAAGGTCGTGAATTTGACGGCGATTTGTTGGTAAGCCACGGTCGCATCGTCAAGATCGCCAGCAGCATCGAAGGCGAAAAAGCCGCCGTGGAAATCGACGCCAACGGCCAATGGCTGCTGCCAGGCATGATCGATGATCAGGTGCATTTCCGTGATCCCGGAGCCCCGGACAAGGGCAGCTTCCATAGCGAATCCCGGGCGGCGGTGGCCGGCGGCATCACCAGCTTCATGGACATGCCCAACACCTCGCCGGCCACCCTGACCCTCGCCGCGCTGGCTGACAAGAAGCGTCGAGCGGCAACTCACTCAGTGGCCAATTACGGTTTTCATTTCGGTGTGAGCAACGACAATCTCGATACTGTCGCCGCGCTCAATCCTTGTGAAGTGGCCGGGGTCAAAGTGTTCATGGGCGCCTCCACGGGCAACATGCTGGTGGACGATCCACGAATTCTCGAACGGCTCTTCGCCGAGGTGCCGACCCTTTTGTTGGCCCACTGTGAACACACGCCCAGCATTGAAGCCAACGCGACGAACCTGCGAGAGCTGTTCGGCGAGCACCTTCCGCCCGCTGCTCACCCGCTGATCCGCAATGCCGAAGCGTGCTTTCGATCCTCCTCAATGGCCGTCGATCTGGCCAGGCGACATGGCACCCGTCTGCACGTTTTGCACCTGACGACCGCCCGTGAACTGGAACTGTTCGAAGACAAGCCGCTGGCACAGAAACGCATCACCGCCGAGGTTTGTCTGCACCACTTGTTGTTTGACGACCGCGACTACCCGAGCCTCGGCAACCTGATCAAATGCAACCCGGCAATCAAGACTCAGGCCGACCGCGAAGCCTTGCGCAAAGCGCTGTGGAGTGATCGACTGGACGTAATCGGCAGCGATCACGCACCTCACACCTGGGCGGAAAAACAGCGCCCCTACAGTCAGGCGCCGTCCGGTTTGCCGTTGGTGCAACACGCCCTGCCCGCGTTGCTGGAACTGGTGGTCGATGAGATCCTGCCGATCACCACCCTCGTGGCCAAAACCAGTCACCGGGTCGCCGATCTGTTTGCCATCCCCGACCGCGGCTACCTGCGCGAAGGGTATTGGGCCGACCTGGTGTTGATCAAACCCGAGCCCGATGGCGTGGCCGTTTCCCGGCAACCCATCCTTTCGCAATGTGGCTGGACACCCTTTGCCCGGCATTGCTTTCGCCACAGCGTCAGCACCACGATCGTGTCGGGGCAAATTGCGTGGCACGACAAACGTCTTAATGACAATTGTCAGGGCTTACCACTACGGTTTATGCGCTGACGCACGTTATCGAAAACATTCGAGAACACCGATCATGATCCACATAACCCTGCCTGATGGTTCATTGCGTGAGTATGATCAACCACTGTCCGTGTTTGAGGTTGCCGCAAGTGTCAGTCTCGGCCTGGCCAATGCGGCGGTCGCAGGTCGGGTAAACGGCGAGTTGGTGGACTGTGGATTTCTGATCGAGGGCGATGCCCGGGTCAGTATCGTCACTCCCCAGGAACCCGATGGGCTGGAGATCCTTAGGCGTTCCTGTGCGCTGATGCTCGCCATGGCCGTCAAACAGCTTCATCCTGATGCGCAGTTGCACACCGGATCGGCGCTGGGTGATGGATTCTATTATGAGTTTGCTTTCCAACGGTCTTTAAGACTGGCCGAACTTCCAGAGATCGAAGCGCGAATGCGCACATTGGCGGCAACCAACCATTCGATCCGCCGTCAGGAGCGAACGTCAACCGATACGTTATCGCTGTATCGCCTGGGGGACTTCGAGGGTTTCGCGACAGGCCCGCACGTTCCTACCACCAAGGTATTGCGGGCTTTCTCACTGGACCACATAAGCGGCACGTTGCAGCAACGGATCTACGGCACATGCTGGTCCAGCCAACAGGAATTGAACAGCTGGCGAGCGCCGCCCCTGGTGATGGTGGTGAATATCGATGAGCGTCAGAACGATTATGCGCACTCGGTGACCGAAGCGCTGCGCCGCCGCGGACTGCGTGCCAACTCAGACCTGCGTCACGAAAAAATCAGCCACAAGATTCGCCACCACAGCCAGAAAGTGCCCTATCTGTTAGTAGTGGGAGAGAAGGAAAAGGACGGTGGGTTTGTCAGCATGCGCAGTGGCAGCGGGGAGGATTTCGGGGAGAAAGGGATTGAGGCGGTGTGTGATTTGTTGAACCCGACCAAGACTGGAGGAGCCTGAGCGGACGCCTTCGCAAGCAGGCCCGCTCCCACAGGGATCGTGTAGACCTTGTGGAGCGAGCCTGCTCGCGACGCTTTTAGGCCCTTGGCTTCACGGTGCCGCAATCCTGACCCAACCACACGGCACGGGTATCGAGGCTGCCCTTCTGCTGAATGCCAGTGGCATTGAAAGTGCCGTTGACCTTGGTGGTGAACTCACGATCACTCATAAAAGTGGCCACTCCGCTGCCCTGCGCTTTCGGGCAGCTGAAACGGAATTTCCACTGGTTACCGGTACGCTCGGTGATTTCCTGCCTGCAGCCCGATTGCGGGTCCGTCAGCGGAATGTTGTCATTCTTTACCTGCTCAGGCGTCAGGCACGCCCGAATCCCTTTGCCGCCCATGGTGATACCTTGTTTCTCCAGCATCGCCCGCTGTTGGGGGGTGATCTGGTTTTGTATCTGGCCGAGGATCAATTGCAGATCGGGCATGTTCTGGTCATCGACCTTCATGTTGCTTGAGGTCAACTCCCACAAGCCCGGTTGCAGCATCTGTGCCTGAGCGGCCACAGGAAGTGCCAAACCAAACGCTATGGCCAAGCCCAGCAGACGAACGTTCATCGAGTAACTCCTGATCATTAGTGGCCGTTAGACGTCGGCCACGGGCTTCGGTTCATGGGCCAATTAAATAGCGACATTCTGCCCGGAACATGGTCTGTTAAGCATTGAATCTTCAAGGAGCAAGGCTGCCCCATGGATTATTTCGGACCGCATGTATTCGGTTATCTGATCGCACTGTTGCACACACTGGGCTCGATCGCCGCCATCCATGCCGTGTTGACCGTTCGGACCGCTCAGGGCTCGATCGCCTGGGCTCTGTCACTGCTGTTCATTCCCTACCTCACGCTGATCCCTTATCTGGTCTTCGGCCGCAGCACCTTCGATGGTTACATCAAGGCCCGACGGCAAGCCAACGAGGAAATGCGCAAGGCTATCTCCGAACTGAACTGGCGCCCCTGGGTAGAAGAGGCACTGGCTGCGCGTGCCTCCAGCGCTTACGCATCTTTGCGGGCAATGCCGAAGTTGGGGCGCATGCCATGCCTGGCGAACAACGACGTGCGTTTGTTGATCGACGGCCACGCCACATTCAATGCGATTTTCGACGCCATCAGCAACGCCCGGCAAGCGGTGCTGATCCAGTTCTTCATCATCCACGATGACCGCCTCGGCCAACGCCTGCACACACTGCTGACGAAGAAAGCCGCCGAGGGCGTGGCGATTTACTTGCTCTACGACCGCATCGGCAGCCATTCCCTGCCCCACGAGTATGTGCAACCGTTGCGAGATGCCGGCATCGAGGTCAAAGCCTTCGCCACCCGCAGTGGCTGGCTCAACCGCTTCCAGGTCAATTTCCGCAACCACCGCAAGATCGTAGTGGTCGACGGGCTTGTCGGCTTTGTCGGCGGGCTCAATGTCGGCGACGAGTACATGGGCGAGAAACCACCCCTGGCACCCTGGCGCGATACCCACGTCCAAGTACACGGGCCGGTAGTGGCCTGCATGCAGGAGTCGTTTGCCGAAGACTGGTTCTGGGCAGCCCGCTCGCTTCCCCCGCTGATCCTGCCGGACGTTTATCCGGACGACGGCGTGCTCTGCCAATTACTGGCCAGCGGCCCGGCGGATTCCTACGAAACCTGTTCGTTGTTCTTCGTCGAAGCCATCCATGCAGCGACGGAGCGAGTGTGGATCACCAGCCCTTACTTCATCCCCGACGAAGCCGTATTCGCTGCATTGCGGCTGGCGGTGCTGCGCGGTGTGGATGTACGGATCCTGTTGCCGGCGCGACCGGATCACCGGATCGTCTACGCCGCTTCCAGCCTGTACGCTTTCGAAGCGGTACGCGCCGGGGTGCGTATGTTCCGTTATCAGCCTGGGTTCCTGCACCAGAAAGTGGTGCTGATCGACAGCGAAATCAGCGCCATTGGCAGCGCCAATATGGACAACCGTTCGTTCCGGCTGAATTTCGAAGTGATGTTGCTGACAGTCGACAGCGCATTTGCCGCCGAAGTGGAAAAGATGCTCAACGACGACTTCGCCCAGGCTCATGAAATCGCCAAAGAAGAAGGCCGGGAGACCCGCCGCCTGCAACAGGTCGGCATGCGGATCGCCCGGCTTATTTCACCGATTCTCTAGCTGTAGATGTCGTCGCGGGTCCATGGCAGTTCATGGCTGCCATCGGGATGGGTTTTCACCGCGAGGATTTGATGCAGGTTGATCCAGCCTCTGGCAAAGGCATAGGCGCACCCTGCCAGGTACAGCCGCCAGATGCGTAGGGCCTGATCCGGCACCAGTTTGGCGGCGGCTTCCAGATTGTCTTCCAGGCGTTCGCTCCAGTGGTCCAGGGTCCGCGCGTAATGCAGGCGCAGGCTCTCGACATCGACAATCTCCAGCCCCACTTCACTGATCTCGGCCGAGATCATTGCCAGGTGCGGCAGTTCGCCGTTGGGGAATACATACTTCTCGATGAACTCACCAGCACCGCGCCCGACCGGACGACCGTCGGTGTGTTTGGCGGTAATCCCGTGGTTCATCACCAGGCCGCCTTCTTTCACCGCGCCGAACAGGGTTTTGCAGTATTCGGCCAAATTGGCGTGGCCGACGTGTTCGAACATGCCGACGCTGACCACCTTGTCGAAACGCCCGTCCTGAGGCAGATCGCGGTAGTCGAGCAGTTGCAGTTCGATCTGGTCTTCCAGGCCTTCGGCTTTCACCCGCTCACGAGCCAAATCCAATTGCGCTTGACTGAGCGTGATCCCGAACACCTTCGCGCCGAACTCCCGCGCGGCATACCGCGCCAACCCACCCCAGCCGCAACCGACATCCAGCAGATACTCCCCTGGCTGCAAGCGCAACTTGCGGCACAGGTGGCGAAACTTGGCTTGTTGAGCCTGCTCAAGTGTTTCACTGCCGGTCTCGAAGTAGGCGCAGGAATACGCCATGTCGCTGTCGAGCCACAGCTGATAGAACTCGTTGGAAAGGTCGTAGTGGTAGGAGATGGCTTTGGCGTCGGTTTCCTTGTCGTGAACCGAACGCACCGGCAGCGCCTCATCGTCTTCGCTGATCAGCGCCTGACTCCATTCATCGCAGACACGAATCACATCGCTGATGGAGCCTTCCAGCTCCAGTTTGCCTTCGACGAACGCCGCCCCCAGCGCGTCGAGGCTCGGATGGGTGAACTGGGTAACCATATGCGGGTCCTTGACCACAATGGTGACGCTGGGCGTCGGCCCCAGGTTGAACTCATGGCCGTCCCAGAGTCGCAGGCGAAGCGGTAATTGCAGATTCTGTAAGGCCGGTGGAAGTTGCGCGAGCATGAAAAGTCCCCCTTGTTTCAGACGTCAAATCTGAGGGTAGACCATCCTTGAAAAATAGCAGGCTATCGAATTAATAGCCCTTTTCTATTCCCAGTGTTGCCACCAACGGTAAAGCCGCCAATGGGCGAGCCTTGATATGCCCCGCCTCTAACCTAAAAGACTACAAACCCGGCACACAGTTCTGAAAAGTAGTTGCCGCTCACACCTCATCCTTAAGCTTGAGTAGGGGTTCCTGAAAGCGTAGCAAACGCCCGGCATTACCGAGCACCAATAACGTACTCAAGTTGTGCAACAGCGCGGCAATCATCGCCCCGGCCGCGCCCAGCCAGCCGAATGCGGCAAAGGCGACAATCGCCAGGGTCCAGCTCAGACCGATGATTACGTTCACCTGTAAAGTCTGCCGGCATTGGCGACTCAGGCGCACACAGGTTCCGAGCCGGCGCAGGTCGCTGCCGATCAGTACGATATCGGCCGAGGCCAGCGCGATGTCCGCGCCGCCCGCGCCCATGGCCACGCCGACCACACCGGCCTTCAGCGCCAGGGAATCGTTGATGCCGTCTCCCACCACCATCGGCCGGAAACCGCTGTCGATTTCTTTCAACACGCGATTGAGTTTGTCCTCGGGCAAGGCCTGGGCTTCGACATCGCTGATGCCCACATCCCGGGCCAGGGTGTGAGCCACGCTGTGCCGATCGCCGGTGAGCAACAGCTGACGACCCAGGCCCAGTTCACGCAACTCGCTCAGGGCAAACCGCGCCTCAGGTTTGACGCTGTCGGCGAGCAATAGCCAGGCGAGAAATTCGCCGTCGAGTGCCAGCCCGGCAATCGGGCCATCGTGTTGTGGAACGACTGAAGTGACGATGCCCAATTGCGCGAACAGCTCCGGACGACCAAGGGCCGCTTCGCCCTGCTCCGTCATCGCCACGACCCCCAGCCCCTGACGCTCGCGAATATCAGAGAGCAGCAGAAAATGTTCCTGAGTGACCAACCCGGCCAACGCGCGGCTGACTGGGTGGCTGCTGGCGGAACCGAGGCTGGCGGCGAGTTTCAGTACGTGACTGCGATCTTTCAGCGGACTGTCGATCGATTGCAGGCGCAAGGTGCCAAACGTCAGGGTTCCGGTCTTGTCGACCACCAACGACGTCAGGTCAGCCAATTCTTCGAGGAACGCCGAGCTGCGAATCAGAATCCCGTGCCGAGCAGCGACCGCCACCCCGGCAATCGCCGTGGCCGGTGCCGACAACACCAGCGCGCAAGGACAGGCCGCCACCAACACCGCAAGCATCGCCTGGGCATCGTTGGTGACGAACCAGGTCACGGCAGCCAGCAGCAACACCAGCACCATGTAGCTGCCGGCGTAGCGTTCGAGCAAACGGGTGATCGGCGGCTTGGAGCGTTCGGCGTTTTGCATCAACGCGATGACTTTACCCAGTGTCGACTCGTGACCGGTGCGGGTCACTTCAATGCGCAACAAGCCATCAAGGTTGATCGCTCCGCCGAACACCGGCATGCCCACAACGGCCTCTATGGGCACCGACTCACCGGTGATCGATGCAGTGTCGAGGCTCGCCTGACCGGACAACACCCGACCATCGGCCGGCACGCGATCACCGGCTCGCACCTCCACCAGGTCGCCAGCCTTGAGTGTGCCGTTATCGACTTCGACGATAGAGCCGTCAGCCTGAATCTTGCGCGCATGGCTGCGCGTCAGTTTGCCGAGGGCATGAATTGCTTCCTGGGAGCCAATCACGCTGCGCTCTTCCAGCACATGGCCGAAGATCATGATGATCGGCAGCAGTGCCGCAGTCAGCAGATCGCCAGTGGCCCAGGCGCCGAGCATGGCCAGGGCAATCAACTGATCGGTGATCCCGTGCAGGCTCGGATAACGCAGGCTGTACCACGCCGAACGCATGACCGGCACGGCCACCAGCAACGAAGCAAAACCCAGCAGCAATTGGCTGACCCCGGTCTGCTCCGGCAACGACCAGCGCCAGATCAGGCCGAGCGCAAGCAACCCGAGCGCAAGCATGGCCAGGGTCAACTGGCGCGCGGCGCTACGTTGTTCAGCCGAGGACAACATGCTCGGCGCGGCGGCGGTTTGGGCAGTCATTGTGCAGCTCCCTGAATGATCAGGCGGGAATCGTCTTTCGGATCGACCGTCGTCACCGAACCGGCCTGCCCGAGAATCTTTGGCATCCGCTCACGGTAAATACGCAGCAGCATTTGCGGGTCTGTGCCCTGCTGTTGCGCCTTGGCCAGGCTTAATACTGTGGCGGTGTCGGTGGAGGCTTTGGCCAGGCGTTCACTGGCTTG
Organism: Pseudomonas sp. DF5; assembly: GCF_058148225.1. Classification (NCBI taxonomy): domain Bacteria; kingdom Pseudomonadati; phylum Pseudomonadota; class Gammaproteobacteria; order Pseudomonadales; family Pseudomonadaceae; genus Pseudomonas; species Pseudomonas sp. DF5. Next base: position 405,633 of record NZ_JBYVYM010000001.1, read on the forward strand.
GGCGTGAGCTACTTGCAGCGTGCGGTCGGCTTGTTCGTTGGCGGACTGAGTCAGCTTCTCCGCTTCCGTGCGCGCATTGGCCACGGCCTTGTCAGCTTGCTGACTGGCAGTTAACACGGCGTTGAACGCGCTCACCGCCGGGCCGGGCAGACTCGATTGCACATCGACCCGCGCCACTTCAATACCCAAGCCCTGCCCGGTCGCCGTCAATTCGGCCAAGCGTTGATTGATGCCCCGCACCAGATCTCCGCGTAGACGTTCGCGACGTTCGGCAGCCTGATTGTCGGCACCGATCAGTTCCGGTCGAGCCACCAGAATGGTGTCCAGGTCTCGCGCCGCGGTGAGTGCCACGGCACTGCGCGTCACCAGTCGATCCAGGGCCGGCAACACATGCTCACCCTGAAGAACGAAGGCATAGGGCTCAGTGACTTTGTAGAACACCCGCACATCCAGCTGCACCACGCCCGCGTCACCGGTCAGCAGATAACCGGAGCCGGCGAGCGCATCGCTGATGGGTGTGGCGAAGCTCGCCACCCGGTCGGCCTGCAACGCAGCATCGGTGCGCAGCAGATTTTCCACCCGTCGCTCGATCACCCGGTCCGCTGCCGGCAACAAAACCACCTGCTCAAACGGTCGCGGCCACGCCAACAGCAAACCGGAATTTTGAATGCGATCCAGTGCACCGAAATGCAGCACCACGGCACGATTCTGCGGGTCGATCTGCCGCACATTGGAAAATGCCCACGCCAAAGCAGCCAGCACGGTCACGGCGTAAAGCGCGAGAAAAGCCAAGCGCCCGGCCTGAATCCAGGGGCTGCTCAATTCATTTGTTCCACGTGGAACCAAACTCATGGCTGCGACCCGGACTTGTTATCGAGCGTCGGTGGGCCGTCAACCAACACCCGGAACGGCGCCGCATCAGTGCGCAAAATCAGTTTGGTGCCCGGTGCGACGATGGTGCCCAAGGTGTCGAGCGAACGCAGCAAATTGTAGAGCTGCGGTGAGCCTGCGTAGGCCCGGCCGTAAATCTGCGCGGCTTCGACGCGGGATTGGGCTTCGATGTCTGCGGCCTTTACCGTCGCATCGGCTTGTACGATTCGCGCATCACGCTCGGCTGCGGAGCGGATTTGTGCGGCTTCGCGTTTACCAATGGCTGTGCGTTCAGTGGCGATTGTTTCACGCTCGGCGCGCATACGATCGACCGTCGCGGTGAGCGTCACCGATGGCAGAGTCAAGCGCTCGATACCGACTTGCAGCACTCGCACGCCATAGGTGGTGAGCAACTGCTGATCGATCTGCTGGCGCAGCTGCGCTTCGAAGTCGGCGATGTGCACCTGGTTGGCGTCGGTGTTCACCAGGTTGGCCAGGTCGAAACTGCTGGCCGTGGTTTCCAGCGCCGAGCCGACAAAGGTACGAATCTGCCGCGCGGCTTCATCGGGTTGATTCTGTACAGCGCGCATAAAACGTTGCACGTTGTCAGGGTCGCCCTGTACCTGCCAGGCCACGTAGGCTTGCACGATGATGCGCAGACCGTCGCGCGTGCCCACATCCTGCAAACCGCTGGAGGTGGTGCGCAGCCGCAGATCCACCGGGATCGCCGCCTCAAACGGCGCCGGCCAACGCCAGCCAAGACCCGGCTCCAGCAACACCCGCGATGGATTGCCAAAGCGCGTAATCACCGTGGCCTCCCCCGAGCGCACTTGCACCAGGCTCGCCGCCGCAATGGCAAAGGCCACCAGCAGCGCCGCCCAGCCCATTCGCCGCCACGGAAAAGGGCCAGCTTCGTGCGGATCACCATGGTGGTGATGGTGATGATGACCGTGGTGATGCCCGCCATGGCCGTGATCGTGGCCGGCGTGGTCATCGTGGTCGTGATGATCGTGAGTAGGCGTCGACTGGCTCAATGGGCAGCTCCTGGCTGAGCAGTATTACGCGACGGTGCAGGGTCAGCCGGCAGCGTGAATGTACGTAAGTCGATGGTCGGCGCATTGCTGCTGCCGCCCAGACGATGATCGAGAACCAGCAGCTTGGCATTGACCAGACCCTGGGTCAGTTGGCTGAGGTATTGCTCCAGCACGAAGGCTTGGCCGGCACTGGAATACGCCTTTCGCTCAGCGGCAAATTTCAGGTCGGCGGCGTGAGCGCTTGAGTTGATTTCATGGGCACTGGCCGTGGCTTGATCGCGAGCGATACTGGCCTGCAATTGCGCCTGGTTGGTTGCCTCCGCTGCGGCACCGCGCTCGCGGGAGATCAATGCCTGGGCGCCAATCTGCGCTGCTTGAACGCCGTGATAGGCATTGGCTGCCCCTGCCGGCGGATGAATGGCCTCGACCACCGTGGCGAGAATTTCCACGCCGCTGTCGAGTTTTTGCAGATCGGCTTGCACGGCGCGACCGATGTCTTCGGCGAGCCCTACCCTGTCTTCACCGAGCAATCCGTCGAGGGTTCTTGAGGCGAAGTCGTGAACCAGAATCCGGCTGGCGGTGCTGCGAATCAGCGTCGGCACATCGGCGCTGTTGTACGTCGCGGCCAGAGCCGCTTGATCGCTCAGACCGATGCGATAGACGAAGCGCACGTCCATGTTGACGATCTGAAAGCTCTGCTTGTCGGCACGGCTGCTGGCGATGACCTGGGATTTGTCATTCACATGGCTGGCGTCCCACAAGCGATTGGCAATGGCCGGTGCCGGGCCTTCGGCAGGTTCGGCCGCGACCGGAGCCGATGCTTCGCCCACGCTGGTGGCCAACTCATGGACTACGCCGTTCTCGACGCTCAGCACGCGACCCAGCGGCCACGGCAAGCCGGCGTGCAAACCGGGCCCGAACACTTCCACCGGTTTGCCGAAACGTTCGTAGATACCCCGTCCCTGTAGCGGTATTTCATAAATGCCGGTGAGCGACCAACCGACGATTGCCACCACCGCCAGCACCGGCAAAAACGCCCGGCGCATGTAGGTGAAGGCCCAGATTTGCCGCAGGTCGATACCGAAGCGGTTGTGCAACTCGTGCTGCAACGCGAGCAGGGGCTGTGGCGGCCAGCGCAACATATCGGCGACGAAGCTTCGCGCCAGCAACGTCGGTTCAAGTTGTTCACGACGAGGGCTGAACAGCGACAACACGGCGCGCAGCAATAACTCGGCGGCGACCAACCCCGGCAGTAAACCTATCAGCACCGCCAGACGCACCGGCCAGACGGCTGTTTCGCTGCCGAACAACAGACACAAGGCGCTGAGTACCAGGCCAATAATCGCGACCCGTGCCAGCTGCGCCAACGACCCGGCCTCAGGCCATTGGGCGACATTTTCCTGCGCCAGTTGCCGCTCCAGTACCAGCAAACCGAACGCCAGCAGCAACGACAACGCCGCGCCAACACTGGCCGATAATCCCAACGCAGCGGGTGGCAAAGCGAGGTTCCAGACCTGCTCGATGCTGTACAAACTCAACAACGCCCAGCCGCCAAGCCAGAGCGTCGGTGCACCAATCTGCCCCAGCAAGCGCCGCCAACGCTGACTGATGCGGTCCAGCAACCGCTCGTACCAGCCTTCGGCGGCAACGACTTCTTCAGTGATAGCCGCCGGCACCAACACGGCCGGATTCATCGCTCGTGCACGCCACAGCGTTACCCACCAGGCCGATTGCAGGCCGGCGACCAACACCAGCAAACCGGCGCTCTGATTGACCAGTAACGCGGGCCAGAGCGACTGCGGTGCAAACAACCCGACAAAAAACGCCAGCACCAGCCCTGCTGCCGCCAAGGCACCCAAACCGATTGCCCATTGGCGCAATCGACGTCCTTGAACGACCGCCTGCTGAAAGCGCGGCAGCCCTGCTATCTGTGCTCCATCGCCATCGAGATCGACTTGCATACCACCCCAGCCATTGCTCACATCACAATTCGTTACGATATAACGAAAATGGTGAAATTTTCGTGCTAAATCGTCTTATCTAAGAACGCCCAACCTGTCGCTAGGCTGAAGCTTTGGCCGAAATAGTCCGAAACGCACGCATTGGTGGGTAATTTTTATTGAAGGGTACTTTTAGCGTCGACAATCCCTTTTCTTCAATTGGGCAAATGTCCCAACGGCAACGCCCCCGGCGTCTTCACCGTGTGAATTGCAAAGTTGCTGCGGATATCGCTCACGCCAGGCAATTTCAGCAATCGCCCGGTGAGGAAACGGTCATAGGCGCGCAAGTCCGGTACCACCACTTGCAGCAGAAAATCCGATTCCCCGGACACCAGAAACGCCGAAATCACCTCAGGCAATGCCGTCACGGCCAGGCGAAACGCTTCGGCTTGTTCATCGTTGTGCCGTTCGACTTTGACCCCGACAAACACCGTCAGCCCAAGGCCCACTTCATCTCGATCGAGGTTGGCCTGATAGCCGCGAATCACACCCGCCTCTTCCAGCATCCGTACCCGACGCAAACAGGGCGAGGCCGACAAGCCGATCTCATCGGCCAGTTGTACGTTACTCAGGCGTCCGTCCCGTTGCAGTGCCGTGAGGATTTTGCGGTCGTAGGCGTCCAGTTTCATGATTTGGCAGATCCTGATGGTTCAATCATCACAAACTGGCAGGTTATGCCAAATATCGAAGCTTTAGAAGCTGACTACGCAACCACCTGCCCTGCCCCTCGGCCGTAGACTGAACCCACCAAATCGACAACGAATGGGGGCAACATGACAGAACTCTGGCTGTTTTTCATGGCATTGACAGTGGTGTACCTGTTGCCGGGCCCGGATATGATTCTGCTGTTGCAGACCGGCGCTCGTCAGGGCAAAGGCGCGACGCTGGCCACGGCATTGGGGCTGGGCGTGGCGCGCGGTTGTCATGTGGCATTGGCGGCATTGGGTTTGGCGACGCTGTTCAGGACTGCGCCCTGGACCTTCGATGTGGTGCGCCTGGCTGGCGCCGCGTACCTGTTGTGGATCGGCATTCAGTGCCTGCGCACCACGATGCTGCCGAGCTTGAACGGTGCAGACGCAACGAACGATAAACCACGGTGGTCGGAGGCGATCCAGCGCGGTTTGCTGACTAACCTGCTCAACCCCAAGGCGCTGCTGTTTTGCTCGGTGCTGCTGCCGCAGTTCATCAACCCTCAAGCCGGACCGGTGCTCGCGCAATTTGCGACCCTGGGCATGATGCTGGTCGGCGTCGGCTTGCTGTTCGACAGCGCCTACGCGCTGGTCGGCGCTGCGTTGGGCCGTTGGCTGCAACGCAGTCCATCGGCCCAGCGGGTACAGCAGTGGTTGTTTGGCAGCCTGTTGATTAGTTTTGCGGTGCGGCTGACCTTTGTTCAACAAGCCTGATGACTATCGCGCATTGCGCTGGCGTCGGTTGATCAACACCAGCGCAATCGCGGTAAACACCACCACGCTGCCCATCTGCAGCCACTTTTTATACGGTCGCAATGCCGAGCGGACCGGGCTCAATACTTGGGTAACGTAACGCTTATCTGCATTCTGAAAATCCGGATAAGGACATCGGCGACCGAAGTTCACCGCCCAATCCACGTACGGCCCTTCCTTCACATAGCGTTGATAGAAGGCGCTTTCTTCTTCAAGGCTGGTGTTCCACCCCGCCGCCGCACACAGAACGGCCGCAAAAGCCTGACTGGTATGGGGCAAATTATCGGCGGCGCGGCTGGCCAACGCCGTGGCGACATAACGATAGTGGTAACGCTGATCGGGCTGTGCAGCGCTGGCCTGCTGACGCTGGACTTCATCTTCAGCCACTAATGGACCCACCTTGAGCTCACTGCTCTCAAGGCTGTAATTACCGCCGAACGTGGCGTAATCCGGCGCCATTTCGTAGCCGAGAATCTCCATCCCCCATTGGCGTGCCGTTGAAGCCGCGTTGAACAACGCCGCCGCACGCTTGGTCGGCCACCAGGCCGCGTCCGCCTCCTGACGTAATTGCCCATACGCCTTGGCCTTGTTCTGCAAATCGACATTGTCGAAGTAGCCCGGAGCCTCGTCATAACGCCCCTCGCGCAACAAACGCCGCCCGAGCAGATTGCGCAGGCTCGCGGCCACCGGCAACGACACATAATTGTCGCGATCCTGCTGGCTGAGCGGTGGCGGTGCCGGCACCTGGGTGTCGACGTACTGCTTGAGTTCATCGAGGGTCAGCACCCGCTCGGCCACGGTGGCCGCGTCGAACCAGTAGATGCCCTGGCTGCGATAGAGCTGATCGAAGGCCTGCAGGTAATCCCCGCGTTGCAGGGCCAGAATCGCGCTTTCACCCTCGACCCGGCACTTGGGCTGGAGTGTTTCGTAATCCCAGTCGGGCGTGCGCCGCTCGCCCCAGGATTCGTTCTGCGGGAAGGCCTGGGCGGCTTTGGCATAGGCCGCTGCGGCGGCGTTTTTGTCGCCATCACGCACCGCCAGCTTCGCCCGCAACCACCACGCAAGGCCACCGTCACCAGCCTGTTCGAGGAAGGCTTTGGCGCTGGCGTAATCGCCCTGTTGATAATTCATCGCCGCCAGGCGATCGGCATTATCCAGACTGCCACGGGTGCTGCTTTGCAGCAGTTTGATCAGTTTCTGTTCGTTCGGCGGTTGATCACCGAATGACCAGCCCAGCCGACTGATCAACGACGCCGTCACCAGTTGCTGCACTGCTTTGCCCTTGAGCAACCCGGCCAGTTGCTCGTCAGGCATAGCGGCCAGATCGGCCATCAACAGCTTCAGCGAGGTGTAGCCCACCGCCGAACCGTGAAGATTCTGCGTGGCGTAGAGTTGGATGGCGTTGTCCCAGTCACCCGCGGTGCGGGCCACTCGCGCTTCTTCGCCAAGGCTGGCGACACCCAGTTCCAACGGGTCGCTGAAGCCGTCGATGCTTAGTTGACGGGTCTGCTCGAAGGCCTTGCGGGACTGAGCCAACAGGTCAGGGGTCGCGCCTGCTTCTGAATTCATGGCAAACAGCGCCCGGCCCAACGAGTACGCCGCCCAGGTGCTGCGCAACGGGCGTTGATCCGCCGGCAGCGCCAGCACTTTCTGAAAGTACTCGGCGGCCAGGCCATGGTCACCGGCGTTGAACGCCACGGCGCCAGCCAGATAGAGCCTGTGCTCGGGCGGCAGATTCGCGCCTTGCTCTTCAACCTGACGGGCATCGGTCAGGCTGCGCAGCTGTTTCACCAGCGCTTGCTGTTCAGGCGTCAGACCGGCCTGTTCGGCGGTATCGCGCTGATGGGTGTAATCAGGCGCATCGCCGTAACCGTCCCCCGGAATGTTGGTGGCGGCGGTGACATTTTTCAGTCCCGCGATGGCATGCCCGAGGCGGCTGATCTCGAGGTTGAAGTTGCCTTCCGGCAGTTCCGCCAGCGACTGGCCACGGTTGTCCAGCAGGCGCATGGGGAAGTCCGGCCCGCAGGCCAGCGCCGAACCCAATGGCAGGCTGAGGCTCAGGCAAAGCACATGGCGGGGCCAGTTACGGGTAAACATTCGAACCTCCTTGATCAATGTGTGCGCAGCGAGCCCAACCGATGGCGCGCTGCCCGCCGGCCGGGATTCGACCGTCACGCAGGCGGGTGAAGGTAAGCAGATCCGGGCGCTGTTGCAACGCATAACCGGCCAGCGCATCGGCGCCCTCGCAGCCCTGCACCGCCAACGTCAGGCGTTCGGGCCAGGCACTGTCGAGGTTGCCTTGGTTGCTGAGGCTGATGTCGTAGAGGCCGTCCTGCGCCGAGAGTTTCAGCCCTACATGACTGTCGAGCGTATCGCCGCGCGCCACAGCGCCCAGCGTCGTCAGGCTCCAGGCCCTGCGATCATTGGCCAGGGGCAGGCGAAACCAGATCAGCCCGGCCAGATGGGCCGGTGGATCGGCGCGCAACTCGGCGCCGAGCTTACTCAGTTGCTGCGGGTCCGCCAGCAACTCTCGACGTTCGCCGCTCCGCTCGATGGGCACTTCGCTTTCCACGACCGGCGCGCCCCCGGCCCCCGGCAACAGCGCCACGCCATAAGCCGGCAGCGCCAGATAAAACGGTTTCGATGTGTTGCGACTCCAGGCCCTGGCCCACTGCCGTGTCTGATCCGGGTCGAACAGCCCACGCCGTGGATCGCTCACCGCGTGCACCTGCAACACGCTGCTGTCGACCGTTGCCAGCAACGCCGGCAATTCAGAACTGTCGAGCCAGGCCGGCAACGCGGTGATGCTCAGTGGCAAGGACGCCGGCAGAACGCCACGCAAATGGGTGAGGAATTCGCGGTAGGCCGGTAACCGGGCGTTGCCCGCATCGTGGTCGATTTCCACGCCGGAGAGGGTCAGCCCCTGCCCTTGCCAATCGCTGAGCACCTGCTGGATCTGCGCCGTGACCTCGTCCCGGTCCAGCCCATTGAGCTGGCCATCCAGACGAACCACCGCAATCAGCGGTCGGCCATCACGCTTGAGCAGCGCCGGATCGATCCGCGCCCGGCTCCAGCCAGACTGTGGAAATGCCTGCAAGGCCAGCACGCGCAAGGTCGAGAAATCGGTGCGGCTGTCGCGCAACGCGGCCTCATGGGCCGGCGTCCATTGCCGTTGCCAGACATAGAGTTGCTGATCGAGCGGCGGCGCGTCAGGTTGCTTGCAACCGTTGAGCAACATCAATGCGCCAAGCAAAGCCGACAAGCGAATGAAAAACACAATGCCCACCCTCATCCTCTGTGGCGAGGGAGCTTGCTCCCGCTCGACTGCGCGGCAGTCGCAAAATGCAGCCCATGTGGTGTGTCTGATGGTATGAAGGGGCTGCTTCGCAGCCCAGCGGGAGCAAGCTCCCTCGCCACAATTGATCGGTTACAAATTCCCGGCAGCCTACTCAGCTATCGGCTTGCAGGCAATGATCACCTGATTCTTCGCCACCACTGCGTCCAGCGCCTGAATGCTTTTGTGGGAGCGAGCGGGCTTGCTCGCTCCCACATTGTTCAGCTGTGTGGCGCAGGTTTCGGGATGGCAAGGTTATCCAGCATCCGGTTCACCGCCAGTTCCGCCAGCATGACGATCTGCTGAATCGCCATTGCCGTATGCCGGTGCGGCCCTTCCAGATACCCCGCAAAGTCACTCGCCATCACACTGGCCTGGGCCAACGACTCACAGGTGTGGGCCAACAGGTCTTCGTCTTTGATATCCGGCGCAACCATAAACATCGTGCTCGGCTTGCGGGCGACCGGTGCTTTGAGGGCCGAGGGGTTGAGGTAGTGATCGAGCGCGCGCTCGGCGGCTTCGTTGAGCTTTTTTGAATTGGGGGATTCGTAAGGGGAAGTGCTGTCCGCTTCGGGCGGATTTGGTGTCGGCTTAAACATGGCAAAGATCCTTAAAGAGATGGAGCTGCCATTTTTCGTTTTCCAGACGAAAGGGGTGGCAGCTGTACGCGGACTGGAAAAACCGGTAAAGGATCAAACCCGGCAGACCCGAAGGTCTCCCACGCACAGCCGCCATAACTGCAGAGCTGAAAAAGCGCCGCATTATGTCACCTGCTGTGATCCTATACTTCGGGTTTTCCAGGCCCGATCGCTGAATTGCCAGCGACCCTCAAAGCCTATCCACTCCACTTCCCACCCGACAACCGTCAAAACCTGTCGGAAACATCCCCCAAAATCATCGTCTGTAGGACTGCCTGAAGATCAAAAGATCGCCGCCTTCGGCAGCGCCTACGCAGGATTCGTTTACACCCTGTAGGAACTGCCGAAGGCGACGATCTCTTTCTAAAGGTCGAGCACCAATGGCTGCGAACCCTGCGCCGGCACCGCACAACAAATCAGCACCTCACCCGCATCGGGAACCTCCGCCGGAGGCTGTGGATAATTCACCTCTCCGCTGATCAACCGGGTTTTGCAGGTCCCGCAGGAGCCGCCGCGGCAACTGAATTCCGGGCGCAAGCCACGGCTCTCCGCCAACTCCAGCAAACTGCCGCCGTCCGGCTGCCAACGCGCTTCTTTGGCCGAGCGCTGGAACACGACGGGCACCGAAACGGTGGCGGCCGGCAATTGCTCGATGACCACCGCGTCCGGGTCCGGCTTGCGACGCAGCGTCGACGGGCCAAAGGTTTCAGCATGAATCCTTGAATCAGGGACATCCAGATCCCGCAGGCTGTCGTACAGACCCTGGGTAAAACTTCCCGGACCGCACAGGACAAAATCCACTTGGTCGTAGTCCTCCACCTCAAGAGTAGTCTTGAGCAAGTCGGCGTCGATGCGCCCTGTCAGGTCGTAATCTTCGCCCTCACGGGCATCGGACTCCGGCTGACTGAGCAAACGCAGCATCCGCACCTCATCACCGAGGCCGTCGAGCAGGCGATCCAGCTCAGGGCGAAACGGTTGATCGGCCAAGGTCCGCGAGCTCTGGAAGAACCACACAGGACGGATGCGCCGCGTGCGCAGGCCTTGATAAACCACCTCCCGCAGCATCGACAGCAGCGGCGTGATCCCCACGCCGGCAGCCAATAGCACCAGCGGCCGACGCTCATTCGGCGCCACGGTGAAATGCCCTTGAGGCGAGCGGGCTTCGAGCACATCGCCGACACGAATCTGCTCATGCAGGTGCGAGGACACCAGGCCTTCACGCTTCACGCTGATGCGAAAAAAGTCATCGGATGGCGCGCTCGACAGGCTGTACGTGCGGATGTGCACATCGCCTGCGATGTTGAACCGCAAGGGCAAATGTTGCCCGGCCTGAAACACCGGCAACCCGGCGCCATCGGCAGGCTCCAGATAGATCGAACGGATGTTGTGGCTCTCCCGCTCGATGCGCGTCACTCGCAGCGGCCGCCAGCGATTCCCCAGCGCCTGGGCTTGCAGGCGTGCATTCGCCTGCGCCCAGGTGCCGGTCAGCAGACTGGTGGGCGACACGCCGTCAAAGCGCCAGCGCAAGGCCAGTGCCGCGGGCCGACGCACCGCGTGCTCCACCTCGAATGTCCACAGCCGCTCGGCACCTTGAAAGGCTTCGATCTGCGGGCCTTCGAGGATGACTTGCGTGCGACCGCTGAGGTGCAGGAGGTCGCCCGACTCGAAATCGATGAACAACAAACCGGCCCGAGGGTTGATCAGCAGGTTGCCCAAGGTATTGAAGAACAGGTTACCGGCGAAGTCCGGGATGGTCAGTCGATTGCCCTCTATCTGGACGAAACCGGCCTGGCCGCCCCGATGAGAAACGTCCACCGAGCGTTGGCCATCGACGTCCACATAGCTGGCGACAAAGAAGGTATCGGCGCTGGCAATCATGGCTTTGGCCGCGTCATCCAGCTCATTGAGATGCTGCGCAACACGGGTCGCCGGATCCGCCAATGGCACCGAGCGAAACTGGCGCAATTGAATGTATTGCGGGCAATTGCCGAAGGATTGCTCCACCGTCACCTCGAAGCCGCTCGCCGTTACAGCGCCGACTCGACCATTGAGACGATTGCGACGTCGGGTGTGCAGCTCGATACCGAGCAGACCGATCGCCGTCCCGTCTTGCAGTTGTGCAGGGTCGTCGCGACCGGGCAGGCTGCCGATCTGCAACAGCCCGGGCTCGGGGGACTTCGCAAAGCCCGGCGCCCCTTCAAGAATACTGGCCCAAGGGTTGCCGTCGGCATCCACCGCGCCGTACAGCATGAACGGCAGTTGCTGATAGAACGTGCGGTGCTGGTCCGGCATCTCGCCGCGAATCACCCTACGGCCCAATGCGTCCATTCGCTCGACGACACCCACATGGGCCTGCAATTTTTTCTCGCCTGCGTGCCAAGGTGAACGTTCCATAACGGCTTCTCCCCTGCGCTCATTGCGCAACAAGAACGGCCCGACTGAATAGGGCCGTGAACATCAGGCAGTTTTTTGCAAACCGGCGATGGTGCGCGGCATGCCGACAAACCCTGGCAAGGCTTCAACGCGCGCCAGCCAGGCCCGGATGTTGGCGTAGTCGTCCAGCGACACATTGCCTTCCGGAGCATGGGCGATGTAGCTGTAGGCGGCGATGTCGGCGATGGTCGGCTCGCTACCGGCCAGATAGGCCGTTGCGCCCAGTTCCTGATCGATCACTTTGAGCCAGGTGTGAGAATAGGCGATCACCTCTTCAGCGTTGTAAGGCGCACCGAATACAGTGATCAGCCTTGCCCTGCCGGGGCCAAAGGCAATCGGCCCGGCGGCGACCGACAACCAGCGCTGAACCTTGGCGGCACCGACCGGATCGGTTGGCAGCCAGCGACCGTTGCCGTATTTCTGTGCAAGGTAGACCAGGATCGCGTTGGAATCGGCCAGCACCATGCCTTGATCCTCAATCACCGGAACCTGACCAAACGGGTTGAGCGCAAGAAAATCCGCTTGTTTGTGTGCGCCCTTGGCCAGATCGACGAAGATCAGCTCGGTCGGCAGTTGCAACAACGACAGCATCAGCTCTACACGGTGAGCATGGCCGGAACGGGGGAAGTTGTAGAGTTTGATGGCTTGCATAGTCGACTCCGCTGGGTGGTGGCGCAGCTCAGGAAAGACCGGCGCCGATGGAGTGCTATCTTCCATCCACAACCAAAGCAACAGAATAACCAGTAAACGCAATCCATTATTTCAGCCAGTGCAATAACCCTTCAGCCGTGCAGCGCAGGATGTTCGCGCAGCACCTTCACCGCAAAGTCCACAAAACTGCGAACCCGCGTCGGGGCCTTGCGCCCACCCTGGTAGACCACATGAATGGGCAATGGCGGCAGTTCGAAGTCAGCCAGGACGATTTCCAGCTCACCGGTGGCGATCTTGCTCGCCACTTGATACGACAGGACTCGGGTCAATCCCAGGCCCATGGCGGCGGCAGAGATCGCCGCTTGATTGGCAGAGACCACAAGACGTGGCTCCGGACGAACACTGATCGGCTCTCCCGCTTCAAGGAACGGCCAGCTTCTGGGCTGCCCGATGGACGAGGTGGCGATGATCGGGGCGCGGCTCAAGTCTGCCGGATGCCGAGGCCGACCATGCTCAGTCAGGAATCCAGGGGAAGCGCAGATCACCCGCCGCACTTCGCCCACTCGAATTGCATGCTGATTGCTGTCAGGCAACTCACCGATGCGCACAGCCACATCGATGCCCTCCTCGACCATGCTCACCACCCGGTCGACCAGTACAGCGTTGATGCTGACTTCAGGAAATTGAGTCAAGTAACCGACCATGAGCGGCGTGACGAACAAATCGCCGAACAATACCGGTGCCGTGATCGTCAATTGCCCACGGGGTTGGGCATGGCTTCCGGCGGCCGAATCTTCGGCTTCCTGCACCTCGGCGAGAATTCTCCGACAGTCCTCCAGATAACGCTGACCTGCCTCGCTCAAATGCACGCTACGGGTGGTACGCGTCAGCAACTGAGTCCCAATGCGCTGCTCGAGCGCCGCCACTGCCCGGGTGACGCTGGCCGCCGACATCCCCAAGCGCCGCGCCGCCGCCGAGAAACCCTGGTCCTGGGCGACAGCGGCGAAGACCTGCATTTCCTGGAATCGGTCCATGGGTTAACTCCTGAGCACTGAATAACGCGAGGCCGACAGTTCCCGATTGGACCTGGATTTCGCTGGAAGAGGATGAGCCGTGCAGTTTTACTGGCATTCTGATTATTGTGACGTATAACCCTGATCGTTCACGCTTTCAATTGCTGAGACCGTATCCAGATGCCCTCCATCTACCAACTTAAACCCGCCTTCCAGAATCTGCTGCGACCGTTGGTTCAGCGATTGTTCGATAACGGCACCACCGCCAATCAAATCACCGTGCTGGCCGGCGTCATTTCGGTCGTGACAGGCGTCGGGATTGCCTGTTTCGCCAATCACCTATGGGTATTTCTGCTGATTCCCGTGTGGATGATCCTGCGGATGGCGCTGAACGCCATCGACGGCATGCTGGCCCGGGAATTCGGCCAGCAGTCGCGCCTCGGCGCCTACCTGAATGAACTGTGCGATATCGTTGCCGACAGCGCGCTGATCCTGCCTTTTGCCTTGATTCCCGACGTGAGCGTGTTGATTGTGCTGTTGGTCACGCTGCTGGCGTTGTTCAGCGAGTACAGTGGCGTCCTTGGGCCAATGATCGGCGCGTCGCGGCGTTATGACGGCCCGATGGGCAAGAGCGATCGCGCGTTTGTACTGGGCGTCTTGGCCACCGGCATTGCCATCGGCTGGATCAACGCGTTGTGGATTAGCATTGTGTTTGGGGTGGTCGCCGTCCTGCTGGCTTACACCTTGGTCAACCGGGTCCGCCTGGGCCTGAAAGAAGTGCAGGAAAACGCTCCCTCGGCATAAAGCTCCCAAGCATAAGGAAAGTGCAATGCGTGAAACTCAAAATCAGACCTTCACTACCCACGATGGTGTTGAGCTGTTCTACCGTCATTGGCCGGCCACGGCGGGTAATCCGGGCGAACCGCGCAAGGCTGTGCTGCTGTTTCATCGCGGCCATGAACACTCAGGGCGTATCGCCCACCTGGTGGATGAACTGGACCTGCCAGCGTTCGACTTCTTTGCCTGGGACGCGCGCGGCCATGGTCAGTCGCCAGGCGCTCGCGGCGACAGCCCGAGTTTCGCCACCAGCGTGCGCGACGTACAGACCTTTTGCGATCACCTGAACGCGACCCACCAAATCGACGAAGAGAACATGGCCGTGATCGCCCAAAGCGTCGGCGCGGTGATTGCCTCGACCTGGGTCCACGACTATGCACCGCGCATCCGCTCGCTGGTGCTCGCGTCGCCCGCATTCAAGGTCAAGCTCTACGTACCTTTCGCCCGCCCGGGCCTGGCGCTGATGCGCAAGTTTCGCGGCAACTTTTTCGTCAACAGCTACGTCAAGGCCAAGTTCCTCAGTCACGACCCGGAACGCGTCGCCTCCTACGACAACGATCCGCTGATCACCAAGGCTATTTCGGTGAATGTGCTGCTCGGCTTGTATGAAGCCGCCGACCGTGTGGTGGCCGATGCGCAGGCGATTCAAGTGCCGACCCAACTGCTGATTTCCGGCTCGGATTTTGTGGTCCACCGCAAACCCCAGGAACAGTTTTTCGAACGCCTGGGCAGCCTGAAAAAGGAAAAACACATTCTCCCGGGCTTCTTCCACGACACGCTTGGGGAACGTGATCGCGCCGTGGCCGTAGCCAGCGCCAAACGCTTTATCCTGCAAAACTTTGAATACCCGCTGGACCGGGCCTCGTTGCTTGATGCCGACAAGATCGGCCTGACCTGCGCCGAATCCGAATCCCTCGCCGCTCCGCTGCCGAACAACTCGTTGCGCGACCTGTACTGGCGCATGACCCGCGCCAGCATGCGCCTGGGCAGCCAGCTGTCAGACGGGGTGAAGCTGGGCTTCGACACCGGGTTCGATTCCGGCAGCACCCTGGACTATGTGTACCGCAACCAGTCCACCGGCAAGGGCGGGCTCGGGCGGATGATTGATCAGAACTACCTGAATTCCATCGGCTGGCGCGGCATCCGCCAACGCAAACTCAACGTCGAAGAACTGCTGCGCCTGACCATGGCCAAACTGCGCGAAGAAGGCCGACCGGTGCGCATCGTCGACATTGCCGCCGGTCACGGCCGCTACATTCTCGAAGCCTTGCAAGGCGTCAGCCCGCTACCGGAATCGATACTGTTGCGCGATTACAGCGACATCAATGTGCGTGACGGTGGTGCGCTGATTCGCGATAAAGGCCTTGAAGACATCGCGCAGTTCGTGAAAGGCGACGCGTTCGACCGCGCCGACCTGGCGGCACTGGACCCAAAACCGACACTGGCGGTGGTGTCCGGGTTGTATGAACTGTTTGCCGACAATGCACTGGTCGGCGGCTCTCTGGCGGGCTTGGCCGAGGCCGTGGAGCCCGGTGGTTATCTGGTCTACACCGGTCAGCCCTGGCACCCGCAGCTGGAACTGATCGCCCGCGCCCTCACCAGTCATCGCCAAGGCCAGGCTTGGGTGATGCGTCGGCGCAGCCAGGCGGAAATGGATCAACTGGTGGAAGCAGCAGGTTTTCGCAAAATCACCCAACGAGTGGATGAATGGGGGATCTTCACTGTGTCCCTCGCGCAACGGGTGCAATGATGGGGGCTGCCTCGAGAGAGCCGGGTTTGCTCAAACCCGCCGTACTCTGGTTGCTGGTACTGGCGCCGCTTTTTTTCGCCAGCTACGGCTTTGCCACGTGGGTCACGGCCCAGCGCAGCGATGTCGACACCTTCGTATTCGATTGGGAAACCGCCATGCCCTTCTGGGCATGGACCATCGTCCCCTACTGGACGATTGATCTGCTGTACGGTTTTTCGCTGCTACTGCCCGATAGTCGCCATGAGCTCAAGCGCCACGCCTTGCGCCTGCTGAGTGCTCAAGTGATCTCTGTTAGTTGTTTCCTGTTATGGCCGCTGCGCTTCACCTTCGAACGGCCTGAGCTGGACGGAATGTTCGGCTGGCTGTTCGCGGTGCTGGCCGGGTTCGACAAACCGTTCAATCAGGCGCCATCGCTGCACATCGCCCTGCTGGTGATTTTGTGGGTGATGTACCAACGGCACACGCAAGGCCTGTGGCGCTGGCTGGTGCATGGCTGGTTCGCATTGATAGGGATTTCGGTACTGACCACTTATCAACATCACTTTATTGACTTACCCACAGGCGCCCTCGCCGGCTGGCTGTGCGTATGGTTGTGGCCGCTGGATCGGCCCAGCCCCTTGAATAGCCTGCGGTTGGCCAAGGACCCGAAACGCTGGCGCCTGGCCTTGCGTTATGGCATCGGTGCGGCAATATTCGCCATTCCAGCCTTTGGCCTGGGCGGCGGATGGCTGTGGCTGATCTGGCCTGCCGTGGCGTTGCTGTTGGTGGTGCTCAACTACACGCTGCTGGACGCCGCCGGGTTTCAAAAGCGCGCCGACGGTCGCCTAAGCCCGGCCGCCCGTTGGTTATTTGCGCCTTACGTGATGGCGGCGTGGATCAATTCACGGCTTTGGACCCGCAAGCATCCGCAGCCCAATGAGGTTATGGATAACGTTTGGCTCGGCAGGCTTCCCGACGCTGACCAGTTGGCGCCGTTCAAAGCTGTGGTTGATCTATGCGCTGAGCTGCCGCTCAATCCGAAAGGCCGCGCCTATCAAAGCGTTCCGATACTCGACTTGATCACGCCCAGCGCTGAGCAATGCCTCGCCGCCGCCCAAGCCATTGAACACCTGCGCCAGCAAGGTCCACTGCTGGTCTGCTGCGCTTTGGGCTATTCACGCAGCGCCACCGCTATCGCGGCCTGGTTGCTGCACAGCGGTCGAGTGGCCACCGTCGATGCCGCCGTGGCGATGATCCAGGCCGCGCGCCCGCAAGTGGTGCTGCATCCGGCCCATCGCCAAGCCCTGGAGAACGTCTATGCCGGTTGATATGGAACTGCACGTGGTCGCCAGTCTCCTGCGCCGGGGCCGCACCCTGGATCAGTTATCCACAGGGCTGACGTTGCTGGGCGTGTTGTTCGGCCTGCTGCAACTGCTGCTAATCACCCCGACCGCGCCGTTCTTGATCCTCAGCGCCTGGCTAATCATCCTCGGGCTATGGCAAAAATACTGGGCGCTGCGGGTGGCCTTCGACGCTGACCTGTTTACTCTGATGGCCCGTGACGCTGACGCTTTGTCAGACCGCACTCAAGCCCTCGATCACGCCCTGCAAAACCTCGGCCTGCAACCTGTCAACCGTGCCGGCCGGCCCTGGACTGAACGTCAGCGCGGGGGGCTTAAACTGCTGCGCAAACAGGCTGTCCTGCTGGCCGCCCAAGTACTGCCACCATTGGCTGTCATTCTGGCCAGTCCTTGGTTGCCCTTCGCTGGATAAGGAAATCGTTATGTTCGAACCTGTGATCGCCATCCTCATCACCTCTATGGCCCGAACCGTTACTGGCGCCCGCAGCCTGTGGATGGGGTGCGCGCCGGAACCCGTGCAACGCATTTATTTTGCCAACCACAGCAGCCACGGCGACTTCGTGCTGCTGTGGGCCTCGCTTCCTTCCTCCCTGCGCAAACTTACACGACCGGTGGCCGGCAG
The DNA here is from genome assembly GCF_058148225.1 of Pseudomonas sp. DF5. Classification (NCBI taxonomy): domain Bacteria; kingdom Pseudomonadati; phylum Pseudomonadota; class Gammaproteobacteria; order Pseudomonadales; family Pseudomonadaceae; genus Pseudomonas; species Pseudomonas sp. DF5. The sequence continues at coordinate 423,597 of NZ_JBYVYM010000001.1, forward strand.
CGACTACTGGAACAAGAGCGCCTTACGCCGTTACATCATCAGTCGAGTGTTCAACGGCGTGCTGATCGACCGCGAGCGCAAGAACCCTGTGGATAACCCGTTGCAACCCATGATCGACGCCCTGGAGAAGGGTGATTCGTTGATCATCTTCCCTGAAGGCACGCGCAATCTGGAAGAGGGTTTGTTGCCGTTCAAAAGCGGCCTGTATCACTTGGCAAAAAGTTACCCACAGGCGCAGGTGATTCCAGTGTGGATCGCCAACCTCAACCGGGTCATGCCCAAGGGCCGGGTGGTGCCACTGCCGCTGCTGTGTACCACCAGTTTCGGTGCGCCCCTGCAACTGACTGAAGGCGAGAGCAAAGAGCAGTTCCTTTCACGCAGCCGCGAAGCACTGCTGGCCCTCGCCCCGGAGCACTCCTGACATGGATAAACAAACCCTGATGCTGTTCGGCGGGATCGGTATGATCCTGGTTCTGGCCTCCCTGATTGGCCTGATCCTCAAACTCCGCACCCGGGGCACGGCCAACGCGGTGGTCGAAAACCTCAATGCCCGCATCAATGCCTGGTGGGTGATGGTGGTAGTGATCGGCGTCGCGTTTTGGCTGGGCACCGGCGCGGTGATCCTGCTGTTTTACGCGGTATCGTTTTATGCGCTACGCGAATTCCTCACCCTCACGCCCACCCGACGCAGCGACTATCCGGCGCTGGTGGCAGCGTTTTACCTGGCATTGCCGCTGCAATACCTGCTGATCTATTCCGATTGGTACGGACTGTTCTCGATCTTCATTCCGGTGTACGTGTTTTTGCTACTGCCGATCCTTGCGTCTCTGGGCGGCGACAGCACGCACTTTCTCGAGCGGGCGTCGAAAGTGCAATGGGGCTTGATGATCGCGGTGTTCTGCGTATCGTTCGTGCCCGCCCTGCTGACTCTGGACATCGTCGGCTATGAAGGCCGCAACCTGCTACTGATCGCGTATCTGGTGATCGTGGTGCAGCTGTCGGACGTGCTGCAGTACGTATGCGGCAAGTTGTTCGGCAAACATAAAATCGCGCCCAATCTGTCACCGTCGAAAACCGTCGAAGGCTTTGTCGGCGGAGTTCTGCTGTCCTCGCTGATTGGTGCTGCCTTATGGTGGACCACGCCGTTCAACCCGTGGCAGTCATTCTTGATTGCGTTGTTGATCAATCTGCTGGGGTTTGCCGGTGGCATCGTGATGTCGGCGATCAAGCGTGATCGGGGCGTGAAGGATTGGGGGCATATGATCGAAGGCCACGGCGGGATGCTGGATCGACTGGATTCAGTGTGTTTTGCGGCGCCTATCTTCTTTCATCTTGTGCGGTATTGGTGGACTTGAAATAGCTGACCTTTTTCCAGACAAAAAAAGACCGCAGCCAGCACTGCGGTCTTTTCATTTTCATTGCTTGTGAATAACTTATTCCACCGTCACCGACTTCGCCAGGTTCCGTGGCTGGTCAACGTCAGTGCCTTTCAACACCGCGACGTAGTACGAGAGCAGTTGCAACGGAATGGTGTAGAGAATCGGCGACAGGATGTCGTGGATATGCGGCATGTGCACAACATGAGTGCCTTCACCGTTGGTCATGCCGGCCTGTTCGTCGGCAAAGACGATCAGTTCACCGCCGCGAGCGCGGACTTCCTGGAGGTTGGACTTCAACTTCTCCAGCAACTCGTTGTTCGGCGCCACGGTGACCACTGGCATGTCGTTATCCACAAGCGCCAGTGGGCCATGTTTCAGCTCGCCCGCCGGGTAGGCTTCGGCGTGGATGTAGGAGATTTCCTTGAGCTTGAGCGCCCCTTCCATCGCCACCGGGAATTGCGCACCGCGACCGAGGAACAGCGTGTGGTTCTTCTCGGCGAACAGCTCGGCGATTTTCTCCACGGTGCTGTCCATGGCCAGAGCTTCGCCCAGACGGGTCGGCAGGCGACGCAGTTCTTCCACCAGTGTGGCTTCGACGCCTGCAGCCAATGTGCCGCGAACCTGGCCCAGGGCCAGGGTCAGCAACAGCAGGCCCACCAATTGAGTGGTGAAGGCTTTGGTCGAGGCCACGCCGATTTCGCGACCGGCCTGGGTCAGCAGCGTCAGGTCCGATTCACGCACCAGGGAGCTGATGCCGACGTTGCAGATTGCCAGGCTGGAAAGGAAGCCCAGTTCCTTGGCATTGCGCAGCGCGGCCAACGTGTCGGCGGTTTCGCCTGACTGGGAGATGCTCACGAACAGGGTGTCGGGCTGCACCACCACCTTGCGGTAGCGGAATTCGCTGGCTACTTCGACCTGGCACGGGATGCCAGCCAGCTCTTCGAGCCAGTAACGGGCAACCATACCGGCGTGATAGCTGGTGCCGCAGGCGACGATCTGTACATTGCGCACCTTGGCGAACAGCTCGGCCGCTTGTGGACCAAACGCCTGCACCAGCACCTGATTCTGACTCAGGCGACCTTCAAGGGTGCGTTGCACAACGGCCGGTTGCTCGTGAATTTCCTTGAGCATGTAATGCCGGAACTCACCTTTGTCAGCGGCTTCGGCACCATCACGGTACTGAACGCTTTCACGCTCGACGAGCGCGCCGTTGATGTCCCAGATCTGCACGCTGTCGCGGCGAATTTCGGCGATATCGCCTTCTTCCAGGTACATGAAGCGGTCAGTGACCTGCCGCAGGGCCAACTGGTCGGAGGCAAGAAAGTTTTCACCCAGGCCCAGACCGATTACCAATGGGCTGCCGCTGCGGGCTGCTACCAGGCGATCCGGTTGCTGAGCGCTGATCACTGCCAGACCGTATGCGCCGTGCAGCTCTTTGACGGTCGCTTTCAGGGCCGCGGTCAGGTCAGGCTGCTCTTTGAGTTTTTCGTTGAGCAGATGGGCGATGACTTCAGTGTCCGTGTCCGAGGTGAACACGTGGCCCAGGGCCTTGAGTTGCTCGCGCAGGGCTTCGTGGTTCTCGATGATGCCGTTATGCACCACCGCAAGATCGCCCGAAAAATGCGGGTGAGCGTTGCGTTCGCACGGCGCACCGTGAGTCGCCCAGCGGGTGTGGGCAATGCCCAGGCGACCGACCAGAGGCTCTTCGATCAGCGCCTGTTCCAGTTCGCTGACCTTGCCCGGCCGACGCAGGCGCAAGAGTTTTTCATCGTTGGTGTACACCGCCACGCCGGCACTGTCATAACCACGATATTCCAGACGCTTGAGGCCTTCGAGCAGGATGGCGGTAATGTTCCGTTCTGCGACTGCGCCGACAATTCCACACATGCTATTTCTCCTGACTGACAGCGGCGCAAATCACATTGATGCCGCGGGCCTGAATCTGATCGCGGGCCTCAAGCGGCAGGCGATCATCGGTAATGAGGGTATGGACGCTGCTCCATGGCAGCTCCAGATTGGGAATCTTGCGGCCGATCTTGTCGGCCTCGACCATCACGATCACTTCGCGGGCGACCTCGGCCATGACACGGCTCAGGCCCAGCAACTCATTGAAGGTGGTGGTCCCGCGCACCAGATCGATGCCATCGGCACCGATAAATAGCTGATCGAAGTCATATGAGCGTAGTACTTGCTCGGCCACCTGACCCTGGAAGGATTCGGAATGCGGATCCCAGGTACCACCGGTCATCAACAGCACCGGTTCGTGCTCGAGTTCAGTCAACGCGTTGGCGACATGCAGGGAGTTGGTCATCACCACCAGGCCCGGTTGCTGGCCGAGTTCCGGGATCATCGCGGCGGTGGTACTGCCACTGTCGATGATGATGCGCGCATGCTCGCGAATCCGCGTGACGGCGACGCGGGCAATGGCTTGCTTGTATTTGGAAACCGGTTGGCCGATGTCGGCAACCAGTTCCTGCGGCATGGTGACCGCCCCGCCATAACGACGCAGCAACAGACCGTTGCTTTCGAGCGCCGCCAGATCCTTGCGAATCGTAACTTCCGAGGTTTCGAAGCGTTTGGCCAGTTCGTCCACACTGACTTCACCCTGCTCATTGAGCAAGGTGAGGATATTGTGGCGGCGTTGGGGTGTGTTGCGCTTCGACATGACTTGGTAAGTTTCGATTCGAAAGATAACGTAAGCAATCAAAACCTATCGGCGAAACTTCGTCAAGCCAGCATCAGAAAAAAAGATGTGTGGATAACTCAAAAAAGATCGCAGCCTTCGGCAGCTCCTACAGAGTGAACACGAATTCCCTGTAGGCGCTGGCGAAGGCTGCGATCTTTTGATCTGTGGATAACTTAACTCTTCTTGATCTTCTCAGGCCGCTTCCAGCCGTCGATGTTCTTCTGTCGAGCCCGGCCTACGGCCAACTGAGCGTTATCCACATTCTGGGTAATGGTCGAACCGGCCGCCGTGGTCGCACCGGAGGAGATATCCACAGGCGCCACCAACGAGTTGTTGGAACCGATGAACACATCTTCACCCAGCACGGTTTTCCACTTGTTGGCACCGTCGTAGTTGCAGGTGATGGTGCCGGCGCCGATGTTGGTGCGCGCACCGATCTCGGCATCGCCCAGATACGTCAAGTGACCGGCCTTGGCGCCTTCGCCCATGTGAGCGTTCTTCAGTTCAACGAAGTTACCCACATGCGCGCGGGCTTCCAGCACTGTGCCGGGACGCAAACGAGCGAATGGGCCGGCATCGCTGCCTTCGCCGAGAATCGCGCCTTCGATATGACTGTTAGCCTTGATCACCACGCCTTTGCGCAGGGTGCTGTCCTTGATCACGCAGTTCGGGCCGATCACCACGTCGTCCTCGATGACCACTTTGCCTTCGAGAATCACATTGATGTCGATCAGGATATCGCGACCAACGGTAACCTCACCGCGCACATCGAAACGTGTCGGGTCGCGCAGGGTTACGCCTTGAGCCATCAAACGACGAGCGGCGCGCAGTTGATAATGACGCTCCAGCTCGGCCAGTTGTTTGCGATCGTTGGCGCCCTGCACTTCCATGGCGTCATGGGGTTGTTCGGTGGCCACCACCAGACCATCACTGACCGCCATGGCAATCACGTCGGTCAGGTAGTACTCGCCCTGGGCATTGTTGTTGGAGAGGCGGCCCAGCCAATCGCCCAAACGCTGGGAAGGCACCGCCAAAATGCCGGTATTGCCTTCGGTGATCGCACGCTCAACCGCGTTGGCATCTTTCTGCTCGACGATGGCAGTCACTTTGCCGGCGGCATCACGAACAATGCGGCCGTAGCCAGTCGGGTCATCCAACTCGACAGTCAGCAGACCCAATTGCTGCGGTGCAGCCTGCTTGAGCAGACGTTGCAGGGTCTCGACTTCGATCAACGGCACGTCACCGTAGAGAATCAGCACGGTATCGGACTCGATGAACGGCACCGCCTGGGCCACCGCATGACCGGTACCCAGCTGTTGGTCCTGCAGGACGAAATTCAGGTCATCGGCGGCCAGACGCTCGCGCACCGCTTCGGCACCATGGCCGATCACCACGTGGATGCGCTGTGGATCAAGTTGCCGGGCGCTGTGGATAACATGGCCAAGCATTGAATTACCGGCAATCGGATGCAGGACTTTCGGCAAAGCCGAGCGCATGCGCGTGCCTTGGCCGGCAGCGAGGATAACGATTTCAAGGGACATGACTGGCAACCAATCCTGGGTGGTCAGCAACTGCGACCAGGTGATGAAAATCGGAAAAGAAAAAAGGGTAGCCGAGGCTACCCTTTTTAATCAATCGCGCAATAAGTCGATGGCCTATTAGTGGCCGAACTTCTTGCGGATCTGCTGGACGGTGCGCAGCTGAGCTGCAGCCTCGGCCAGACGTGCGGCAGCAGCACCGTAGTCGAACTCTCCGCCTTTGTCGTGCAGAGCCTTCTCGGCAGCCTTGACGGCTTCCAGAGCGGAGGCTTCGTCCAGGTCGGCAGCGCGTTGCACGGTGTCGGCGAGAACCTTGACCATGTTCGGCTGAACCTCGAGGAAACCACCGGAGATGTAATACACCTCCTCTTCCCCGCCCTGCTTGATCAGGCGGATCGGGCCCGGCTTGAGATTGGTGATCAGCGGCGCGTGACCCAGGGCGATACCAAGATCACCCAGTGCACCGTGCGCAACCACCATCTCGACCAGGCCGGAGAAGATTTCCCCTTCCGCGCTGACGATATCGCAATGGACTGTCATAGCCATCTGATTGCCTCAACCTAAATTAGCGCCCGTTGCCGGGCGCCGGGATTACAGTTTCTTGGCTTTCTCGATCGCTTCTTCGATGCCGCCGACCATGTAGAACGCTTGTTCTGGCAGGTGGTCGTAGTCACCGTTGAGGATGCCTTTGAAGCCAGCAATGGTGTCTTTCAGGGAAACGTATTTACCCGAAGCACCGGTGAAGACTTCAGCCACGAAGAACGGCTGCGACAAGAAACGCTGGATCTTACGAGCACGGTTTACCAACTGCTTGTCGGCTTCCGACAGCTCGTCCATACCCAGGATCGCAATGATGTCCTTCAGTTCTTTGTAACGCTGCAGCACGTACTGAACACCGCGAGCGGTTTCGTAGTGGTCGTTGCCGATCACGTTCGGGTCCAGCTGACGCGAAGTCGAGTCCAGTGGGTCTACCGCTGGGTAGATACCCAGGGAAGCGATGTCACGGGACAGAACGACTGTGGCGTCCAAGTGGGCGAAGGTGGTCGCTGGCGACGGGTCAGTCAAGTCGTCCGCTGGTACGTATACCGCCTGGATCGAAGTAATCGAACCTTGCTTGGTCGAAGTGATGCGCTCTTGCAGCACGCCCATCTCTTCAGCCAGGGTCGGCTGGTAACCTACTGCCGAAGGCATACGGCCCAGCAGTGCGGATACTTCAGTACCGGCCAGGGTGTAACGATAGATGTTGTCGACGAACAGCAGAACGTCGTTACCTTCGTCACGGAACTTCTCGGCCATGGTCAGGCCGGTCAGGGCTACGCGCAGACGGTTTCCCGGCGGCTCGTTCATCTGACCGTAAACCAGTGCCACTTTGTCCAGAACGTTGGAGTCCTTCATCTCGTGGTAGAAGTCGTTACCCTCACGAGTACGCTCACCCACACCGGCGAACACGGAATAACCGCTGTGCTCGATGGCGATGTTACGGATCAGTTCCATCATGTTTACGGTCTTGCCTACACCGGCACCACCGAACAGACCGACTTTACCGCCCTTGGCGAACGGGCAAACCAGGTCGATAACCTTGATACCGGTTTCCAGCAGGTCGTTGCCGCCCGCTTGTTCTGCGAAGGATGGAGCAGCGCGGTGAATACCCCAGCGCTCTTCGGTGTCGATTGGACCAGCTTCGTCAATCGGGTTGCCCAGAACGTCCATGATCCGGCCCAGGGTCGCTTTACCGACCGGTACGGAGATGGCAGCGCCGGTGTCGACAACGTCCAGACCGCGCTTCAAGCCTTCGGTGGAACCCATCGCAATGGTACGAACTACGCCGTCGCCCAGCTGCTGCTGGACTTCCAGGGTAGTTTCCGCGCCTTGTACTTTCAGCGCGTTGTAGATGCTCGGTACGCTGTCGCGTGGAAATTCCACGTCGATAACGGCGCCGATGATTTGAACGATACGTCCGCTACTCATAGCTGGATCCTCTGAATATTTGAACCGTTAAACCGCGGCAGCGCCGCCGACGATTTCCGAGATCTCTTGGGTGATCGCAGCCTGACGCGCCTTGTTGTAGACCAGCTGCAAATCGCTGATCAAATCACCGGCGTTGTCGGTAGCGTTCTTCATCGCGATCATCCGCGCAGCTTGTTCAGCTGCGTTGTTCTCGACCACCGCCTGGTAGACCTGCGACTCCACGTAACGGACCATCAAGCCGTCAAGCAGCTCTTTGGCGTCCGGTTCGTACAGATAATCCCAGTGGTGCTTGAGTTCTTGATCCGGGGTTGCCACCAATGGAATCAACTGCTCCACGGTTGGCTGTTGTGTCATGGTGTTGATGAACTTGTTGGACACCACGGACAGGCGGTCAATACGGCCGTCCAGGTAGGCATCCAGCATCACCTTGACGCTGCCGATCAGGTCATTGATCGACGGCTCTTCACCCAGGTGGCTGATAGCTGCAACGACGTTACCGCCGAAGTTACGGAAGAAAGCCGCACCCTTGCTACCAACTACACACAGATCGATCTCGACGCCGTTTTCGCGGTTTACCGCCATGTCCTTGACCAAAGCCTTGAACAGGTTGGTGTTCAAGCCACCACACAGACCACGGTCACTGCTCACTACGACATAACCGACGCGCTTTACTTCACGGTCGATCATGAACGGGTGGCGATATTCCGGGTTAGCGTTGGCCAGATGGCCAATAACCTGGCGGATGCGCTCCGCATAAGGACGGCTAGCAGCCATGCGCATTTGTGCCCTGCGCATTTTGCTGACCGCCACTTTTTCCATGGCGCTGGTAATCTTTTGCGTGCTTTTGATGCTCGCAATCTTACTGCGAATCTCTTTTGCGCCTGCCATGTAACACCTATCAGGTTAGCAAGCGGGAGCCTTGCGACTCCCGCTGCGGCTTACCAGGTTTGGGTGGCCTTGAACTTCTCGATACCGGCTTTCAGGCCGCCATCGATTTCGTCATTGAAGTCACCCTTCACGTTGATCTTCGCCATGAGGTCGGCGTGATCGCGGTTGAAGTAAGCAATCAGCGCTTGCTCGAAGCTGCCGACTTTGGTGATTTCGACGTCAGCCAGGAACCCACGCTCAGCGGCATACAGCGACAGCGACATGTCGGCGATCGACATTGGCGCGTATTGCTTCTGCTTCATCAGCTCGGTAACGCGCTGACCATGCTCAAGTTGCTTACGGGTCGCTTCGTCCAGGTCAGAAGCGAACTGGGCGAATGCCGCCAGTTCACGGTACTGAGCCAGAGCGGTACGGATACCACCGGACAGCTTCTTGATGATCTTGGTCTGAGCGGCACCACCCACACGGGATACCGAAACACCGGCGTTCACTGCTGGACGGATGCCCGAGTTGAACATCGCCGATTCCAGGAAGATCTGACCGTCGGTGATGGAAATCACGTTGGTCGGAACGAACGCGGAAACGTCGCCAGCCTGGGTTTCGATGATCGGCAGTGCGGTCAGGGAACCGGTTTTGCCGGTCACTGCGCCGTTGGTGAACTTCTCTACGTACTCTTCCGAAACGCGGGATGCGCGCTCCAGCAGACGGGAGTGGAGATAGAACACGTCGCCTGGGTAGGCTTCACGGCCTGGCGGACGGCGCAGCAGCAGGGAAATCTGGCGATAAGCCACTGCTTGCTTGGACAGATCGTCATAAACGATCAGCGCGTCTTCACCGCGGTCGCGGAAGAACTCACCCATGGTGCAACCGGCGTACGGTGCCAGGTATTGCAGCGCAGGAGATTCCGAAGCACTGGCAGCCACGATGATCGTGTTTTTCAGTGCGCCGTTTTCTTCCAGCTTGCGAACCACGTTGGCGATGGTCGATTGCTTCTGACCGATAGCTACGTAGACGCAGAAAATGCCGCTGTCTTTCTGGTTGATGATCGCATCGATCGCCAGAGCGGTTTTACCGATCTGACGGTCACCGATGATCAGCTCACGCTGGCCACGGCCGACAGGGATCATGGCATCGACAGCTTTGTAGCCAGTCTGTACAGGCTGGTCTACAGACTTACGCCAGATCACGCCTGGAGCAACTTTCTCGACCGCATCGGTCTGGGTGTTGTTCAGCGGACCTTTGCCGTCAACCGGGTTACCCAGTGCGTCGACTACGCGACCCAGCAGTTCCTTACCAACCGGAACTTCCAGGATACGGCCAGTGCACTTGGCGCTCATGCCTTCAGCCAGAGACTGGTATGCGCCCAAAATAACGGCACCTACGGAGTCTTGCTCCAGGTTGAGGGCCATACCGTAGACGCCGCCCGGAAACTCGATCATCTCGCCGGACATAACGTCGGCCAGACCGTGAATCCGCACGATACCGTCAGATACGCTGACGACAGTGCCTTCGTTACGGGCTTGGGAGGTCACATCGAGCTTGTCGATGCGGCCCTTGATAATTTCACTTATTTCGGAAGGATTGAGTTGCTGCATTGCTCTGCTGCCCCTTCAAACTCAAGATTTCAATGCTTCGGCAAGTTTCGCGATTTTGCCGCGAATCGAGCCATCGATAACCAGGTCGCCGGCGCGGATGACAACACCCCCAATAAGGGATTTGTCTTCCTCGACTTGCAGGCGCACTTCCCGGTTGAGTCGTGCACTGAGAACCTTGGCGAGTTTGTCTTGCTGTTCTTGGTTCAATGCAAAAGCACTGGTCACTTCTACGTCTACCGATTTCTCTTGCTCGGCCTTGTACAGGTCGAACAGAGCGGCGATCTCCGGCAGAAGCAGGAGGCGCTCGTTTTCGGCTACAACGTGGATGAAATTCTGTGCCTTGGCATCGAACTTGTCGCCGCACACGTCAATGAACGTGGCGGCCTTTTCTGCGCTCGTCAGTCGCGGGGCCTTGAGCACGCGCTGCATGGTGTCGTCTTCCGACACCGCTGCTGCCAGGCCGAGCATGGCTGACCAATTGGCCAGTTGCTGGTGGGCCTGAGCGTGCTCGAAGGCCGCCTTAGCGTAAGGTCGGGCCAACGTGGTCAGTTCTGCCATGATCGCCCTCGCTTAGATTTCAGCAGCCAGTTGGTTAACCAGCTCTGCGTGCGCGTTTTGATCGATTGTGGCACCCAGGATCTTCGAAGCACCGCCAACGGCCAGGCTACCCACTTGGGCGCGCAGCGCGTCTTTGACGCTATTCAGTTCCTGTTCGATCTCGGCCTGAGCCTGAGCCTTCACACGGTCAGCTTCGACGCGAGCCTGTTCACGGGCTTCGTCGACAATCTGGCTACCGCGTTTCTTGGCTTGCTCGATGATTTCAGCTGCTTGAGCTTTCGCTTCGCGCAGTTGCTGACCCGCTTTCTCTTGGGCCAACTCCAGGTCGCGAGCTGCTCGGCTGGCAGCGTCCAGACCATCAGCGATCTTCTTTTGACGTTCGTGCAGTGCCGCGATGACCGGAGGCCATACGAACTTCATGCAAAACAGTACAAAAATCAGGAACGCAACGGACTGGCCAATCAGGGTCGCATTAATGTTCACGCCAACACCTCGCAGTTACGTTGTCCATCACACCAAATTACCCGGAAGATCCGAGTAATTAGCCAGCGATTTGACCAACGAACGGGTTCGCAAAGGTGAAGAACAGAGCGATACCAACACCGATCATGGTTACGGCGTCGAGCAGACCGGCAACGATGAACATTTTAACTTGCAGCATTGGAACCATTTCTGGCTGACGCGCTGCGCCTTCCAGGAACTTGCCGCCCAGCAGGCCGAAACCAATTGCGGTACCCAGTGCGCCCAGGCCGATCAACAGTGCAACAGCGATAGCGGTTAGACCAACTACAGTTTCCATCTTTCCTCCCGACTTTTACGTCGTATGGTTTAGGTTTTTTAGATTAAAGCGGTAAAACAAATCGTTTCAGAGGCCCCGTAAAGAGCCCCTTCCCGTTTGACCGGGAAGGACATCAGACTAGTCGAGACTGGTCTTAATGGTTTTCTTCGTGCGCCATCGACAGGTAGACGATGGTCAGCATCATGAAGATGAACGCCTGCAGGGTGATGATCAGGATGTGGAACACAGCCCACGCCCACTGCAGAACTACGCCCAGGCCGCTCAGCCAGAGCAGACCGCTGCCGAACATCACAGCGATCAGAATGAACACCAGCTCACCGGCATACATGTTGCCAAACAGACGCAGAGCCAGGGAGATCGGCTTGGCGATCAGGGTGACGAACTCCAGCAGGAAGTTCACCGGAATCAGCAGCGCCTGAACGAAGATGTTCTTGCTGCCGAACGGGTGCAGGGTCAGTTCGCCGACAAAGCCGCCGATGCCCTTGATCTTGATGCTGTAGAAGATGATCAGTGCGAAAACCGAGAACGCCATGCCCAGGGTCGCGTTCGGGTCGGTCGTCGACACGGCGCGGAACGGAATGTGGTGGTCGCCGGAGATCAGGATGGCCAGTTGAGGAATCCAGTCGACCGGTACCAGGTCGACGGCGTTCATCAGGAAGACCCAGACGAAGATGGTCAGTGCCAGCGGTGCAACCACCGGGCTACGGCCATGGAAGCTGTCTTTCACGCTGCCATCGACGAATTCGACCAATACTTCAACGAAGTTCTGCAAAGCACCAGGCTGACCGGAAGTCGCCTTCTTTGCCGCCATGCGGAAAAGAAGAACGAAGATCAGACCCAACGCGACCGACCAGCCGAGGGTATCGACGTGGAAAGCCCAGAAGCCCATTTCTTTGGCTTCTGCTGCGGTGTGGGCAAAGCCCCAGCCGCCGTTGGGTAGCTGACCAAAGGTCAGGTTCTGCAAGTGGTGCTGGATATAGCCCGAAGCGGTTGTTTCTGCCATGGTTGCCTCAAACGCCCTAAGGTCTCGAAAGTCTTGTTCTCATAAGCAGGGGAGCGAACCAGCTGACCAGTTGGGTCAACACGAAGACGCCGAATACTGCTAACGGCGCCAATGGCTTCACACCTGCAAACGTCAATGCAAACAGCACTGCCGTCAAAATCAGTTTGCCCGCCTCGCCGGCATAAAAAGACCGAACGATGGCTTGAGCTGCTCGGGCGCCGGAAAACCGAAATGCCCTGTGTGCAAAATAAATATTGGGAAGCAAGGCTATCAGGCCTCCGCAAAGTCCTGAGTACCCGGCAACGACTCCATGCCATTGCCAGAGCGCCAAAGCGGCAATCAGCAAAACGACAAGTTGAGCCATTAACACCGGAAAAACAGCCAGTCGATGGAACGGCAAGCGGTCTGGCGTGCGGTTTTCCATCACTTTTGCTCCCCAATGGTCGGCTGCCGTAGTTCAATAACTTGGCATAATTTGTGCCGACAAAATGCGCGCAGAGTATAGGGGCGGTTCTGCCCCTATTCAACTGTCAGGTAGTGATTTCCGACTTCACGCTACAAGAGGAATTGTTTCAGCGGATGTGTGCGAGCACACCTTGAAGTTCATCAAGAGAGTTGTAGCCGATCACCAACTGACCCTTACCCTTCTTTCCGTGGCGGATCTGCACCGCAGAGCCTAGGCGCTCGGCCAGGCGCTGCTCGAGCCGGGCGATATCCGGATCCGGTTTTACCGGTTCCACAGGCTCCGGTTTGCCACTCAACCACTGGCGAACCAGTGCTTCAGTCTGGCGCACAGTCAGCCCCCGTGCGACAACATGTCGCGCCCCTTCAACCTGTTGGTTTTCCGGTAAACCCAGCAAGGCACGGGCATGACCCATTTCCAGGTCGCCGTGAGACAGCATGGTCTTGATGACTTCCGGCAACGAAATCAGGCGCAACAGGTTGGCCACGGTGACGCGGGACTTACCCACAGCCTCGGCCACTTGTTGCTGAGTCAACTGGAATTCCTGCTGCAAGCGCTGCAAGGCCACCGCTTCTTCGATCGGATTGAGGTCTTCGCGCTGGATGTTCTCGATCAGCGCCATGGCGATGGCGGTTTCATCCGGCACATCGCGAACCATCGCCGGAATGGTTTCCTGGCCAGCCTGCTGGCTGGCACGCCAGCGGCGTTCGCCGGCGATGATTTCGAAGCGGCCACTGCCGATCGGGCGAACCACGATTGGTTGCATCACGCCCTGGGCCTTGATCGACTGCGCCAGCTCTTCCAGCGCCTGAGGATCCATGTCCCGACGCGGCTGGTACTTGCCACGCTGGATCAGGTCCAGGGGCAGGTGTTGCAGCTCACGCTGGTCGGCTTGCACCGCTTGTTCTTCCAGCGAGCTGACAGTCGGACCACTCAGCAGTGCATCCAGTCCACGTCCGAGACCTCGTTTCTTGACGGCCATGGGGATTCCTTAAGTTGCCTGGGCAGCGGCGGTGCGTGAATTTTTGCGCTGACGGCGAACCATCTCGCCGGCCAATGCCAGATAGGCGATCGCGCCGCGCGATGATTTGTCGTACGCCAACGCCGGCATGCCATAGCTTGGTGCTTCGGCCAGACGGATGTTGCGCGGAATCACTGTGTCATAGAGCTGATCGCCAAAGTGTTCCTTGAGCTGCGCCGAGACGTCGTTCATCAGGCTCAGGCGCGGGTCATACATGGTCCGCAACAGGCCTTCGACTTTCAGGTTCGGGTTCAGCAGTTCGGCAATGCGCTTGATGTTATCCACAAGGTCGCTCAACCCTTCGAGCGCGAAGTACTCGCACTGCATGGGGATAATGACCCCGTCGGCGGCAACCAGCGCATTGAGCGTGAGCATCGACAGCGAAGGCGGGCAGTCGATCAAAATGTAATCGTAGTTTTCACGGATCGGCGCCAACGCACTGCGCAGACGGCTTTCCTTCATCTGCATTTCCAGCAGAACGACTTCCGCCGCGGTCAGATCGCGGTTGGCCGGCAACAACTGGTAACCACCGTGTTCGGAATAGTGCATGGCCTGGGCCAGATCGCATTCACCGATCAGCAGATCGTAGACCGAGTTTTCCAGGCCGTGTTTATCCACACCGCTACCCATGGTGGCGTTGCCCTGTGGATCAAGATCGATCAACAGCACCCGACGCTTGGTAGCGACCAGGGAAGCTGCGAGGTTGATGCAGGTGGTGGTCTTGCCCACACCACCCTTTTGGTTCGCTATCGCGAATACCTTAGCCATTCTTGCTTGTGTTCCCAATCATGCCGTGCGGCGCAGTATCAGCAGATGGCGTTGGCCTTGGCAACCGGGTACGGCCAGGGCGTGTTCGCTATCGAGGTGGAAGTCTGCCGGCAATGCTACCAGCTCATCGGCGGGATGAACGCCCTTCATTGCCAGCCAGCGTGTATCGGCGTCGCCCAAATGGCGAGTCCAGTTGCTGAAGTTTTCCATGCTGCTGAACGCCCGGGAAATGATCCCGTTGAATGGCAGTTCAGGCTGGAACGCTTCGACGCGACTGTGGATAACTTGCAGGTTATCCAGTTTGAGTTCGAGTTTTACCTGGGTCAGGAAGCGGGTTTTCTTGCCGTTGCTGTCCAGACAGGTCACCTGGGACTCTGGAAACAGGATCGCCAACGGAATGCCCGGCATGCCGCCGCCGCTGCCAACGTCCAGCCAGCGACCGTTTTCGACGAACGACATCACACTCAGACTATCGAGCAGGTGACGGGAGACCATTTCGTCCGGATCGCGCACGGCGGTCAGGTTGTAAGCCTTGTTCCATTTGATCAACAAGGCCAGATAGCCCAGCAGCTGAGCGTGCTGGGCTTCCGTCAGTGTGACACCGAGCTGGCGAGCACCTGTGGATAACTCTTCTGCATGTTGCGAGGTAACCAACGAACTCAAGCGCTTTGCTCCAACTGACGGCCCGCGCCGCGTTTTTTCAAATGAATCATCAACAGCGAAATCGCCGCCGGGGTCACGCCCGGAATACGCGACGCCTGGCCCAAAGTCTCTGGACGGGTCGCACCGAGCTTGCTCTGGATCTCTTTGGAGAGACCGGAGATGTTCGTGTAATCGATATCCACAGGCAGTTTGGTGTCTTCGCTGGCCCGCAGGCGTGCGATTTCATCCTGTTGACGGTCGATATAACCGGCGTATTTGGTCTTGATTTCAACCTGTTCGGCGACCTGTGGATCTTCTGCGCCCCCGCCAGTCACGGCGATCAGACCAGCGTAGTCGATTTCCGGACGGCTCAGCAGGTTGAGCAAATTGTATTCGTGGGTCAGCGGCGTACCGAACTTCTCGGCAATCGCATCGCCCTGCTCGGTGCCCGGGCGAACCCAGGTACTTTTCAGGCGTTGCTCTTCCAGGTCGATGCTTTCGCGTTTCTTGCAGAAAGCCGCCCAACGCGCGTCATCCACCAGACCCAGTTCGCGACCTTTTTCGGTCAGGCGCAGGTCGGCGTTGTCTTCGCGCAGAATCAAGCGGTATTCGGCGCGGGATGTGAACATCCGATACGGTTCCTGGGTACCGAGGGTAATCAGGTCGTCAACCAAAACACCGATATAGGCTTCGTCGCGACGCGGGCACCAGGCGTCTTTGCCCTGGGCTCGCAGTGCGGCGTTGGCTCCGGCCAGCAAACCCTGGGCGCCGGCTTCTTCGTAACCGGTGGTGCCGTTGATCTGCCCGGCGAAGAACAGACCGGCGATCACTTTGGTTTCCAGGCTGTACTTCAGGTCACGCGGGTCGAAGTAGTCGTATTCGATGGCGTAGCCCGGACGCACGATGTGCGCGTTTTCCATGCCACGGATCGATTGCACGATCTGCAGTTGCACGTCGAACGGCAAGGAGGTGGATATCCCGTTCGGGTACAACTCGTGAGTGGTCAACCCTTCCGGTTCGATGAAGACCTGGTGGCTTTCCTTGTCGGCAAAGCGGTGGATCTTGTCTTCGATCGACGGGCAATAACGTGGGCCAATGCCTTCGATCAACCCGGCATCGGAATACATCGGCGAACGGTCGAGGTTGGCAGCAATGATTTCGTGGGTCCGGGCGTTGGTGTGGGTGATCCAGCAGCTGACCTGTTTCGGGTGCTGTTCTTTGGAGCCCATGAACGACATCACCGGAATCGGTGTATCCCCTGCTTGCTCGGTCATCACCGAGAAATCCACAGAGCGACCGTCGATACGCGGTGGTGTACCGGTTTTCAGGCGACCGACACGCAACGGTAATTCACGCAGACGACGTGCCAAAGCAATCGACGGCGGATCACCGGCGCGACCGCCGGAGTAATTCTGCATGCCAATGTGGATAAGTCCGCCAAGGAAGGTCCCGGTGGTCAAAACCACGGAATCGGCGAAGAACCTCAGGCCCATTTGGGTGACAACACCGCGGACCTGTTCCTGTTCGACGATCAGGTCGTCGGCTGCCTGTTGAAATATCCACAGGTTCGGCTGGTTTTCCAACGCTTCGCGGACAGCTGCCTTGTACAGAACCCGATCTGCCTGGGCGCGAGTGGCACGCACGGCCGGGCCTTTGCGGCTATTCAATACGCGAAATTGAATACCACCTTTATCGGTAGCCATGGCCATCGCGCCGCCCAGGGCATCGATTTCCTTGACCAGATGGCTTTTGCCGATCCCACCAATGGCGGGGTTGCAGCTCATGGCACCGAGGGTTTCCACGTTATGCGTCAGCAACAGGGTTTTTGCCCCCATACGTGCTGATGCAAGTGCTGCCTCGGTACCGGCATGACCGCCGCCGATGACGATCACTTCAAAACGGGAAGGGAAATCCACCACGCACCTCGTGCCTGCTTTAGTCAGGTAATCCGGAATAGTTTGAGCTCAGGTTCTTGGACCTGGTCGGCAAGTATAGGGACTTCGCCCTTCCTAAAGAACCCTTTGCACAAAATTTAACCAGCTGTGGAGAAGTCGGGGTTATAGAAATTAAAAAGAGAGAAATTTATTAAATCTTTGTTTTTATGTTTATTTCTACTGACCCACCTTTCTGTGGATAGATTTATGAAAGCCTTTATTTTCAATGTGTACAGAGATTCAAAACCCTGTGGTCATGTGCCAATGAGGCCCTTGGATAACCGGTGTAAGCCTGTGGATGAAAGGGATGGTTATCCACAGAGGCGGTTATCTTCAGTTTTGAGGCCTTGTTATCAACTGCCCTTAGCGGCAGTTATTCACAGGGCTTAATCCACAGAAAAGGGCTGACCGAGCAAATCCCGGGCGCGGAAAATCCGTCCGAACAGAAAAATCTGCTCGAGAACGGAGGGCTATTTCAGAAGAAGAGGAGCAGACAGGCCAGAACGGCCTGCCTGTGGGTAATGCAGAGGGCTATTTACCGATGCAGAAGCTGGAAAAGATTCTGCCCAGCAGATCATCGGAGCTGAATGCGCCGGTGATTTCGCCCAAAGACTGCTGGGCTTGCCGCAAATCTTCGGCCAGCAGTTCACCAGCACCCGCTAGTGTCAGCTGTGCACGGCCGTGCTCAAGGGAAGCACTCGCATGGCGCAGTGCCTCCAGGTGACGCCTGCGAGCACTGAAGCTGCTTTCAGAGGTCTGCTCGTAACCCATGCATGCCTTGAGATGATCACGCAGCAATTCCAGGCCTTCGCCAGCGGACCTGGCACTGAGGCTGATAGTGACGTGACCATCGTCGCTGACTTCCAGGGCGATCGCTTCGCCCGTCAGGTCTGCCTTGTTACGAATCAACGTCACTTTTGCCGGATCCGGGCGGGTTTCGAGGAATTCAGGCCACAAGGCAAACGGATCAAGGGCCTCAGGAGCGGTGGCATCGACCACCAGCAATACCCGATCCGCTTCGCCGATGGCTTTCAATGCCCGTTCGACGCCGATTTTTTCCACCTGATCATCGGTATCCCGCAGACCGGCGGTGTCGACCACGTGCAACGGCATGCCATCGATGTGGATATGTTCGCGAAGAATGTCCCGGGTCGTGCCGGCGATCTCGGTCACGATCGCGGCTTCACGTCCGGCCAGGGCATTCAGAAGGCTGGACTTGCCGGCATTCGGCCGGCCGGCAATGACTACCGTCATGCCGTCACGCAGCAAGGCCCCCTGCCCGGCTTCCCGAAGCACTGTGGATAATTCGTCGCGTACTTTGTCCAGCATGCTCAGCACATGGCCATCGGCGAGGAAGTCGATTTCTTCTTCAGGGAAATCAATGGCCGCTTCGACGTAAATGCGCAGGCCTATCAATTGCTCGGTAAGGTTATGCACACGTTGGGAAAACGCACCTTGCAACGAACGCAGGGCATTTCGTGCAGCCTGTGCAGAACTCGCCTCGATCAAGTCGGCGATGGCTTCGGCCTGAGCCAGGTCGAGTTTGTCATTGAGGAAGGCGCGTTCGCTGAATTCACCCGGCCGAGCCAGACGGCAGCCCAGTTCGAGGCAGCGTTTGAGCAACATATCCAGGACGATTGGACCGCCGTGGCCCTGCAGCTCCAGCACATCTTCGCCGGTGAACGAATTCGGTCCCGGGAAATACAGCGCGATGCCTTCGTCCAGCACCTCTTCGTTTTCACTGAGGAACGGGCCGTAATGGGCGAACCGCGGTTTCAGTTCGCGGCCGCTGATGGCTTTGGCCGCCACACTCGCCAGCGGCCCGGAAATACGGACGATGCCTACACCGCCGCGCCCCTGGGCGGTGGCGACGGCTGCGATGGTTTCACGAGGAACGCTCATAAACCGGTATCCAGACAAAAGTGACAGATAGCAAAACGCCCCACTAGGGGGCGTTTTGAGTGGTTATCCACAGTGTAAATCAGGCAGTTGCTTTGGTAGCTGCTTCGATCTTACGCGTGATGTACCACTGTTGGGCGATCGACAGGCAGTTGTTCACTACCCAGTACAGTACCAGACCGGCCGGGAACCACAGGAAGAAGAAGGTGAAGATGATTGGCATCAGCTTCATCACCTTGGCCTGCATCGGATCCGGAGGCGTCGGGTTCAACTGCTGCTGGATGAACATGGTTGCACCCATGATGATCGGCAGAATGAAGAACGGATCCTTGATCGACAGATCAGTAATCCACAGCATGAATGGCGCCTGGCGCATTTCCACGCTTTCCAGCAGAACCCAGTACAGCGAAAGGAAAACCGGCATCTGCACCAGGATTGGCAAGCAGCCACCCAGTGGATTGATCTTCTCTTTCTTGTACAGCTCCATCATGGCTTGCGACATTTTCTGCCGGTCTTCGCCATGTTGCTCTTTCAGCGCAGCCAGTTTCGGTGCCACTGCACGCATGCGTGCCATGGATTTGTAGCTGGCGGCCGACAGCGGGAAGAAAATCCCCTTGATCAGCATGGTCAGGAAGATAATCGAGAAGCCCCAGTTACCAACCAGTGCGTGGATATGTTGCAGCAACCAGAAGATTGGCTGGGCAATGAACCACAGAATGCCGTAGTCGACGGTCAGTTCCAGGCCTGGGGACAACTGTTTCAGCACAGCCTGGCTTTTTGGACCAGCGTACAGAACGGCGCTGGTTTCAACCTTGGCACCTGGCGCAGCGGTCAGAGAAGGACCGGTGTAGCCGATGATGTAGTTGCCTTTGCTGTCTTTACGGGTCTGGACGACGTTGTTTTCGCCCTTGACCGGAATCCACGCGGTCACGAAGTAGTGCTGCAACCAGGCAACCCAACCACCGCTGACGGTTTCTTTCAGCTGAGCCTTGTCCATGTCCTTCATCGACACTTTCTTGTACGGCTCGTTACTTGTCCACAGGGCGGCGCCCAGGTAAGTCGCGGTGCCGGTGGCAGTGCTGGAAGAAGGATCGGAACTGGCGTCGCGCTTCAACTGCGCGAACATTGCACCGGACCAGGGCTGAGCGCTCTGGTTGTCGATCAGGTAGGAAACGGTTACGTCATACAGGCCACGTTTCAGGGTGAAACGCTTGATGTAGTTGACGCCGTCCTTGCTGAACTTCAAGTCCACGACCAATTGGTCCTGACCGTCAGCCAGTTGATAAGTCTTCTTCTCGGAGGAGTAAACCGGACGACCGGCAGGACTTGCGTCCGGGCCATTGGTGCCGATCAGGCCGCTCTGAGCCAGATAAGTCCGCTCGTTGCCGTTATCGAACAGCTGGAATGGAATTTCCGGATGGTCCTGGCGACGTGGATACAGCGGCAGAGTCAACTGGGCAACATCGCCACCTTGTGGATCGATAGCCAGGTTGAGCACATCCGTTTTGATCTGGATGAGGTCTTTGCTGGCAGCCACTGGCGTTTCAGCAGGTGCAGTTGCACTGGTATCGCTTGCGGCGCGCGGGATGTCGTCACTGGCGGAAGCATTATTGCCAGTCGCCGTATCCGGTAGGCCCGGTGCGGTAGTGCTGGAAGCAACATTCTGAGTCGGCAGGGCAGCCTGGCCATAGTCCTGGTTCCATTTAAGAACCATAACGTAGGACACGATTGCCAGGGCGACGATCAGGATCGTGCGTTTGATATCCATGATTACTCGGCCATCGAAGAAGAACGGGAGGTAGGGATAGGTGGAACCGGGTCATAACCACCGGAATTCCACGGATGACAGCGACCTAAACGACGAAAGGTCAGCCAGCCACCGCGCAGAAGGCCATGATTTTCTATGGCTTCTAACGCGTAGCAGGAACAACTGGGGTAGAAACGACAGTGGTTGGCCATCAGGGGACTAATGGCATAGCGATAAAACTGGATCGGAACGAGTGCCAGTTTACGCATCGGGACTGTCTACCCCTACAGTTTCGGTTTTGACTGCTGGTACCGGCTTGCTGCGTGCCAGACGCTTCCAGAGTTTGCCGAAATGCTGAATCAATTCGGGGTTTTCTACGTCACCCAAACCTTTGCGCGCGACGATAACAATGTCCCAACCGACCAGCGAATCCTGGTTCAGGCGAAACGATTCGCGCATCAGACGTTTGAGGCGATTGCGCTCGACGGAGAGCTTTACGCTCTTTTTCCCGATAACCAGCCCGAGACGGGGGTGATCAAGATCGTTATTGCGCGCAAGGAGCAGGAGATTTTTCCCCGGAACCTTGCCGGTAGGGGAGTCAAAGACTGCCTTGAAATGCCGGGGAGTAAGCAGACGCTTATCCCGACTGAAGTCCTGACTCACCTCCAGTGCCGGATTATCAAACTGCCAGACGCGCACGACCTTTGGCGCGACGACGCGACAGGACGGCACGACCGTTCTTGGTAGCCATGCGAGCACGGAAACCGTGGGTACGAGCGCGTTTGATAGTGCTTGGTTGGAAAGTACGTTTCATTGTCGTGTTACCTGGTTCGTCCACAACGGGCCGGAATGGCCCCCGTTTTAAGAGACCGGGGATTCTAGAGAAAGCAAGCCTCTAGGTCAATTTCCAACCAACGTTTCCTTATAAATAGATCTCCAGAGGTTTTGCTCGTCCGCAGGTCTTCGCTAGATATAGAAATAAAGAAGGGAATTATTTAAAGCTTTTCTGTAAAGCTTGTAAAAGCTAGGCATGCGACCTTCTGTGGATAACTACCCTCAGCCCTTTAAAACCGTGATGTACAGAGAATGACAACTACGGTGGAAAACGGTGATCAGCCTGTGCTGCGCTATCGGATAAGCTGTGCGTGGAAAGGTCAGTTATCCACAGGCAGGTTATCCACCGAGTTTCGCCCCCACTTGTCCAGTGCCCTCATGGTCGGTTATCCACAGAGCTTATGCACATACCGTTGGTCTTCTTTTCGAGGGTTAACGCATTGATAATTCATGCCCTGTGCGCAACCTGCATGTGGATAAGTGGGCGTCTGGCCGCTACAATGACCGCTTGTTTTTGCCTCACCGGCTTTCAACTTAGGGGATATCCGTGTCAGTGGAACTTTGGCAGCAGTGCGTGGAGCTTTTGCGCGATGAGCTGCCTGCCCAACAATTCAACACTTGGATCCGTCCACTACAGGTCGAAGCCGAAGGCGATGAGCTGCGTGTCTACGCACCGAATCGTTTTGTTCTCGACTGGGTCAACGAAAAGTACCTGGGCCGTGTCCTTGAACTGCTGGATGAGCATGGCAATGGCATGGCGCCGGCGCTTTCCTTATTAATAGGCAGCAAACGCAGTTCGGCTCCGCGTGCGGCACCCAATGCCCCGTTGGCCGCTGCGGCGTCCCAGGCTCAGGCGGCTGCCACACCGGTCAGCGCTCCGGCCCCTGCTCCGACGACGGCACCGACCAAGCGTTCGACGCAAAAAGTTGCCGAGGTCAGTGAAGAGCCGTCCCGCGACAGCTTCGACCCAATGGCCGGCGCCAGTTCGCAACAGGCCCCGGTGCGTTCCGAGCAGCGCACGGTGCAGGTCGAAGGCGCGCTCAAGCACACCAGCTACTTGAACCGCACTTTCACTTTCGAGAACTTCGTCGAAGGTAAGTCCAACCAACTGGCACGGGCTGCGGCCTGGCAGGTGGCGGACAACCCCAAACACGGTTACAACCCGCTCTTCCTTTATGGCGGCGTCGGTTTGGGTAAAACCCACTTGATGCACGCTGTGGGTAACCACCTGTTAAAGAAGAACCCGAATGCCAAGGTCGTGTACCTGCATTCGGAGCGTTTCGTGGCCGACATGGTCAAGGCGCTGCAACTGAACGCGATCAACGAGTTCAAGCGCTTCTACCGTTCGGTGGATGCGTTGCTGATCGATGACATTCAGTTCTTCGCTCGCAAGGAACGTTCGCAGGAAGAGTTTTTCCACACCTTCAACGCCCTGCTCGAAGGTGGCCAGCAGGTCATTCTCACCAGTGACCGCTATCCGAAAGAAATCGAAGGCCTTGAAGAACGTCTCAAATCCCGCTTTGGCTGGGGCCTGACGGTTGCCGTCGAACCGCCGGAGCTGGAAACCCGCGTGGCGATCCTGATGAAAAAGGCCGACCAGGCCAAAGTCGATCTGCCACACGACGCGGCATTCTTCATTGCCCAGCGTATTCGCTCCAACGTCCGTGAGCTGGAAGGCGCGCTAAAACGCGTGATCGCCCACTCGCACTTCATGGGGCGCGACATCACCATCGAGTTGATTCGCGAATCCCTGAAAGACTTGTTGGCGCTGCAAGACAAACTGGTCTCTGTGGATAACATTCAGCGCACCGTCGCCGAGTATTACAAGATCAAGATCTCCGACCTGCTATCCAAGCGTCGTTCACGCTCGGTTGCACGTCCGCGTCAGGTCGCCATGGCGTTGTCCAAGGAATTGACCAACCACAGCCTGCCGGAAATCGGCGATGTGTTTGGCGGCCGCGACCACACGACTGTTTTGCACGCCTGCCGCAAGATCAACGAGCTTAAGGAATCCGACGCGGACATCCGCGAGGACTACAAGAACCTGCTGCGTACACTGACCACTTGATGAACACCAGCGCAGCTTATTAAGGCAAGGGACTAGACCATGCATTTCACCATTCAACGCGAAGCCCTGTTGAAACCCCTGCAACTGGTCGCAGGCGTCGTCGAGCGCCGACAGACCTTGCCGGTGCTTTCCAACGTGCTGCTGGTTGTCGAAGGCCAGCAACTGTCGCTGACCGGTACCGACCTGGAAGTCGAGCTGGTCGGTCGTGTGCAACTTGAAGAGCCGGCAGACCCGGGCTCCATCACTGTGCCTGCGCGCAAGCTGATGGACATCTGCAAGAGCCTGCCGAACGATGCACTGATCGACATCAAGGTCGATGAGCAGAAGCTCGTGGTGAAGGCCGGCCGTAGCCGCTTCACCCTGTCGACCCTGCCGGCCAACGACTTCCCTACGGTAGAAGAGGGCCCGGGTTCGCTGACCTGCAGCCTCGAGCAAAGCAAACTGCGTCGTCTGATCGAACGCACCAGCTTCGCTATGGCGCAGCAGGACGTGCGTTACTACCTCAACGGCATGCTGCTGGAAGTCTCGGCCGGGATCATCCGTGCCGTAGCGACCGACGGTCACCGTCTGGCCATGTGTTCGATGCAGGCCGATATCGGTCAGCCGGATCGTCATCAGGTCATCGTGCCACGCAAAGGTATTCTGGAACTGGCGCGTCTGCTGACCGAACCGGAAGGCAACGTCAGCATCGTGCTGGGCCAGCACCACATCCGTGCCACCACCGGCGAGTTCACCTTCACCTCGAAACTGGTCGACGGTAAATTCCCTGACTACGAGCGCGTTCTGCCTAAAGGCGGCGACAAGCTGGTACTCGGCGATCGCCAGGCCCTGCGTGAAGCATTCAGCCGTACCGCGATTCTGTCCAACGAAAAGTACCGTGGTATCCGTCTGCAACTGGCCAATGGTCAGCTGAAGATCCAGGCGAACAACCCGGAGCAGGAGGAAGCGGAAGAAGAAGTGGGCGTTGAGTACAACGGCGGCTCTCTGGAAATTGGCTTCAACGTGAGCTATCTGCTCGACGTATTGGGCGTGATGACCACCGAGCAGGTTCGTCTGATCCTGTCCGACTCCAACAGCAGTGCGCTGGTGCAAGAGTCCGACAACGACGACTCGGCTTACGTTGTCATGCCGATGCGTCTGTAATCATGCTCAGCAGAAGCTAGATGTCCTTAAGTCGCGTCTCGGTCACCGCGGTGCGCAATCTGCACCCGGTGACCTTCTCCCCCTCCCCCCGAATCAACATTCTTTACGGCGCCAACGGCAGCGGCAAAACCAGTGTTCTGGAAGCCATACATCTGCTGGGGCTTGCCCGTTCGTTTCGTAGCAGCCGTCTGTTACCGGTCATTCAGTACGAGCAATTGGCGTGCACGGTATTTGGCCAGGTCGAATTGGCCGAGGGCGGGCACAGCGCGTTGGGGATATCTCGCGATCGTCAGGGAGAGTTTCAGATCCGCATCGACGGGCAGAACGCCCGTAGTGCGGCGCAACTGGCGGAGATCCTGCCGCTGCAGTTGATCAACCCGGATAGTTTTCGCTTGCTGGAAGGCGCTCCGAAGATTCGCCGGCAGTTTCTCGACTGGGGTGTGTTCCACGTGGAACCGCGATTCATGTCCACGTGGCAGCGCCTGCAGAAGGCCTTGCGCCAGAGAAACTCTTGGCTGCGGCATGGTACACTTGACGCCGTTTCGCAAGCGGTTTGGGACAGGGAACTGTGCCAGGCCAGCGATGAAATAGATGAATACCGCCGCGCTTACATCAAAGCCTTGAAACCAGTCTTTGAACAGACCTTGAGCGAACTGGTTGAGCTTGAGGGTTTGACGCTCAGCTATTACCGAGGCTGGGACAAAGACCGTGAGTTGAGTGCAGTGCTCGCCGGGTCCCTTCAGCGGGACCAGCAAATGGGTCATACCCAGGCTGGACCACAACGTGCTGATTTGCGTCTCCGATTAGGCGCACATAACGCCGCGGACATCTTGTCCCGTGGTCAGCAGAAGTTAGTGGTCTGTGCATTGCGGATCGCCCAAGGGCACTTGGTCAGCCAGGCCCGACGCGGCCAGTGTATTTATCTGGTGGATGACCTGCCGTCCGAACTGGACGAGCACCACCGTCGCGCGCTTTGCCGCTTGCTGGAAGACTTACGCTGCCAGGTCTTTATCACCTGTGTAGATCACGAATTATTGAGGGAAGGCTGGCAGACGGAAACGCCAGTCGCTCTGTTCCACGTGGAACAGGGCCGTATCACCCAGACCCACGACCATCGGGAGTGAAGGCATTGAGCGAAGAAAATACGTACGACTCAACGAGCATTAAAGTGCTGAAAGGCCTGGATGCCGTACGCAAACGTCCCGGTATGTACATTGGTGACACCGACGATGGCAGCGGTCTGCACCACATGGTGTTCGAGGTGGTCGATAACTCGATCGACGAAGCTTTGGCCGGCCACTGCGACGACATCAGCATCATCATCCACCCGGATGAGTCCATCACCGTTCGTGACAACGGTCGTGGCATCCCGGTAGACGTGCATAAAGAAGAAGGCGTTTCAGCAGCCGAGGTCATCATGACCGTGCTGCACGCCGGCGGTAAGTTCGACGACAACTCCTACAAAGTTTCCGGCGGTCTGCACGGTGTAGGTGTATCGGTGGTTAACGCCCTGTCCGAAGAACTGGTCCTGACCGTTCGCCGCAGCGGCAAAATCTGGGAACAGACTTACGTCCACGGTGTTCCGCAAGAGCCGATGAAAATCGTTGGCGACAGCGAATCCACCGGTACCCAGATTCACTTCAAGCCTTCGGCTGACACCTTCAAAAATATCCACTTCAGCTGGGACATCCTGGCCAAGCGGATTCGCGAGCTGTCCTTCCTCAACTCCGGCGTCGGCATCGTCCTCAAGGACGAGCGCAGCGGCAAGGAAGAGTTGTTCAAGTACGAAGGTGGTCTGCGTGCGTTCGTTGAATACCTGAACACCAACAAGACTGCGGTCAACCAGGTGTTCCACTTCAACATCCAGCGTGAAGACGGCATCGGCGTGGAAATCGCCCTTCAGTGGAACGACAGCTTCAACGAGAACCTGTTGTGCTTCACCAACAACATTCCGCAGCGCGATGGCGGTACTCACCTGGTGGGTTTCCGTTCGGCACTGACGCGTAACCTGAACACCTACATCGAAGCTGAAGGTCTGGCGAAGAAGCACAAAGTCGCCACCACCGGTGACGATGCCCGCGAAGGCCTGACGGCGATCATTTCGGTGAAAGTGCCGGATCCGAAGTTCAGCTCCCAGACCAAAGACAAGCTGGTGTCTTCCGAAGTGAAGACCGCGGTCGAACAGGAAATGGGCAAGTACTTCTCCGACTTCCTGCTGGAAAACCCGAACGAAGCCAAGCTGGTCGTCGGCAAGATGATCGACGCGGCGCGTGCACGTGAAGCTGCGCGTAAAGCCCGTGAGATGACCCGTCGTAAAGGCGCGCTGGATATCGCCGGCCTGCCGGGCAAATTGGCGGACTGCCAGGAAAAAGACCCTGCCCTCTCCGAACTGTACCTTGTGGAAGGTGACTCTGCTGGCGGCTCTGCCAAGCAGGGGCGTAACCGCAAGACCCAGGCCATCCTGCCATTGAAGGGCAAGATCCTGAACGTCGAGAAGGCGCGCTTCGACAAGATGATCTCTTCGCAAGAAGTGGGCACCTTGATCACCGCGCTAGGCTGCGGCATCGGTCGCGACGAATACAACATCGACAAGCTGCGTTATCACAACATCATCATCATGACCGATGCTGACGTCGACGGTTCGCACATCCGTACCCTGCTGCTGACCTTCTTCTTCCGTCAGTTGCCAGAGCTGATCGAGCGCGGCTACATCTACATCGCTCAGCCACCGCTGTACAAGGTCAAGAAAGGCAAGCAAGAGCAATACATCAAAGACGACGACGCCATGGAAGAGTACATGACGCAGTCGGCCCTGGAAGATGCGAGCCTGCACCTGAACGAGGAAGCCCCGGGTATCTCCGGTGAAGCCCTCGAGCGTCTGGTGAATGACTTCCGCCTGGTAATGAAGACCCTCAAGCGTCTGTCGCGCCTGTACCCACAGGAACTGACCGAGCACTTCATCTACCTGCCAGCAGTCAGCATGGAGCAGCTGTCCGATCATGCAGCGATGCAGGATTGGCTGGCTCAGTACGAAGTTCGCTTGCGCACCGTCGAGAAGTCCGGCCTGGTCTACAAGGCCAGCCTGCGTGAAGACCGTGAACGTAACGTCTGGCTGCCTGAGGTCGAACTGATCTCCCACGGCCTGTCGAACTACGTCACCTTCAACCGCGACTTCTTCGGCAGCAACGATTACAAGACCGTCGTCTCCCTGGGCGCTCAACTGAGCACCCTACTGGACGATGGCGCTTATATTCAGCGCGGCGAACGCAAGAAAGCCGTCACCGAGTTCAAGGAAGCCCTTGAATGGCTGATGGCCGAAAGTACCAAGCGCCACACTATCCAGCGATACAAAGGTCTGGGTGAGATGAACCCTGATCAGCTGTGGGAAACCACCATGGATCCGGGCTCGCGCCGCATGCTCAAAGTGACCATCGAAGACGCCATCGGCGCCGACCAGATCTTCAATACCCTGATGGGTGATGCGGTCGAACCTCGCCGTGACTTCATCGAAAGCAATGCTCTGGCGGTGTCTAACCTGGATTTCTGATCCGGCAGGACCGCTGAAACGAAAAAGGCCAACGCTTAGCGTTGGC